>NZ_CP034245.1:1847916-2155902 GCF_003931875.1 Microbacterium sp. 10M-3C3 | reverse complement strand
GGCGTGAGGCGGCTGAGCGCCTCGGGTGTCTTGCGGTACTCGCTTGTCACGATTCCTCCTGTCGACGCCGCCGGCTGCGGCGTCGCTCTGCTGGCTTCGACGCTGCACGCTGCGGCGTCATTGAGAAGAACGACGGCGGCGCCGAGAATGGTCCCGCGAAGCTGGGAAGCCGCCGTGAGTTCTCGCGGGGCGTGGCGGATTGCCGGGGCGCGCCGCGCGGCGGATGCTGGAGCCATGGACTTCGATCTCACCGAGCTGC
Source organism: Microbacterium sp. 10M-3C3 (assembly GCF_003931875.1). Classification (NCBI taxonomy): domain Bacteria; kingdom Bacillati; phylum Actinomycetota; class Actinomycetes; order Micrococcales; family Microbacteriaceae; genus Microbacterium; species Microbacterium sp. 10M-3C3. The sequence continues at coordinate 2,155,643 of NZ_CP034245.1, read as the reverse complement.
TGCGCCTCGAGAACGCCGGATGGAGGGCCCTGTGCGACGGCTCGGGCGGCGACTTCTACGGCGAGATCATGACCGACGACGCCGTCATGATCCTCGCCGACGGCGACGTGTACGACCGCGACCGTGTCATCGCCTCGCTCGACGACGCCCCGGCGTGGTCGGCGTACGAGATCACCGACGAGCGGTTCATCCCGCTCGGCGAGGAGGCCGCGGCGTTCGTGTACCGCGCACGGGCGTTCCGCGCCTCCGGCGGGCCGCCGTTCGACGCCGCGATGACGAGCGTGTATGCCCGCGAGGGCGGCCACTGGCGTCTGGCGCTGTCCCAGCAGACGCCCGTGCCCGACGAGGAGAGCGCCGAGCTCTGAGCTTGTCAAGCCGGGGCGGCGGCCACGCGGTCGGGGGTGGGATGGAGACTCCCCTCCGGAAAGGACACCGCCATGGCCGACGCCGATGAGCTGCGCAAGCTCGCCGAGCTGCTGAGGAAGTTCCGTTTCGCGATGCTGACGACCCGCTCCCACGGCGGCGAGCTGCGCGCCCACCCGCTGACCGTGCAGGAGACCGAGTTCGACGGCGACCTGTGGTTCGTCATCGGCCGCCACGCCTCCGCCGTCGAGGACGTCGCGCGCGACGCCGCCGTCGGGGTGTCGTTCAGCTCGTCGGACGCGTGGCTGTCGATCACGGGCACGGCCCAGCTCGTCGACGACACCGCGAAGCTGCGCGAGCTGTGGGGACCGGGCCTGGAGGCGTGGTTCCCGAACGGCCCGGAGGACCCCGAGGTCGCGCTGCTGAAGGTCGACGCATCGGGCGCGGAATACTGGGACAGCCCCGGAGGCCGGATCGCGAGCGCGATCGCCTTCGTGAAGCACAAGGTCACCGGCGAGCGCTACGAGGGCGACAACGACAAGATCGATCTCTGACCCGATCGGCACGCGAGGACGAGGAGGAGCGGTGGCACGGACCATCGTGATCACAGGTGCGAGCGACGGCGTCGGCGCCGCGTCCGCGAGGCAGCTGCACGACGCCGGCGAGCGGGTCGTCGTGGTCGGGCGCGACCCCGACAAGACGCGACGCGTCGCCGAGCCGCTCGGCGCGCCGTGGCACGTCGCCGATTACGCGGATCTCGCACAGGTGCGCGGGCTCGCGGAGACCCTCCTCGCCGAGTACCCGCGCATCGACGTGCTCGCCAACAACGCCGGCGGAATCTTCGGCGCGCGGCGGGAGACCGCCGACAGCTTCGAGCTGACGTTCCAGGTCAATCACCTCGGCGGCTTCCTCCTCACGAACCTGCTGCTCCCGCGGCTCCAGGAGAGCGCGGCGAGCGTCATCCAGACCTCGAGCGTCGCCGCGCAGCGCTTCTCGCGCTTCGACATCGACGACCTGCAGGGGCGCCGTCGCTATTCCGCGTCGCGCGCATACGGCAACGCCAAGCTCGCGAACATCCTGTTCACGAAGGAGCTGCACCGCCGATTCGCCGACACCGGCGTGAACGCCGTCGCGTTCCACCCCGGGGCCGTCGCCACGAGCTTCGCGTCGGCCTCGCAGGGCCCGTGGCGGTTCGTGTACAGCAATCCGGTGAGCCGCCGTCTGCTGGTCCCCGTCGAGGGGGGCGGGGCCCGGCTGACGTGGCTCGCGCTCGGCAAGCCAGGAGTGGACTGGCAGCCGGGCGGGTACTACGCGAACAACCGTCCGGCGCGCACGAGCAGGCTGGCCGACGACCCGGGCCTCGCGAAGATGCTGTGGGAGCGCAGCGCCGAGATGGTGGGGCTGTCGTGAGCCGTCGTCCTCAGCCCGATCCGGTCGGGCCCGGTCAGGAGTCGGTGTGGAGCTACCCGCGCCCCCCGCGCGTGGAGCGGGTGCCGCGGCGGGTGCGGATCGAGCTCGGCGGCGAGGTGATCCTCGACACCGCCGACGTCGTGCGGGTGCTGGAGACCAGCCACGCTCCCGTCTACTACGTGCCGATCGCCGACTTCGCCGCCGGCGCTCTGACCCCCGGCGAAGGCGCGTCCTTCTGCGAGTTCAAGGGCGGCGCGCGGTATCTCGACGTGCACGGCGGCGGCGTCACCCGGCCCGCCGCGGCGTGGAACTACCCCCGTCCCGCCCCCGGCTACGAGGTGCTCGCCGACCGCGTCGCGGTGTACGCGGGGCCGATGGACCGCTGCCTGGTCGACGACGTGGAGGTGCAGCCGCAGCCCGGCGGGTTCTACGGCGGCTGGGTGACGCCCGACATCGCGGGTCCGATCAAGGGCGTGCCGGGCTCGATGGGCTGGTGACGCGCCGCCCCTCGCTTGCGCGCTAGCGTGGGGGCACCGGCACGCCGTGCCGCGAGCGAGAGGCCGTCGTGACCGCATTCCTGCCGCTTCCCCGACCGCGTTCGGAAGGGGAGAGCCTGCGGGTGCAGCACGGCCTGCTGCGCTACGTGCGCGAGGCCGCCGCATCCGGGACGCCGCTGCCCGGCGAGTTCGATCTGACCGCGCGGCTGGGGTGCACGCGCCAGCAGCTGCGGCGCGCCATGTCGGCGCTCGAGGCGCAGGGCATCGTGCGGCGCCGCCAGGGGTCGGTGACGACGGTGGACCCGATCGCGCTCCGCCTGAGCGTGCGCCTGGAGGAGCAGTTCGAGCACACCGAGCTGCTCGACCGCCTCGGCTACGTCGCCGAGGTCGAGACGCTGTCGGCCGAGCGCGCCACGATCGGCGCCGACGTCGGCGCCGCCATGGAGCTGCCCGCGACGACGCCGATCCTCGCGGCGCGCAAGCGCTGGCGCGCCGACGGCGTCGTGGCGATGATCGCCGACGACGCCCTGCCGCTGCCGCCCGGCTACGACGACCCGGTCGACCCGGACGAGTCGGTGTTCACCGCCGCCGCTCGCGTGTGGGGCGAGTCGGTCATCTGGGAGGTCGCGAATCCCGGTGTCTCGACGCTGGATGCGCCGCTCGCCGAGCTGTTCGAGCGCGACCCGGGCACCCCCGTCATGACGATCGAGGTGATCGGGATCGGCGCGAGCGGGCGCCGGCTGCTGTACAGCCGCGAGTACCACGACCCCGACATCGTGTCGTACTCGGTCGTGCGGACGGTGCGCCCGCCGTGGGGTGGCGTGCCGCGCGGCTAGACCCAGAAGTCGATGTGGGCGCGGGCGGCCTCGTCCTCCAGGAGCGGGCCCACGACCTCGATGGGGCGCTGGCCGCGTGCGAACACCTCGCGGCACGGGAGCGAGAACGTCGGGTTCTCGGGGTGGTCGCCCGTGAGGACGAGGAGCCGCTCCTCCGACAGGGCGTAGACGACGCGATCGATGCCGCACCAGTACGCCGCGCCCGAGCACATCGCGCACGGCTCGGCGCTCGTGAACAGCGTCGTGCCGGCCATGCGGTCGGGCCCGAGCGCGCGGAAGGCGGCGGCCACCGCGCGCAGCTCGGCGTGCTGCGTGGGGTCGCCCTCGGGCGGCAGCGAGTTGTTCCCGGCGGAGCTGACGACAGCGCCCGACGCGTCGGCGACGAGGGCGCCGAACGGGTGCGCGCCGGCCGCGCGGGCGCGCTCGGCCACGTCGATGCTCTGGCGCAGCAGCGCGAGGTCCGCTGCGGACAGCGCAGGGGTGGCGTCGATCGTCATGTGTCTCCTTGTGAACAAGTGCTACGGCGCGAATTGGCGCGGCGAGCCGCATCCTCCACGATCATGCCCGAGCGTTTCCGTCTCGTTACGGCCTTCGAACGGTATCGCTCCAACTTGTCAACAAGTGCGAATCCCTCGTTACCGTACGACACGAACCCGATCGAAAGAGCTCCATGTCCCGACACCCGGCGCCCGCGCGGATCGACGAGGGAACGATCCGCGCCCTGCCCAAGGCCGAAGTCCACGTGCACCTCGAAGGCACGTTCTCGCTCGCCGACATCCTCCTCCTGGCTCGCGAGAACGGCGCGGCGCTGCCCGGACCGGCCGCGACGCTGTTCGACATCACGACGCACGACGCGTTCGCCGCGCCCGAGGTCACCACGGGCGGAGGCGCCGGCGCGGGGGCCGCCGGGCTCTCGGGCTTCCTCCGCTTCCTCGACTGGCAGTGCGGCCTCGTCCGCACCGCCGCACAGGCGGCGCGGGTGGCGTACGCCTTCGCCGCGCGCCAGAGCGCGTCGGGCGTCCTCTACTCCGACGTCATCGTCAACCCGACGCACTGGAACGCGTGGCGCGGGCGCGAGATCGAGCTCATGCGCGCGCTGGCGGCCGGTTTCGACGAGGCCGAGCAGGACGGGCTGTGCGCGGTCGGCATCGCCTACTCGCTGCTGCGCGGGCAGTCCGCCGCCTCGGCCGACGACGCCGTCGCCGCGCTCGCGGCCGCACGCCCGGCCCGAGTGATCGCGCTCTCGGTCGACGGCGACGAGAAGGTCACGGGGCGCACGGGGGAGAAGTTCCGCGAAGCGTTCGCCCGTGCGAAGGCGGCGGGCCTGCGGCGCACGGTGCACGCCGGCGAGTCCAGCGGCCCCGTGGGCGTGTGGGACGCGCTCGATCTGCTCGGCGCCGAGCGCATCGACCACGGTGTGCGAGCGGTCGAGGACCCGGCGCTGATCGCCCGCCTCGTCAGCGACGGCATCAGCCTCGGCGTGTGCCCGCGCTCGAACCTCACCCTGGGCCTCTACCGCACGTGGGAGGAGCACCCGCTGCCGCGCCTGCTCGACGCCGGCGTCTCCGTCACGCTCAACACCGACGATCCGGCGCCCCTGGGGTCGTCGCTCGAGGCCGACTGGGCCGTCACCGCGGCGGAGTACGGCTTCGATGAGACGGACCTGATCGGCTTCGCCGCGCGCTCGATCGAGGCGTCGTTCGCCGACGACGATCGCAAGGCCGCGCTGCGCGCCGAGCTGGAGCACGCCGCCCGCCGTCTGGCCGTCGCGGAGGTGCCGTCGGCATGATCCGCTCGCGCCCGCTTCTCGTCCTCGCCGCGTGCGCCGCGGCGGTGGCGGGCGTGTGCGGTGCGGGCGTGGCCGCCGTCGCCGCTGCCGCACCCGCCGCCGAGCCCCGGACCGTCGCCCTCGCCGATGTCGTGGCGGGCTGGCCCGACGGCTTCGTGGTGACGGGGGCGAAATCCGAGCCCCTCTACACCGAGCACATCCGCATCGAGCGGTCCGGTGACGACCTGCGCGTACTCATCGCCGTCATCGGGCAGGGCGACGAGCCCTTCGGCACGCAGCGCAGCGCGGTGCACGTCGGCGACGACGGCACGATCGCGTGGACGCGCGGGTGCGCCAAGGACCCTGACTCGTGCGCCGACGACACCACCCTCCGCGGCTTCCTCGCCACCGCGGCCGTGATCGGCCTCGCCCGCGAGGGGCGACTGCCGCGCGAGGGTGTCGTGCGCGACGTGCACGGCACTCCCGCCGTGTGCGTCGACGACGCGGCTCTGCATCCGGATGCGGCCCCCGCCCACGTCCGTCTCGACCCGTGCTTCGACGTCGCCACCGGCGCCGTGCTCGCGCACTGGTCGCCCGACAGCGCCGCCTTCGTCGGCGCGACGCTCGCCCCCGGCTTCACCGTCACACCCCGTCCCTGACCGCCACCGCACACCGCGAAACCACCCGAAAGGCCGCACATGCGCACCCGTCCCGTCCTCCTCGCCGCCCTCGCCGCCGGCGCCCTCGCCCTCGCCGGATGCTCCGGCGCGGGCAACGCCGCCTCCTCCGCCCCCGCCGCCGCCGCGGGCGACGACGTCATCCGCGTCGGCGCGCTCACGCCCGGCAACGCGAACGACGGCGCCTTCAACCAGGCCCTCGCCGACGCGCTCGAGAAGCTGCAGGACGAAGGGGAGATCACGTACGAGCTGCGCGAGGGCATGGCCGACCCGGCGACGAGCGAGCCGGTCGTCGCCGACTTCGCCAGCCAGGGTTTCGACCTGGTCATCGGCCACGGCATCGAGCTCGGCGACGCGATCTTCTCCGTCGCGAAGAACTTCCCCGACGTGCACTTCACCGCCTCGGGCGGCCCGGACATCCTCGAGAAGTACACCGACAACGTCGAGACGTGGACGTACGACTCCGCGCAGGTCGGCTATCTGTCGGGCTACATCGCCGGCCTGACCGGAGCGACCCCGATCGGACGCGTGGAGAGCATGGAGCTCGATTTCGTCAAGGCCACCGACCAGTTCTTCCAGCAGGGCGTGACGGCCGCGAACCCCTCCGCGACACTCCTCCCGGTCGTCTACGCCGGCAGCTTCGACGACGCCGAGGCCGCCGCGTCCGCCACGTCGGGCCTCATCAGCCAGGGCGCGAAGCTCGTCTACACGACCGGCGACGGCATCGCGGCGGGCGTGGGCGCGGCCGCCTCGAGCGCCGGCACGCTGTCGGTCGGCGTCTCGCCCGCCGCGGGCGCCGAGGCCCTCAAGACCAACGTGTCGACTGTCGACATCGACATGTACCCGATCGTGAAGGCGTGGGTCGACGAGGTGAAGGCGGACACGTTCGGCGGCAAGGGCGTCACGTCCACGCTCGCCAACGGCGGCATCGTCTTCCAGGACATCAACACCGTCGACGGCGCCGTGCCGGCCGACGTGGCCGCGAAGGTCGACGAGCTCGTCGCCGGCATCTCCGACGGAAGCGTGACCGTTCCGTGACGACCGCGTCCGCGCAGACCGACCGGGCGCTCGTCGCCCGGTCGGTCTCGCGCCGGTTCGGCTCGGTGCGCGCGCTCGAGGACGTCGACATCGTCGTGCGTCCGGGCGCCGTGCACGCGCTCGTCGGGGAGAACGGCGCCGGCAAGTCGACGCTCGCCAAGATCCTCGCCGGCGTCGACCGCCCGGACACCGGGGAGCTGGAGCTCGGCGGGCGGCCGTACACGCCGCGCGACCGCGCGGACGGGCGCGCCGAGGGAGTGGACCTCGTGCCGCAGCAGCTGAGCCTCGTCGGCGAGCTGACGCTCGTCGAGAACCTCCTGCTGGCGGGCCGTCGTCGAGTGCTCCGCCGCCGGTCGGCCCGTGCCGACCTCGTCGCGGCGCTCGAGCGCGCCGGAGTCGCCGTCGACCTCGACGTCCCCACGGCGCGGCTGAGCCAGGCCCATCGGCAGCTGGGGGAGATCGTGGTGGCGCTGGCGGAGGGCGCGACGACCCTGATCCTCGACGAGCCGACCGCGAGCCTCGGCCCCCTCGAGGTGGGCGGACTGTTCGACCACCTCCGCGCGCTGTGCGACCTCGGCACCGCGATCGTGCTCATCACCCACCGGCTCGAAGAGGTGCGCGCCGTCGCCGACGACGTCACCGTGCTCTCGCATGGGCGCCGCGTCCACGCGGGGCCGGCCCGCGGGCTCGAGCCCGCCGAGATCGCCCGGCTCATGGTCGGGGACCTCCCCGAGCCCGCCCCGCGCGCGCCGCGAGCGCCGGGCGAGATCGTCGTCGACGCGCGCGCCGTGAGCGCCGTCGGCGAGAACGGGACGCGCCTGGACGAGGCGACCCTCACCGTGCGCGCCGGGGAGATCGTCGGCGTCGCCGGCGTCGCCGGCAGCGGCCAGGACGTGCTGCTGGACGTGCTCGCCGGACTGCGGATCCCCGCATCCGGCACCGTGCGTGTCGCGGGCCGCCTCGCCCCCGACGCTGCGGAGCTGCTGCGGGCGGGGGTCGCGTGGATCCCCGAGGAGCGGGCCAACGCCCTCGTGCCCGCGATGACGCTCGCCGACACGCTCAAGGTGTACGACGTCGCCCGGGGCCTGCGCGGCCGGCGCGCGGACAGGGCATCGCGCCGGGCGGACGCCGCCGAGCGTCTGACGGCGTTCGACGTGCGCCCCGCGGTGCCCGCGCTCGCCGCCGGCGGTCTGAGCGGCGGCAACCAGCAGAAGCTCCTCGTGGCGCGCGAGCTCGGCCGCGCGTGGCCGGACAGTCCCAGCGGCGCGCCGCGCCTCGTGCTCGCCTACGGTCCGTCGCAGGGCCTCGACCTGCGCGCGGCGCAGGCGGTGCGGGAGCGCCTCGTCGCCGCCGCCGAGGCCGGGGCCGCCGTCGTGGTCGCCTCGCACGACCTCGAGGAGATCCGCGCCGTCGCCGACCGCGTCGTCGTGCTCTACAGCGGTCGCGTGGTCGCCGACCTGCCCGCCCCCGAGGCCACCACCGCGCGCGTCGGCGCCGCGATGGCGGGCGTCCTCGACCCCACCCCGACCGGCGAGGCGACCGAGGCCCGCATCCGCTCCACACCGCGACCCCCCGAGGAGTCCGCATGACCGCCTACACGTCCCTCCTGCCCACGCCGGACGAGCTCGCGCGCCTGCGGGCGGTGGCGGCGGGCCTCTCACGCCCCGACCTCATCGTGCGGGGAGGCCTCGTGCAGTCGCCCGGCACCGAGGAGTGGCTGGAGCGCGACGTCGTCGTCGCCGGGCGCCACATCGCCGCGCTCACCCCGTGGGACCACGCGCCGGCGGGGGAGGGCGTCGAGGAGATCGACGCGCGCGGCAGCCACGTCGTGCCCGGATTCATCGATACGCACCTGCACATCGAGTACACGAACCTCACGCCCGGCGAGCTCGCGCGCCTGTCGGTGCCGCGCGGCACCACGACCGTGCTCACCGACCCCAACGGCGCCGCCAACGTGTGGGGCACCGACGGCATGGATCTGCTGCGCACGACGACGACCCCGCTGCACATCTTCGAGCAGGTCTCGCCCACGACCCCCACCTCGCACGAGCTCGAGCGGGGTGGGCAGGTCATCGTCGAGGAGGTCGTGCGCGCGCGCCTGAACGACGACGACACCGCGACCCTCGGCGAGAGCAACCCGTTCGATCTCGGCGAGCTGTCCACCGGACGGTTCCAGGCCGCTCTCGTCGCCGGGCGGCGCCTCACCGGTCACACCGCTTCGCAGACGGGGGAGTCGCTGTGGAGCTACCTCGCGGCCGGCATCGGCGACGACCACAACGCGCGCACGGTCGACGAGGTGCTCGAGCGCGTGCGCCTGGGCACGCGCATCACCGTCATGGGCTCCTCGCTCACCGACAACACCGGCCCGCTGTTCGCCGACCTCGACGCGATCGCCCCCGCGCTGCGCTCGCTGAGCTTCTGCGCCGACGACAAGCACGCCCTCGACCTGTCGACCGAGGGCCACATCGACCACCACGTGCGCTCCGTGATCCGCGCGGGCGTCGACCCGCAGCTGGCCTACCGGATGGCCACGACCCAGCCCGCCCTCTACTACCGGCTCGACCAGGTGGTCGGCGTGCTCGCGCCCTCGCGCCTGGCCGACATCCTCGTCATCCCCGACCTCGCCGAGGCGCGCCCCTCGGTCGTGGTCGTGGCCGGTGCCGTCGTCGCCCGCGACGGGGCGGCGACCTTCGTCAACACCGACGTGATCCCCGCATGGGCTCGCGACACCGTCCACCTTCCGGCCGAGCTGCCCGCCGACCTCTTCACGGTGCCCGCGCCGGAGGGCGACGGGCCCGTGCACGTGCGGGCGATGGAGATGTACGACGGCTACTTCAAGCGCGCGTTCACGGCGCGGCTGACCGCGGATGCCGGCGGAGTCGCCGCCGACCCGTCGCAGGACGTCCTGAAGATCGCCGTGGTCGATCGGCACCACGGCGAGGCGCTCGCCGCGATGGGCTTCGTCCGCGGGTTCGGCCTCGAGCGGGGCGCGATCGCGATCTCGATGAACTGCCCGAACATGAACATCTCCGTCGTCGGCGCGGACGACGCGTCGATGCGCCTGGCCGTCGAGGAGCTCGGCCGCATGGGCGGCGGCTTCGTCACGGTCGCCGACGGGGAGGTGCTCGCACGCGTGCCGCTGCCGGTGGGCGGCATGATGAGCGACGCGCCGTTCGAGGAGACGGCCGCGGCGCTGCGCGCGGGCCATGCCGCCACACACGCGCTCGGCTGCCGCATCCCGTCGCCGTACATCATCCTGTCCTTCGTCGGGCTGTACGTCGTCCCCGACCTGGGCCTGACCGAGCTCGGCCTCATCGACGCCGCCACCCAGCGCTTCGTCGACGTGCTGGTCCCCGGCCCGGTGGACGCCTGCGGCCACGTCGAGGAGCACGCGTGAACCGCGCGCGCGTGCGCTCCCTCGCGCTCACCGCGATCGTCGTCGTGGTGGTCGCGGCGATCGCGATGGCCCTCATCCTCGTGGCCGGCGCGGATCCGCTCGTGGGGCTGCGCGGACTCGTCGAGGGTGTGTCGAGCTCGCCCTACCGTGTGGGCGAGCTGCTCGTGGGCGCGGTCCCGGTCGCGATCGTCGCCCTCACACTCGTGCCGGCCCTCCGCGCCGGCGTGTTCTCCGTCGGCGCCGAGGGGCAGGTCGTCGTCGGGGCGATCGCCGCGACCGCGGCGACGTTCGGCATGCGCGGCGCGCTGGGGGATGCCGCTCCCGCTCCGGCGTACTGGCTCGTGGGCGCGGTGGCCGGTGCGCTGGGCGGCGCCCTGTTCGCTCTTCTTCCAGCGTGGCTGGCGGCCCGGTGGGGCGTCAACGTCATCCTGTCGACGCTGCTGCTGAACTACGTCGCATCCGGATCCTTGGGTTGGACGCTGCGCACGTGGCTCGCGAGTCCCGAGAACACCGCCACGCCGCAGAGCGACGCCCTGCCCGCGGCGGCGGCGCTGCCCGACCTGCTGCCGGGGACGCGCGCGCACGTGGGCGTGCTGCTCGTGGTCGTCGCCGTCGTGGTGTTCGAGCTCTGGCGGCGGAGCCGGCACGCGACGCGCGTGCGCGTCTTCGCCGAGCGTCCCGCGCTCGCGCGCCGGCTGGGCGCCACGCGCACCCGCACGGTGCTGACGACGATGCTCGTCTCCGGTGCGGGAGCGGGCGTCGTCGGATGGATGCAGGTGGCGGGCGTCAACGACCGCCTCCTCGGCTCGGTGTCGGGCGGCGTCGGGTTCTCGGGGCTCGCCGTGGCCCTGCTGGGCGGGCTGCTCCCGGTGGGCATCGCAGCGGCCGCGGTGTTCTTCTCCGCCCTCGCCGTCGGAGCCGTGGGCATGCAGTCCGCGACGGGCACGGTCCCCTCCTCGATCGCCGACGTCATCAAGGGCGTGCTGCTGCTCGGGGTCGCGGTCGTCGCCGCGACCCGGCCGGGGCTCGTCGCCCCCGCGCACGCCGCGGCCGCCCCGCCGCCGGACGACGGCGCGCTGGGGGCGGACGAGACGGCCGGAGCCCTCGCCGCATCGGGTGAGCCGGTCATCGCCGAGGAGGCGCGCGCATGAGCGGCGAGCTGTGGATCTCGATCCTGGTCGGCGCGCTCGCCCTGGCCGCCCCGCTCGTGATCGCCGGCATCGGGGAGGGCTTCGTCGAACGCGCGGGGCGGTTGAACCTCGGCATCGAGGGCATGATGATCCTCGGCGCCTTCGCGGGCGTGTACGCGGCGAGCATCGCCGGGCCGTGGGCGGGGCTGGCGGCCGGGGCCGTCGTCGGCGTCGTCCTCGGGGCCGGAGTCAACGCGCTCGTGTACGCCCTGCGCGCGAACGAGATCGTCGTCGGCGTGGCCGTGACGATGCTGGGTCTCGGCCTGTCCACCTACCTCTTCCAGCTGTGGGTGCCCGCGGGAACCACGAACGTGAGCGTCGACACGCTGGGCCGCGTCGACCTCGGCCCCCTCAGCGACCTCCCGGTCGCGGGCCCGGTGCTGTTCGCGCAGAGCCCGGTCGTCTACGCCGCCGCCGTGCTCCTCGTCCTCATGTGGGCGCTGGCGCGCTTGACGCGCTTCGGCCTGCAGGTGCGCGCCGTCGGGTCCGACCCGATCTCCGCGGCGCTGCGGGGCGTGCGCCCGCGCGCGGTCGGCGAGCGCGCGCTGCTGCTCGGCGGCACCCTCGCGGGCCTGGCCGGCGCGACGATCGCCGTCGGCTCGATCGGCGCGTTCACGCCCGGCATGACGGCCGGGCGCGGATACATCGTGCTGGCGATCGTCATCATGGGACGCATGACCCCGATCGGCATCGCGCTGGGCGCGCTGCTGTTCGGCTTCCTGCAGTCCTTCTCGCTGCTCGCGCAGTCCACCGCGATCCAGCTCCCCAGCGAGGTGTACGCGACCCTGCCGTACCTCGTGACCCTCATCGTCCTCGTGCTCACCTCCCGCGCGGCGCTGCGTCGTCACGCGGCGCGGCTGCGCACTGCCTGACCCGGAAGGATCCGCCATGCTCCGCCGTCCCTCGCCCGTCGCCATCCCCGCCCACGAGCAGCGCTGGGTCGACCTCGCCGCCGAGCTCGCGGCGGGCTTCGCCTCGACGGCGGCCGCCGACGACGCCGCGGCCCGGCTGCCCCTCGACCACCTGCGGGCGCTGTCGGCGAGCGGCCTGGATGCGGCGTTCCTGCCGCGCGCGGCAGGGGGAGAGGCGCTGTCGTATGCGACGCTCGGCGAGGTCGTGCGCACGCTCGCGGCGTCGCATCCGGCGGTCGCGACGGTGTGGCTCATGCACCTGGGCGCGGCGCACGCGCTCGTGACGATGTCGGCGCCGGAGGAGTCGGAGTTCTTCGCGGCCGAGCTGGCGGCCGGGCGCCGTTTCGCCAACGCGCTGTCGGAGCCGGCGGGCGGCAATCACTTCCTCGCCTCGCAGCAGGACGCCGCGCCGGCGGCGGACGGGTGGACGCTCACCGGCCGCAAGCTCTTCGTGTCCGGCTCCGAGGCGGCCGACCACCTGTTCCTGAACGTCCGCATCGACGGGGCTCCCGCGTTCTTCGGCGTGAGCGTCGACGACACCGTGTCCTTCCCGCCGATCGACGAGACCATGGGGATGCGGGCGACCCGCAGCCGCACGATCCTCTTCGACGGCACGCCGCTGCGCGCGGAGCGCCGCTGCGGGCCGCCGCCGGCGGACTACGCGAACCTCATCACGATCGGGTTCGCGTTCGTCTCGCTCGGGATCGCGCAAGCGGCGCTCGACGCCCTCGCGACGGTCGCGGCGCGCGTGCGCAACGGCGAGCGGCTCGCCGACGCCGACTGGGTGCGACAGCAGACGGGCCTGGTGTGGACCGAGGTGAGCGCGGCGGCGCTCCTCGCCGAGCGCGCCGCGTGGCTCGCCGACACGCGCTCGCCGGAGGCGATGCCGGCCGCGACGGAGTCGAAGCTGCTCGCGAACGAGGTGGCGAAGAAGGCGGCGGCGCTCGCCGTGACGGTCGGCGGAGGTGGCGGATATCTCGTCGCCTCGCCGATCCAGCGCATCTTCCGCGACGCGCAGGCGGGCGCGCTCATGGCGTACTCGGTGCCGTTCTCCTCCGACGTGGTCGGCGGCTGGGTGCTCGAGGCGTCGGCGGCCTGACGCTCACGCGGCGGGCTCGGCGGCGCCGGTCGTGCGCCCGTCGGCCAGTCGCGCGCGGGCACGATCGTGACGCGATCCGATCGGCACGACGCGTGTCGCGCCGGGCAGTCCCATCGGGCGCGTGGACACATAGATGCTCTCGGCGCGTTCGACGAGGAACGTCTCGTGCCAGATGCCGACGGCCCCCGCCGCCTTCCGCGCGCGGCGGTTGAACGCCGTCCACGCCGGGCGGTGCGCCTGCTCGGGCGCCGCGGCGTAGGCGTACAGCTTGTCGATCGACGACCAGTACTGCACGACGTACGGGCCGCCCGCGCCCAGGAGGACGTGCGAGCCGAGGAGCCCGGAGCCGGGATCGCTCATGAGCTCCCGCAGCATCCGCGGCATCGCCATGAAGGCGGGGAACCACTGGTCCACGCGCCAGGGCCGGTTGATCTGCATCCCGATGTGGAAGACGACGAGCTCGCCGTCGTACTGGTGGGTCATGCGGCCGGGAACGACGCGGGACATGGGCGGCAAGTACTACCTGCGGGAGGGACTCCTCCCGGCGGCCGAGCGCACGTCGGCGACGCAGGCCGCGTACGACACGCGCCACGCCGAGCGGCTGCGCGTCATCAAGGCGCTGCAGGCGGCGGGGGTGAGCATCGCCGACGTGCGGCGTGTCGTGGCCGCGCTCGACGAGCCGCCCGCCGGATACGACCTCCTCGGCGTCGCGCACGACGCCGTCACGCCGCGCGCGGATGCCCCGGTCGACACCGCCGGCGCGTTCGCGCTGTACGAGCGGCTCGGCGGTCGGAGGGAGATGGTCGAGCCTCGCCTCGTCGACGGGATCGCGCACGCGCTCGCGACACTCGAGGCGGCGGACTTCACGGTGCCCCCCGACGTCCTGGACGCCTATGTCGCCGCAGCACGCACGATCGCGGAGCGCGAGATCGCCGGCATCCCCGAGGAGTCGCCCGACGACGCCGTGCGCTACATCGTGCTCGGGACGGTGCTCACCGAGCCGCTCGTCCTGGCGCTGCGCCGCGCCGCGCAGCAGATCGTGTCCTCCGAGCGCGACGGGCCCGGGGGCGATGCGCAACCCGTCCCGCGGGCGCCGTCGCCTCGGTAGCGTAAGACCGTGACCGCACCTGTCGACCCCACCCGCACGCCCGCGTGGCAGCGCCTCTCCGCCCTCCGCGAGTCGTTCTCGCCCGACCTGCGCGGCTGGTTCGCCGCCGACCCGCAGCGCGTCGAGAAGCTGAGCCTGCCGCTGGCCGATCTCCACGTCGATCTGTCGAAGAACCTCGTCACGGACGACGTCCTCGCCGCCCTGGTCGACCTCGCCGCCGAGACGCACGTCGCAGCGCGATTCGTCGACATGCTGCGCGGGGTCCACCTGAACACGAGCGAGGACCGCGCGGTGCTGCACACGGCGCTGCGCCGCCCCGGTGGCGAGCAGCCCGCGCTCGAGGTCGACGGCCAGGATGTCGACGCGGACGTGCACGCCGTGCTGGATGCGATGTCGGCGTTTGCCGAGCGCGTCCGGTCGGGGGAGTGGCGGGGCGTGACCGGCAAGAAGGTCACCCATGTGGTGAACATCGGTATCGGCGGCTCCGACCTCGGACCGGTGATGGTGTACGAGGCGCTCCGGCCGTATGCCGATGCGGGCATCGAGGCGCGGTTCATCTCGAACATCGACCCGACCGACGTCGCCCAGAAGACGCAGGACCTCGATCCCGAGACGACGCTGTTCATCGTCGCGTCGAAGACCTTCACGACGCTCGAGACGCTCACCAACGCGCGCCTCGCCCGGGAGTGGCTGTGGGCGCGCCTCATCGCGCAGGGCGCGATCCGCGACGCCGAGGCGGCGCGCACCGACGCCGTCGCGCACCACTTCGTCGCGGTGTCCACCGCGCTGGAGAAGGTCGCGGCGTTCGGCATCGATCCGGCGAACGCGTTCGGCTTCTGGGACTGGGTGGGCGGTCGGTACTCGGTCGACTCCGCGATCGGGCTGTCGCTCGCGATCGCGCTCGGTCCCGATGCGTTCCGCGAGCTGCTCGCCGGGTTCCATGCGGTCGACGTGCACGTCGCCACGACGCCGATCGAGCGCAACGTGCCGGTGCTCATGGGGCTCCTGAACGTGTGGTACACGAACTTCCTGGGCGCGCAGACGCACGCCGTGCTGCCGTACGCCCAGCAGCTGCATCGCTTCCCGGCCTACCTGCAGCAGCTCACGATGGAGTCCAACGGCAAGTCGGTGCGCTGGGACGGCTCCGCGGTCACGACCGACACCGGCGAGGTGTTCTGGGGCGAGCCCGGCACCAACGGCCAGCACGCGTTCTACCAGCTCATCCACCAGGGAACGCGGCTCATCCCCGCGGACTTCATCGCGTTCGCGCGACCCGCCTACCCGCTGGAGGACGGCGGCCGCGACGTGCACGGGCTGTTCCTCGCGAACTTCCTGGCGCAGACCAAGGCCCTCGCCTTCGGCAAGACCGCAGCGGAGGTCGAGGCGGAGGGAACGACCGGCGCCCTCGTGGCCGCGCGCACGTTCCCCGGCAACCGCCCGACGACCTCGATCTTCGGACCGGCGCTCACACCGGCGGTCCTCGGCCAGCTCATCGCGCTGTACGAGCACATCGTGTTCACACAGGGCACCGTGTGGGGCATCAACTCGTTCGACCAGTGGGGCGTCGAGCTCGGCAAGCAGCTCGCGCTGCAGATCGCCCCGGCGATCGAAGGCGACGCCGCCGCGCTCGACGCGCAGGACGCCTCCACGAAGGCGCTCCTCGCGTACTACCGCTCGCAGCGTCCGTGAGTCCGACGGGGGCGGACCGGCCGACGGACGCGCGTGCGCAGCTGCGCACGCTCGCCGAGGCGGCCGGTCCCGCCCTCGTGCCTGATCTGCCGACGGTCGAGCACCCGCGGGCGGCGTCCATTCTCGTGCTGTTCGGCGTCCTCGACGCGATCGCCGCCGACCGGGACGCCGCCGATCCGGCGGTGTCGCGCGACCTCGACGTGCTGCTGCTCGCTCGGGCCGCGACGTTGCGCTCGCACGCGGGCCAGGTCGCCTTCCCCGGCGGCCGCGCCGATCCGGGCGAGGATGACCCGGTCGCCACCGCCCTGCGCGAAGCACGGGAGGAGACCGGCCTGGACCCGGCCGGCGTCGACGTCCTGGGGACGCTCCCGCCCGTCCCGCTCGCCTTCTCCCGGCACCTGGTGACCCCGGTCCTCGGATGGTGGCGCCGCCCGAGCCGCGTCGGCGTGGTCGATGAGGCCGAGTCGGCGGCCGTCTTCCGCGTGCCGGTCGCCGAGCTCCTCGACCCGGCGCGGCGGGGCGTCACCGTCATCCGCCGAGACGGCAGGGAGTTCAGCGGACCGGGCTTCGTCGTCGCCCGCCCCGAGGCCGAGTACGTCGTGTGGGGCTTCACCGGGATGCTCCTGGACGCGCTCTTCGACCGGTTGGGCTGGAGCGAGCCATGGGATCGGTCACGCGAGATCGCCCTCGCGCTGCCGTGACCTTTTCCGCTCGCTGATCCGGCATTTTCGGCGTCGCGCATCGCGCGGCCCGCGGTGCTCGCGCACACGGGATGTCCAGGGAACACCGACGAGCCGTCCAGAAACCGCGTGCACACTCGGGTCTTCGTGTCCCGCCCGAAGGGGCACCGCGCCGTCGTGCGCGCTGCATCACCCGAGGAATCACCCGAAGCCTATGCGTTCCGTCGCGTCGTCGACCTCTGCCCTCCGCCGTTCCCTTCTCGCCGTCACCGTGTGCGCCGGCGCCGCCGCTGCGGCGTTCGCCACCACGGGGCTCGCCGCCGCCCCGGCGTCCGCCCCGATCGCGGCGGGCGCCGCCGCCGTCACGGCCGCCGCCGCGCCCGCCGGCGCCGCGGCCGTGCCCACCGCGCTCGCGACGGCCGACCGCCTCACCGCGACGGCGGCCGACGTGACCGACGCCCTGGACTCCGCGCAGCGCACCGTGGACGACGCGACCGAGCTGAACGGCGAGGTCGCTGCGTCCGGCCTCGACGTCGGCGCGGATGCGGCGGTGGACACGGCCGCGCTGCAGCGCGCCGCGGACGATCTCGCCCGGGCGGATGTCGTGCCGATGCTGCTGTTCCCCGAGCTCGCCGCCGACACCGAGACGCAGACCTCCGTCGTCGCCGGGCGCGTGACCGAGCTGCGCGAGCGCTTCGAGGCCGCGAAGTCGCAGCGCGCCGCGGAGCAGGCCGCGGCCGAGGCGCAGCGCAAGGCCGAGGCGGCTGCGGCCGCCGAGGCACAGCGCCAGGCCGAGGCCCTCGCCGCCGCCAACACCCCCGAGGGGGCGAAGGCGACTGCGCGCCAGCTCGCCGCCGACACGTACGGCTGGGGTGACGGCCAGTTCTCGTGCCTCGCCTCCCTGTGGCAGAAGGAGTCGAGCTGGAACTACCGCGCGTACAACGCCTCCAGCGGTGCGACCGGCATCCCGCAGGCGCTCCCGGGCAGCAAGATGGCGAGCTTCGGCTCGGACTGGGCCACGAGCGCGCGCACGCAGATCGCGTGGGGGCTGGACTACATCTCCCGCGCGTACGGGACGCCGTGCGCGGCGTGGGGTCACTCGCAGGCGACCAACTGGTACTGAGCCCGAAGCCGCGTCGAGCCTAGTCGGCGGGGCTCCAGCGCGACACGTCGTCGAGCCGGCGGAGCTCGTCGGCGGACAGGTCCAGCCGCGTGCTCGCCAGCAGGTCGGCGACCTGCTCGGGGCGCGAGGCGCTCGCGATGGGCGCGGCGACCGTGGGCTGCTGCCGCAGCCACGCGAGAGCCGTCGTGGCGATCGACGCGCCGTGGGCGCGACCGATCTCCTCGAGGGCGTCGATGAGCCGCAGACCCTGCGGCGTGGCGTACTTCGCGGCGCCGCTCGCGCGCGGCGATCCGCCCGCCGCATCCGTCGACCGGTACTTGCCCGTCAAGAAGCCGCTCGCCAGCGCGCAGTAGGGGACGAGCGACAGCCCGAACTCCTCGGCGATCGGCACGACGCCCTCCTCGACGTCGTTGCGGTGCGCGAGGTTGTAGTGGGGCTGGATCGCGACCGGCTGCGCTGTGCCGGCCGCCTGCGCGAGCGACAGCCAGGACCGGATCCGCCCCGGGCTGTAGTTGGACACCGCCGTGTAGCGGACGAGCCCGTCGGTGACCAGGTCGCCGAAGGCCGCGACCGTCTCCTCGAGCGGTGTGTCGGCGTCGTCGAAGTGCGTGTAGTAGAGGTCGATCGTGTCGACCCCGAGGCGTCGCAGCGACGCCTCCGCGGCCGCGCGCACGTTGGCGGCCGACAGGCCGCGGTACTGCGGGTGCTGGCTGACCTTCGTGGCGACCACCACGTTCCCCGGCCGACGCGAGGCGAGCCACTCGCCGATGATCGTCTCGCTCTCGCCACCGGTGTGGCCAGGCACCCACGCGCTGTACGCATCCGCGGTGTCGATGAAGTCGCCGCCGCCGGCGTGGAAGGCGTCGAGGATCGCGAAGGAGGTCTCGCGGTCCGCCGTCCAGCCGAAGACGTTGCCGCCGAGGGACAGCGGGGCGACGTCGAGGTCGCTCGAGCCGATGCGCGTCATGGTCGTGGTCCTTTCGTGGGGTGGTCCATGGACGAGAAGCGCCGAGGTGCGGGCGTCATTCCCTTCCGCTGTAATCCACCGACCAGCTGCGCACGGGGTCGACGAGGAAGACGGCGATCCCGGTGCGGATGTCGTACGGCTTGCCGGTGTACTTGCGCGCGATGCGGTCGACGATCGGCATCGCCTCTGCTCCCTCGAGGCGGCGGTGCACGCGACCGCGCACGGCGGCGTGGCTCAGCATGTTCGCGGGGTCGACGATCGAGAGGGCGACGCGGGGATCGGCCTGGATGTTGCGGTCCTTGACGGAGCGGGCGATCGAGAAGAACGCGAGGTCGTCGCCTTCGACCCCCACCCACACCGGCACGCTGTGCGGCGAGCCGTCCGGCATGAGCGTCGCCACGTGTGCGACGTTCGCGGCCTCGAAGGAGCGACGGACGGACTCCCACGACTGCGCCATGCGTCCAGGCTATGCGGGATCGGACGGGTAGTCTCCGAGCGTGCGCCTTCGCCCGACCGCCGCGCCGGCGGCCGCCCTGCTCGCCCTCGCCCTGGCGGCCTGCACCGCGCAGGCGCCCGCTGCGGCGCCGACCTCCGTCGCGGCGACACCGTCACCGAGCGCGACGCCGACGCCGATGCCGACCCCGACCGCTGCCGAGGAGCCGCTCGTCGTCGTCGGTCTCGACGGCATCTCGATCGGAACGCAGTCGGCGTCGTACGACGACGTGCCGGGGCTGATCGCGGTGGTCGCGGACACCCTCGGATCGGCGCCCACCGAGTCGGTGATCGAGGACCCGTGGGGCAACGGCATGCAGATGGGACGGAGGTACGACTTCGGGGCGGTTCGCGTGATTGAGCTCGGCGGCACCGGCTCCATCGCGGTGACGGGCGTGCCGGACGGCGTGCGATTCGAGACGGCGGAGGGCATCACGATCGGGTCGTCGCGCTCGGACGTCGAGGCCGCCGGCGGGTGGGAGGAGTACGCCGGAGACGACCTCAACGCACCGACGTGGGCGATCCAGCCGCGCGAGGTGCCCGACACCTCGTCCTTGACGCACCGGGGGGAGGTCGGGCGGGAGTTCATCCTGCTCCTCCTCGACGGCGACGCCGTGTCGCAGATCCAGGCGCCGGGCAACGACTTCAGCGACATCTGAGCGTCGGCTGTGGGTCTCGACGGGCCCCTGTCACAGGTGATCCGAGCGATATATCGTTATGTATCGCTGAGCGGATCGACGCTCGGCACGAGGAGGTCATCATGAGCAATTCGTTCTTCGGCGACGCATTCCCGGGCTCGGGTCGCGGACGCACGGGCGGCGCCGGCGACGCGTGGCCGATCCCGAACCTGATGGAAGCGTTCGAGCAGTTCAAGACCATGTTCGACCAGAAGGTCGGCGGCGGCACGCGCGCGCCTCGCGGCGACGTGCGCGCGGCGGTGCTCGCGCTTCTGCTCGAGAAGCCCATGCACGGCTACCAGATCATCGCCGAGATCGGCGAGCGCAGCGGCGGCTCGTGGAAGCCGAGCCCCGGCTCGGTGTACCCGACCCTCCAGATGCTCACCGACGAGGGCCTCCTGAAGGCTGAGGAGTCGGGCGGGCGCAAGACGTACTCGCTGACGGACGAGGGGCGCTTCGCCGCCGAGGCGGAGGCGGACAAGCCCGCACCGTGGGAGACGTCCGGCTCGCGTGAGAGCGCGCGCGGCGGTGGGCTCCCGAAGGCGGGGCTAGACCTCGCCCAGGCCGCGGCGCAGGTCGGGCGCACCGGCAGCCCGGAGCAGGTGAAGGAAGCGGTCGCCGTCCTCGAAGAGGCCCGCCGTAAGCTCTACTCCATCCTCGCTCAGGATTGAGCGGCCGCCCGCCGATCGCGCACGCGCAGCGCGTCGGCATCAAGGAGACTCGATGACCGACGCCTACGCGATGCGCGCTCGGTACCGCCGCATCACGCGGTTCGCCGCGCGCTACCTCGTCGAGGCGTGGTGGTACGAGCTCTTCCTGCCGCGGCTCGGGCTGGCCGGCATCGGTGCGCGCAACCGGTCGCGCCGGATGCGGCGAATCGCCCAGCGCTTCCACGTGCTCGCGGTCGACCTCGGCGGCCTCATGATCAAGGTCGGTCAGTTCCTGTCCTCGCGGCTGGACGTGCTGCCGCCCGAGGTGACCAAGGAGCTGGAGGGGCTGCAGGACGAGGTCCCGCCCGTGGCTTTCGACCGCATCCGCGCGCTCGCCGAGAGCGAGCTCGGGCGGCCGCTCGAGCAGTCGTTCGCGTGGGTCGATCCGACGCCGGTCGCCGCCGCCTCCCTCGGCCAGGCGCATCGCGCGCGGCTGCTCCCGGAGGACGCCGCGGAGACCGGCTTCGCGGACGCCGTCGTCAAGATCCAGCGCCCCGGCATCGACGCGGTCGTCGAGGTCGACCTGCGTGCGCTGCGCAAGGTCGGCGGATGGCTCAGCCGCGTCAAGCTCGTGCGCGACCGCGTCGACATGCCGCAGCTCGTGGAGGAGTTCGCCGCGACGAGCCTCGAGGAGATCGATTACCTCCACGAGGCGGCGAACGCCGAGCGCTTCGCCGTCGACTTCGCCGCCGATCCGCGTGTGGCCGTGCCCGAGGTGGTGTGGGAGCGCACGACGCGTCGCGTGCTGACCCTTCAGGACGTCACGGCGATCAAGATCAGCGACACCGGGGCGCTCCGGGCCGCGGGGATCGACCCGACCGAGGTCGCCCGCGCTTTCGCGGCGGTCATGTTCGACCAGCTCTTCGACCGGGGCTACTTCCACGCCGATCCGCATCCGGGGAACGTGTTCGTGACGCCGGGTCCGGATGCGGCGCCCGGGGCGCCGACGTGGCGATTCACGTTCATCGACTTCGGCATGATGGGGCAGGTCCCGCCGAATCTGCGCCGCGGGCTCCGCCGGACGCTGATCGCAGCCGCCTCGCGCGACGGCAAGGGCCTGGTCGACGGCATCCGCGACGTGGGCGTGCTGCTGCCCTCGGCCGACACCGCCGAGCTCGAGCGCGCGATGACCCAGCTGTTCGCCCGCTTCGGCGGCATGGGCTTCGCCGAGCTGCAGGAGGTCGACCCGCGCGAGTTCCGGGCGTTCGCCATCGAGTTCGGCGACACGGTGCGCGCGCTGCCGTTCCAGCTGCCGGAGAACTTCCTGCTGATCGTGCGCGCGATGTCGCTGACCTCCGGCATGTGCAGCGCGCTGGACCCGGCCTTCAACATCTGGGACGCGGTCGAGCCCTACGCCCAGCGGCTCATCCGCGAGGAGAGCGGGAACGTCGTGTCGGCGGCCCTCCGGGAGGCGGGGTCGGTCGCGACGCTCGCGGCGCGCCTGCCGCGCCGCCTCGATGCGCTGGCCGACCGGATCGAGGACGGCCGGGTGAGTGTGCAGACGCCCAAGCTCGACCGTCGCGCGCGCGACCTCGAGCGGATGGGCCGTCGCGTCGTCTCCGCCGTGCTGTTCGCGGGGCTGCTCGTGGCGGGGGCGGTGCTGCGGATCGAGGACGCCGTGTTCGGCGGCGTCCTCATGGCCGTGTCCGTCCTGCCGCTCCTGCACGCGATGCTCGCGGGCGTGATCGCGCGCCGCAGCGGCCGCTGAACTCCTACGACCGGCGCGTCACGCCTCGCCGGGCCGCGGATCGCGGATGGTCCAGCCCACGCGCTCGAGGGCCTCGGCGAGCCGGCGGGCGTGCGCGCGGGCCAGCGCGAGCGACGCGTCCGAGCAGACGTCGACGGCGAGGGGCGGCGGGTCGGCGAACTTCGGGATGGCGACCTCGGCCCACACGTGCGGGGCGAGTCCGACACGGGGGTAGGCGGTGCGGGCGTGCTCGACCTCGCCGTCCGACACGAACGCGATCACCTCCAGAGCATCGGGTTTGGTGATCGGCAGGTCCACGACGAGCGTCACGACGAACGGTCCGCCGGGGGTGTCGCGCATGCCCATGCTCATCTCTCCATGATCGCCGCGATCGGGGGTCTTTCGGTGCGATCTGCGGCATCCGACCGGGCTTCCCTCCGCCCGGTTCTCCACAGGCGTCCAGGTAACGTTCAGGTAACGGCTGTCAGGCTGTGGGACTTATGTCCGCCTCCGCGGATCGGAGACGCCCGCCCGAGGGCGTTTTCCCCCCGATACGGAACCAGTCTTCATGCGCACCAACACGTCTTCCGTCCCCACCCGCCGCAACCGCCGCGAGGCCGAGCGTCGCAGCCGCCGCCGCCCCGTCCTCATCGTCGGCGGGCTCGCTCTCGGAGTGATCTGCGCGGCCGCGATGACCGGCACCGCGCCCGCGCCGCAGGCCTCGGCGCAGCCGCAGCTCGCGTCGTTCGCGCTCGCGTCGTACCAGGCGCCGGTCGAGGTGCAGCCCGCCCTCACGCCCGAGGCGGATGCGGCGGCTGAAGCCCAGGCGGCGCTGACCGCCGCCGGCACCGCTGTGCAGGCCGCGGCGACCGTGCAGTCCGACATCGCCGCATCCGGACTCGATGTCGGCGACCCGAACCCGACCGTGGACGTCGCGGCGCTGCAGACGGCCGTCGACCGGCTCGAGAACGCCGACGAGCTGCCCGCGCCGTTCGTCCCGGCGCTCACCGAGGACGTCGCCGAGCTCGTGGCCTCGGTCGACAACCGCGTCGCGTCGCTGCGGGGCAGCCTGGACGGCGCGATCGAGCGCAAGAAGGCCGAAGAGGCCGCGGCGGCCG
Source organism: Microbacterium sp. 10M-3C3 (assembly GCF_003931875.1). NCBI lineage: Bacteria > Bacillati > Actinomycetota > Actinomycetes > Micrococcales > Microbacteriaceae > Microbacterium > Microbacterium sp. 10M-3C3. The sequence goes on along the minus strand of NZ_CP034245.1, from coordinate 2,132,206 downwards.
CCGAGAAGGCTCGCCAGGAGGCGGAGGCCGCCGCGGCCGCCGCCGCGAAGAAGGCCGCGCCCGTCTCGCGCGGCAGCGGCAACTCCGCTCCGGTGCCCGTCGTGGCGGCGACCGGCGACAACAGTCCGGCCGGCGCCCAGGCGACCGCCCGCGGCATGCTCGCCTCCCGCGGCTGGGGCGACGACCAGTTCTCGTGCCTCGTGTCGCTGTGGAACAAGGAGTCCGGCTGGCGGGTCAACGCGTCCAACCCGAGCGGTGCCTATGGCATCCCGCAGGCGCTCCCCGGCAGCAAGATGTCCTCTGCCGGCGCCGACTGGCAGACGAGCGCCGCGACGCAGATCTCGTGGGGCCTCGGCTACATCTCCGGCCGCTACGGCGACCCGTGCGGCGCGTGGAACCACTCGCAGTCCGTCGGCTGGTACTGAGTCTGCGCTGAACGAAGCCCCCCGCCCGCGCGGGGGGCTTCGTCGTGACGCCGTACGCTCGGCATGTGCAGTCGCATGACGTGGTCGTGGTGGGCGCCGGTCTCGCCGGCCTCCTCGCGGCTGCCCTGCTCGCCGAGGCCGGCCGCGACGTCGTCGTGCTCGAGGCCGGGGATGCGGTGGGCGGTCGCGAGCGTACCGATGCGGTCGACGGCTTCCTCGTCGACCGGGGGTTCCACGTCCTGAACCCCGCCTATCCCGCCGTGCGCAGGCACGTCGACACCGCGGCCCTCGCGCTGCGGCCGTTCCCGGTCGGCGTCGAGGTCGCCCGCGCGCGCACGATCGCCACGCTCGCCCACCCGCTCCGCCATCCACGTCTCCTGCCCGCCACCCTTCGGAGTGATCTCGTGCGGCCGCGCGAGGTCTTGGCGGTGGCGCGATGGCTCGCTCCGGCGCTCATCGGGCCGCGCACCGTCCTGGCGGGGGAGGACCGCACGCTTTCTGCGGCGTGGGACCGCGTCGGTCTGCACGGCCCGCTGCGCACCGCGGTGCTCGAGCCGTTTCTCGCGGGCGTGGTCGCCGACACGACGGGGGAGACCTCCGACAACTTCGTCCGCCTGCTCGTGCGGATGTTCGCGCTCGGCGCGCCCGGTGTGCCGGCGCGCGGCATCCGCGCACTGCCGGACCAGCTCGCCGAGCGTGCCCGCGCGGCCGGGGCCGACATCCGGCTCGGGCACCGCGTCACGGGGGTGAGCACGACGGGGAACGCGGTGACGATCGCCGTCGAGGGCGCCGACGCCGTGCGCGCGGCCGATGTCGTGGTCGCGGTGTCGCCCGAGAGCGCCGGCGCGCTCGTGCCGATCGCGCCTCCCGTCTTGCGCGGGCTGCAGACGTGGTGGTTCGCGCTCGATGAGCCGCCCTCCCCGTCGGCGTTCCTCCGCGTGGACGGCACGCGCAGCGGGCCGGTCGTCAACTCCGCGGTCCTGTCGCACACGGCGCCCTCGTACGCGGCGCCCGGCCGCCATCTCCTGCAGGCGTCGTGCGTGTTCGATCCCCGCGATGCTCCGAGCGAGACGGTGGTGCGCGCGCAGCTCGCGCGCATGTGGCGAGCGGATGCGGCGCGGTGGGAGCTTGTGCGTCGCGATGACATCCCCGCCGCGCTCCCGGCGCAGACACCTCCGTTGCGACCGCTCCGGCGCCGCCGGGTCGCCGAGCGGGTCGTCGTCGCGGGCGATCACCGCACCACGGCGTCGATCCAGGGCGCGCTCGTGTCGGGGGAGCGGGCCGCCCGCGCCGTCCTCGCTCGATAGACGCCCGCTGCGCCGAGAAACGCCGCGCTCGCCGCTCGCCTCGTTGTCCACCGGCGGTGTCGGAGGCCCTCGCTAGCGTGGGGTCATGTTCAGCGAGCCGGAGGAGTGGGGGCCCGAACCCGACGTGGTGCGGGACCCGACGATCGGCGAGCCCGGCATCGACGCGCTGGCGTGGGTGCAGGACTCCTCGGTGATGCTCGCCGTGTTCGCCGCCGAGCGCTTCGAGCGGATCGCGGAGTACCGTCGCGAGGCCATGGCTTCCCCGCATCCCTTCCGCGGCGCCGCGCCCGAACTGATCGAGCGATCGCTGCGTCTCGAGCTGGCCGCCGCGCTGCAGCTCACCGAGCACACCGCCGCGCGACTGCTGCACACCGCACACGCGCTGACCGAGAGATACCCCGCGGCGCTCGACGCGCTCCACGGCGGCCGCACGACGGCGCAGCACGCAGAACTGTTCGTCGAGCTCGTCGACGCCGTCGAGCCCGAGCTGCGGGACGTGGTCATACCCACCGCGCTCGAGCTCGCTGAATCGTGCCCGCTCGGCACCTTCCGCCGTCGGCTGCGGGCGCTCGTCGACACGGTGCGGTCTGCGACGCTGGACCAGCGGAGCCGAGAGGCGCTCGCCCGGCGGCGGGTCATCCTCGAGCCGTCCGACGACGGCATGGGGTGGCTGCTGCTGCACGTGCCTGTGGTCGAAGCGCGCGCGATCATGAACCGGCTCGACGGGGAAGCGCGCGTCTTCGCCGACCGGCCGGATGACGACCGCACGATGGATCAGCTGCGAGCCGACATCGCGTGCGACCTGCTCATCGACGGTGAGGTCGCCGCGCACCCCGACGAGGTGCGCGGAGTGCGGGCGACCGTGGCCGTCACGGTGCCGGCGCTCTCCCTCCTGGACGACGACCTCGCCGCCTCGGCGGGGCCGGCGAGCGTCGAAGGCGTCGGGCCGATCCCCCTTGCGAAGGCGCGTGAGCTGTGCGGCGTCGCGACGAGCTGGATGCGCGTGATCACACACCCCGAGACCGGAGTCGTCCTCTCCGTCGGGCGTGACCTCTACCGTCCACCCGCCGATCTGCGACGGCTCGTGAGATGGCGCGCCGAACGCTGCCTCGCCCCCGGATGCAACGTGCCCGCCCGGCTGTGCCACATCGATCACCAGGTGCCGTGGTCGGAGGGCGGCCGCACCGAGCTGACCAACCTCGCGCCGCTCTGCGAGAACCACCACATCGTCAAGCACCACGGCGGATGGGGCGTCCGACAACGGCCGGACGGCGTCATCGAATGGATCTCGCCCCTCGGGCGCCGCTACCTTGTCGAACCCGAGCGTCGAACGCCGACGTTCCGTCCGCCGCCGGAGCCGCCGCCGGGCGACCCGCCGTTCTGAGGGCGCCCGCCGCGAGGCGGAACATTTCGCGGGGCCCCGGTGTTTGATACTCTGGAGCGTCACTCGTGTGGCTCGTTCCGCATGCCCGGCCTTCGCCGGGAGTGACATCGCTTGACAACAATCCGCTTCGCTTCGGCTCGAGGCATCCGTTCGCGCTTGCGCGGGCGGGGCCGCGGGAACCCGGTTCCGTCCGGGGGAGCGCTGAGTCGAAGCCCGACACAACCCCTTATAGGACAACCCACTACATGACTACCGCAACGACCGCCCCGGCCACCAAGCAGGTCGCGATCAACGACATCGGATCTGCCGAGGACTTCCTGGCCGCGGTCGAGAAGACCCTGAAGTTCTTCAACGACGGCGACCTCATCGAGGGCACCGTGGTGAAGATCGACCGCGACGAGGTGCTCCTCGACGTCGGTTACAAGACCGAGGGTGTCATCCCCTCGCGCGAGCTCTCCATCAAGCACGACGTCGACCCCAACGAGGTCGTCAACGTCGGCGACCACGTCGAGGCGCTGGTTCTCCAGAAGGAGGACAAAGAAGGCCGCCTCATCCTGTCGAAGAAGCGTGCGCAGTACGAGCGCGCGTGGGGCGACGTGGAGAAGATCAAGGAGAACGACGGTGTCGTCACCGGCTCCGTGATCGAGGTCGTCAAGGGCGGCCTCATCGTCGACATCGGCCTCCGTGGCTTCCTGCCGGCCTCGCTCATCGAGCTGCGCCGCGTCCGCGACCTCACGCCGTACCTCGGCCAGGAGATCGAGGCGAAGATCCTCGAGCTCGACAAGAACCGCAACAACGTGGTCCTGTCGCGCCGTGCGCTCCTCGAGCAGACGCAGTCCGAGTCCCGCTCGAACTTCCTCAACAACCTGCACAAGGGCCAGGTCCGCAAGGGCACGGTGTCCTCGATCGTCAACTTCGGCGCGTTCGTCGACCTGGGCGGCGTGGACGGCCTCGTGCACGTCTCCGAGCTCTCCTGGAAGCACATCGAGCACGCCTCCGAGGTCGTCGAGGTGGGCCAGGAGGTCACCGTCGAGATCCTCGAGGTCGACCTCGACCGCGAGCGCGTCTCGCTGTCGCTGAAGGCGACGCAGGAGGACCCGTGGCAGGTCTTCGCCCGCACCCACGCGATCGGCCAGATCGCACCGGGCAAGGTCACCAAGCTCGTTCCGTTCGGTGCGTTCGTGCGCGTCGCGGACGGCATCGAGGGTCTCGTGCACATCTCCGAGCTGTCGGGCCGCCACGTCGAGCTGGCCGAGCAGGTCGTGTCGGTCGGCGAAGAGGTCTTCGTCAAGATCATCGACATCGACCTCGAGCGTCGCCGCATCTCGCTGTCGCTCAAGCAGGCCAACGAGTCGGTCGACCCTTACGGCACCGAGTTCGACCCGGCCCTGTACGGCATGGTCACCGAGTACGACGAGCGCGGGGAGTACAAGTACCCCGAGGGCTTCGACCCGGAGACCAACGCTTGGCTCGAAGGCTTCGACGAGCAGCGCGAGAAGTGGGAGCAGGAGTACGCCGCCGCCCAGGCTCGCTGGGAGGCCCACAAGGCTGCCGTCGCCAAGGCCCTCGAGGCCGAGGCGAACAACGCCGGTGGCGCCGACGTCCCGTCGGCCGGTGGCTCGTACACCTCGGAGTCGTCCTCGGGCGGCACCCTGGCCGACGACGCCGCTCTCGCCGCTCTGCGCGAGAAGCTGTCGGGTCGCTGATCCCGTAGCACCGCACGAAGGGCCGGAACCCGCGAGGGTTCCGGCCCTTCGCCGTCTCAGGGCGCGGTCGGCAAGTTCAGCAGCGCGACGAGTCCGATCGTCGTGACGAGCCCGGTCACGGTGGCCAGCCCGCCGAGGATGAGGCCGAGAAGACCCATCCACACGGGGCGGCGCTGGAACAGCGCCACGGCCGACAGCACGAGCGCCGCGGCGCCCAGCACCAGGCCGGCGACCGGGAGCCAGCCGATGAGGAAGGCGACGCACGCGGCGACGAAAGCCGTCCAGCCGAGCACTCCCGCCGGACGGGGCTCGCGGGACGCGCGACGCTGCAGGGCGGAGGTCATGCCCCCACGCTAGCGGCGGCTAGCGGGCCCGCGGATGCGGCGCAAGCGCTCGTCCGCAGCCTCGCCCGCAGGCAGACTCGGTGCATGGTAGCCCGACTCCCCATCATCCTGAGCCTCCTGGGCGCGGCGATCCTGTTCGCCGCGATCGCCCTCGTCTTCACTCTCGTCATCACGAGCCTCGTGATGGGAGGCGTCGACTTCCCCGGTGAACCGGAGATCGCCGACGCGGCGGCTCTCGTCGCGGGCTGATCGGACGCAACCGCCGCATCGCCTACCGTGAAGTGGTGAGCGACTTCACCGGACATCTGCCGGGAACTCGCGAGTACCGTCGCCTGCTCGCCGGACTGTTCTTCGCCGGCGTCGCGACGTTCGCGCAGCTGTACTCGCCGCAGGCGGTCCTGCCCCTCATCTCCGCGGACTTCGCGGTCGCCCCCGCGACGGCCGCGCTGTCGGTCTCGGCCGCGACCGTCGGGCTGGCCTTCGCCGTCCTCCCGTGGTCGGTGATCGCCGACCGCATCGGCCGGGTGCCGGCGATGGCGTGCGGCGTCGTCGTGGCGAGCCTCCTCGGCCTCGTCGCCCCGTTCGCGACCGACATCGTCCCGTTCCTCGCGATCCGCATCCTCGAGGGCGCGGCTCTCGGCGCCGTCCCCGCGGTCGCGCTGGCCTACCTGAGCGAGGAGGTGGACGCCGGGCATGCCGCCGCGGCGGCGGGGAGCTACATCGCGGGCACGACCGTCGGCGGCCTCGCCGGCCGTCTCATCTCCGGGCCCATCGCCGACATCGCGCAGTGGCGCGCCGGAGTGTGGGCAGTGGCGGGGGTGTGCGCCGCATCCGCCGCCCTGTTCGTGTGGCTCGTGCCGCGCGCGCGGGGGTTCGTGCCGCTCCGCGTCCGCAGCGAGCGCGGCCCGCACATCGGCACGCGGCTGCTGCGAAACCTCGCGTCCGCGCCGCAGCGCGCGCTGTACGTGCAGGCCTTCCTCCTCATGGGCGGCTTCGTCGCCGTCTACAACTACCTCGGCTTCCACCTCGCCGCACCACCGTTCGGTGCGCCGGCGTGGCTCGTGACGCTGCTGTTCGCGGCATACCTCGCCGGCACGGTGTGCTCGCCGTGGGCGGGCGCCCTCGCGTCCGCCCGCGGGCGGCTGCCGGTGCTGCTCGGCTCCATCGGCGTCGGCATCGCCGGGCTCGCGCTGATGTTCGTGCCGGATCTGGTCGCGATCATCGCCGGGCTCGTCGTCTTCACGGCGGGCTTCTTCGCAGCGCACGCGATCGCGTCGGGCTGGGCGCCCGTCGCAGCCCCCGCCGGGACGCGCGCGCAGGCGTCGTCGCTGTACTACCTGGGCTACTACGGCGGGTCGAGCCTGTTCGGCTGGGCGCTCGGATGGGTGTTCTCCGAGGTCGGGTGGCCGGCGTTCGTTGCGGCGGTGATCGCGCTGTTCGTCGTCGCCGGCGTCGTCGCGGCCGTCGCGCTGCGCCGCGTCTGACGGATGTCGGCGGCCGCGCCTACGCTCGCGACGTGGAGTGCATCGTGCCCGACTGCCCGCAGCCGCCCGAGGCGGCCGCACCGGTCGGCCTGTGTGCGCATCACGCGGCGGTGGTCGCCGAGTGGCACGACCGCGCTCACGGCGTGACCGACGTCGCACCCACGCCGTGCCGTGCGTGCGGGTCGCGTCTCGGGGTGCGATGGCCGAGCGGATGGCTGTGCGCGGTGTGCGAGTGGCGGCTGGCCGACGTGCCCGACGACGACCTGTCCGCGCCCCGCGTCGACGTCGTGTACTACCTCGCCTACCGCGACCGCGTGAAGATCGGCACGACCGCGAACCCGCGTCAGCGCTTCGCCGCCATCCGGCACGACGATCTGCTCGCGCTCGAGAGGGGCGACCGCGGTGTCGAACGGCGGCGGCACGAGCAGTTCGCCGACCTGCGCTGGGCGGGGAGCGAGTGGTTCCGGCGGTCTCCACAGCTCGACGCGCACATCGCCGCGCTGGCGGCGGGGGTGAGCGACCCCTGGGTGCAGTGGGCGCGCTGGCGCAGTGAGGCATCCGCGTTGCGCGGCTGACGGTCGCAGACCCGCTACTGTCATCGACATGGCGTGGCTCTCGGAGGAGGAGCGACGCGCGCGCATCGAGGACAGCACGCGCGACCGCACCGTCCTGTTGAATCAGGTGCTCCTGGCCGGAGTCGTCCTGGTGGCTTCGCTGGCCGCGCTCACGTTCGGGCAGATCGACGCGCAGGCCTCCTTCGTGATCGGGCTCTCCCTTGTCTACGGCGCCACGGGAGCCGCGATCCTCGTTCCGTGGAAGCGGCTGCCCCACGTGGCGACGGCAGTCCTCCCCATCGTCGACGTCATCGCCATCGCGTTCCTCCGCGAGGGCACCGACGCCGCGGGCATCGGCCTGCTGTGGGCGTTCCCGGCGATGTGGATCGCCGTCATCTTCGCGATCCCGGGCGTCGTGGTGGGAGTGGGCGCTATCACGGTCCTCCTCGTGGTGCTCACCGTGTCGGATGCGACGCAGACCGTCGCCACTCCGACCGTGCTGCTGCCCGTCACGATCGCAGCCCTGGCGACGATCGCCGCCCTGGCCTCGCGCCGCAGCGCCGCGCAGCGGGAGCTGCTGGACAAGCAGGCCCGTCAGCTGCAGCACTCCGTCGCGCGCGCGCGGCGGCAGGAGGACCTCGTGACGGAGGTCCTCGACGCCGTCGAGTTCGGCGTCATCCGCATCACCCCCACCGGCGATCTCGTCTTCACGAACGAGGCGCACGCGCGCCTGCAGGGCGCGACCGATCACGGCGGTGCGCAGCTGCCGATGTTCGCGCGCGACGGCGAGACGCCCGTGGCCGCCGACGGGGCGCCGCTGGCGCGGGCCCGACGGGGGGAGGCGTTCGAGAAGGAGCTCGTCTGGTATGGGCCGCCCGGCCCGGGCCGACGCGCGCTCAGCGTGACCGCCCGCCCGCTGCACGACCTGGACGGCGGCGCGGGCGGAACCGTCGTCGTGTCGCAGGACGTGACGGCGGAAGTCCAGGCGCTGCGCGCCCGGGAGGACCTCGTCGCCTCCGTGTCGCACGAGCTGCGGACGCCGCTGACGTCGATCCTGGGCTACCTCGAGCTCGCGCTCGACGGCGAGCTGCCCGAGAGCACTCGCCGTGACCTCGCCGTGGCCGAGCGCAACGCCGAGCGCCTGCTCGAACTCGTCACCGACATCCTCGCCATCTCCGACGTGACCCGCCACGGCGTCGGGCTCGTGCTGCGGCCGGAGGACGTCGATCTGGTCGGCATCGTCACGGCGGCGATCGAGTCGATCGCCCCCCGGGCGGCTGAGCGCCACATCGACGTGCGCGGGGAGACGGCCGCTCCGGTCGTCGCGCGCGTCGACCCCCACCGCATCCGTCAGGTCGTCGACAATCTGCTCAGCAACGCCGTGAAGTACCACCGCGACGGCGGGTCGGTGCAGGTCGCCGTCAGCGGCGACGGCGTGGACGCGTGGCTGTCGGTCAGCGATGACGGGCCCGGAATCGCCCTCGACGAGCAGCCGATGCTGTTCGAACGGTTCTTCCGGGCCGACGCGGTGCGCAACTCGTCGACGCACGGATCGGGCCTCGGCCTCGCGATCAGCCGCGATCTCGTGCGCGCCCACGGCGGTGAGATCTTCGTGCAGAGCCGGCCCGGAGCGGGCGCCACCTTCACAGTGCGCGTCCCGCTGCAGCCGGAGGGGGAGCGGCCATGACCATCGATCTGTTCACCATCACACTCGTCACGGCGCTGGTCATCATCGTGTGCACCGTGCTCTATCTCGTGGAGACGTTGCTGCGCAACGACGGGGCCGCCGGGCGGCTGTGGTCGGTCGCGTACCTCGCGGGCACCATCACCGTCTCGTCCTATCTGGTGTGGTCGATCGACCGGACCGCGTTCGTCGCCGTCGCGGTCGGCAACGCCGGCTTCGTCGCGACGGCCGGATTCATCTGGCTCGGGGCTCTCGCCTTCAACCGCCGGTCGTTGCGCGTGCCCGCGGTCGTCCTCGCCGCGATCGAGGTCGTCGTAACGGCCTCGGCCTTGCTGGCCGGCCCCGGGGGCGGGGACTGGGCCGGTGCGGTGCCGATGTTCCTCGGCAACGCCGTCCTCGCGTCGCTCGGCGCGCTGGAGACCCGTCGCGGCGCGCTCGCCGCCCAGTGGAACGCGATCGGGCTCACCGTCGTGCTGGTCGTGGAGGCGGTGTTCTTCCTCGCGCGCACGGTCTTCTTCCTCATCGCCGGCCCGGAGTCCGAGGTGTTCCGGACGTGGTTCGACTCGGGGCCGACGTCGGTGCTCACGATCGTGCTGACGATCGTGGCGGTCGTGACGACCTCCGTGCTGCGGGCGGGGGAGTCGGGCCTGCGCGGGCAGCGCGACACGTACACGATCGAGGTCGCCCTCGACGGCGTGCTCACGGCCGATTCCTTCCGCTCGGCGGCGAAGACCCTCCTCGAGCGCACGCAGCGCAAGGGCGAGACGATGTGCGTGATGGCGGTGCGCATCGACGATCTGCACCGGCTCGGCGTCGCGTTCGGCCCCGGCGAGGCCGACGCCGTCGCCGAAGCCTGGCGACGCATCCTGCGTCGCGACGCGCCGAGTGCCTCACTGGTGGGCGAGGGCGGGCCGACGACGCTCCTGTCCGCGTTCATCACGACCTCGTTCTCCGACGTGCGCCGCACCGCGGGGATCCTCCAGCGGCAGCTGCTCGAAGACTTCGGCGGTCTGGGCCTGTCGGCGATCCCCGTCGTCGGCGTCGGCATCGCTCTCACCGACCGCACCGGTTACGACTTCGACGCCCTCGTCGCCGCGGCCGCGGACGCCGCGCGGCGCTCGGCCACGAGCTCCGACGCCTCGGTGATCCTCGCCGACGCCTGACCCGGCGTCAGGCCGCGGCGACGATCGCCTGCACGCGTGCCCGCAGCTCGCGCGGGCGGAAGGGCTTCAGGATGTAGTCGTCCGCACCGGCCTCGCGCCCGCGGCGGATGTGCTCGTCGTCGGCGCGCGCGGTCACCATGAAGATGTGCGTGTCGCTGAACTCGCGGATGCGGCGCGCCGTCTCGAAGCCGTCGATGCCGGGCATGCTCACGTCGAGCGTCGTGATGACGGGCGTGTGCGCGCGCACGAGCTCGACGCCGGCGAGCCCGTCGGCTGCCGTCTGCACGGCGAGACCGCACTGCTCGAGCACGGCCGACAGGAGGGAGCGGATGTCGGCGTCGTCCTCGACGACGACGGCGACGGCGGGGGTGGACATCGGTACCTCGGCACTCCGTCGGTGCTCGGGTATCCGGCGGCTCTGGTCGAAGCGTAGTGCACGGCCGAGCGGCACACGGCATGGAATGCTCGGATCATGCCTCTGATCGCACTCACCGGCGGCATCGCGTCGGGCAAGTCCACGATCGCCGCGCGGCTGGCCGAGCACGGCGCCGTCATCGTCGACGCGGATGCGATCGTCCGCGACGTGCAGGCGCCCGGCTCGCCCGTGCTCGCCGCGATCGCCGCCGAGTTCGGCGCCGACGTCCTCCGTCCCGACGGGGCGCTCGACCGCGCGGAGCTCGGACGTCGGGTGTTCGGGAATCCCGAGCGCCTCTCCCGACTGAACGCGCTCGTCCACCCCGCCGTGCGCGCGCAGTCCCAGCGCCGCTTCGCGGCCGCGTTCGCGCGCGACCCGGCGGCGGTGGTGGTCTACGACGTGCCGCTGCTCGCCGAGGCGCGCGCGCACGATCCGTGGGAGCTCGTGGTCGTCGCGCACGCGCCGGCGGACGTGCGCGCCGAGCGGCTGGTCCGTCGCCGCGGCATGACCCGGGAGGACGCGCTCGCGAGGATCGGCTCGCAGGTCGGCGACGATGAGCGGCTGCGCCTGGCCGACGTCGTGATCGACACGTCCGGCACGATCGAGGACACGCTCCGCCGCACCGACGAGCTGTGGGAGCGCCTGTCCGCCTGACGCGCATCGCGCTCGGCGAACGCCGGCCGCCGTGTCGGTGGCCGCGCCTACGCTGGAATCATGCAGACCACGCGTTCCGTGCGCCCGTTCGAGGTCGTGAGCGACTACGCCCCCTCGGGCGACCAGCCGCAGGCGATCGCCGAGCTGGCCGCCCGCATCAACGCCGGCGAGACCGACGTCGTCCTGCTCGGCGCCACCGGCACGGGAAAGTCGGCGACGACCGCGTGGCTCGTGGAGGCCGTGCAGCGTCCGACCCTCGTGCTCGCGCACAACAAAACCCTCGCCGCGCAGCTGGCCAACGAGTTCCGCGAGCTCATGCCGCACAACGCCGTCGAGTACTTCGTGTCGTACTACGACTACTACCAGCCCGAGGCGTACGTCCCGCAGACCGACACCTTCATCGAGAAGGACTCGTCGATCAATGCCGAGGTCGAGCGGCTGCGGCACTCGACGACCAACTCGCTGCTGTCGCGGCGGGACGTCGTGGTCGTCTCGACCGTGTCCTGCATCTACGGCCTCGGCGCGCCCGAGGAGTACCTGCGCGCGATGGTGGCGCTGCAGGTGGGGGAGCGGTACGACCGCGACGCCCTCATCCGGAAGTTCATCTCGATGCAGTACAACCGCAACGACGTCGACTTCTCGCGCGGCAACTTCCGCGTGCGCGGCGACACGATCGAGATCATCCCGGTGTACGAGGAGTACGCCATCCGCATCGAGATGTTCGGCGACGAGATCGAGGCGCTGTACACGCTGCATCCCCTGACCGGCGAGGTGCTGCAGAAGATGGAGTCGGTGCCGATCTTCCCGGCCTCCCACTACGTCGCCGGCACCGACACCGTGCAGCGCGCGATCGGCACGATCGAGCACGAGCTGGCCGAGCGCCTCAAGGAGCTGGAGTCGCAGGGCAAGCTCCTCGAGGCGCAGCGGCTGCGGATGCGCACGACCTTCGACCTCGAGATGCTGCAGCAGCTGGGCTTCTGCTCGGGCATCGAGAACTACTCGCGGCACCTCGACGGCCGCGGGCCCGGCGAGCCGCCCCACACGCTGCTCGACTTCTTCCCCGACGACTTCCTCCTCGTCATCGATGAGTCGCACGTGACGGTGCCGCAGATCGGCGCGATGTACGAGGGCGACGCGTCGCGCAAGCGCACGCTCGTGGAGCACGGGTTCCGGCTGCCGAGCGCGATGGACAACCGGCCGCTGCGGTGGGACGAGTTCAAGGAGCGCATCGGTCAGACGGTGTACCTGTCCGCGACGCCGGGCCGGTACGAGATGGGCATCGCCGACGGGGTGGTCGAGCAGATCATCCGCCCGACGGGCCTCGTCGACCCGCAGATCGTCGTGAAGCCGTCGAAGGGCCAGATCGACGATCTGCTCGAGCAGATCCGCATCCGCGTCGATCGCGACGAGCGCGTGCTCGTGACGACGCTCACGAAGAAGATGGCGGAGGAGCTCACCGACTTCCTCGGCGAGCACGGCGTGCGCGTGCGCTACCTGCACTCGGATGTCGACACGCTGCGCCGCGTCGAGTTGCTCAGCGAGCTGCGTGCCGGCGTCTACGACGTGCTCGTCGGCATCAACCTGCTCCGCGAGGGTCTCGACCTGCCCGAGGTCTCGCTCGTGGCGATCCTCGACGCCGACAAGGAGGGGTTCCTGCGCAGCGGCACGTCGCTCATCCAGACGATCGGCCGCGCCGCGCGCAACGTCTCGGGCGAGGTGCACATGTACGCCGATTCGATGACCGACTCGATGCGCAACGCGATCGAGGAGACCGAGCGCCGCCGCGAGAAGCAGATCGCGTACAACGAGGCCAACGGCATCGACCCGCAGCCGCTGCGCAAGAAGATCGCCGACATCACCGACGTGCTCGCCCGCGAGGCGAACGACACCAAGGCGATGCTCTCGCGCAAAGAGGTCGCCGGGTCCAAGAACGGCAAGGGCAAGTCGCCGACCCCGCAGCTGCGACGGTCGGGCATCGCGGCGGAGGGCGCCGGGCAGCTCGAGGCGACGATCGCCGACCTCAGCGACCAGATGCTCGCGGCCGCCTCCGAGCTGAAGTTCGAGCTCGCCGCGCGGCTGCGCGACGAGGTGCAGGACCTCAAGAAGGAGCTGCGCGCGATGGAGAAGGCCGGACATGCCTGATCAGGCGCTCTTCGCCCAACGGCTGAGCCTCCTGACGCTGGGCGTCGCCGACCTCGAGCGTGCGATCGCGTTCTACGCGGCGCTCGGCTGGCGCCGGCACGCGTCGTCCGTCGAGGGCGAGGTCGCCTTCTACGACCTGGGCGGCTCCGTGCTCGCGCTGTGGAGCCGCGCCGCGCTCGCGGACGACTCCGGCGTCGTCGACGGCGGCGGCTGGGGCGGCGTGACCCTCGCGCACAACGTCCGGACGCCCGCCGAGGTCGACGCCGTCCTGGCGGCCGCAGAGGCCGCCGGCGCGCGGCTCGCCCGTCCCGGTGCTCCCACCGCGTGGGGCGGCTACTCGGGCGTCTTCGTCGACCCCGACGGCCACCCGTGGGAGATCGCGGTCAATCCGGGTTGGCCGCTCGACGACGACGGTCGCGTGCGCCTGGGCTGATCAGAAGCGCGCTCAGGGGCAGTGCATGAGGGGCTTCGGCCCCGAGCGGTCGAACGTGTGCTCAGACATGGCCTGGCCGCACAGCGGGCACGCCCGCTCCGCGCGCGACGGTTCGGGTGTCGTCTCGTAGGGACCGACGGAGGCGGGCCCCGCAACGCGGATAAGACGCGTGTTCAGGTACTGGTACCAGCCGCCCGCCTCGGCGACACGTTCGCGCAGCGGCCGCGCATCACCGTTCTTTCGTGCCATGATTATTAGTGTACTGACGAATGGGAGGGGCGATGCCGACGATCGAGGTCGATCCGCTCGCGCTCGAGAACCAGCTGTGCTTCGCGATCGTCACGGCCGCGCGCAACGTCGTGTCGCTGTACCGGCCGGTGCTCGAGCCGCTCGGGCTGACGCATCCGCAGTATCTCGTCATGCTCGCGCTGTGGGAGCGGTCGCCGCAGGCGCTCGGCGAGCTCGCCGCCACGCTCGCGATGGAGCCCGCGACGCTCTCCCCGCTCGTGAAGCGGCTCGAGGCGCAGGGCCGGGTCACGCGCGGACGCAGCGCCGCAGACGAGCGGGTGCTCGAGATCTCCCTCACCGAGGAGGGGCGGATGCTGCGGCGCGAGGCGCTGCGCGTGCCGGTGGAGATCATGGCCCGCACCGGGCTGACCATCGAGGCCGTGACGGCGCTCCGCGACGGTCTCACGCCCTTCGCGGGCCCCCGGACCTGACGTCGCCGCGTGCGCCCGACGCGAACCCCGGAGCCCGTGTCGGAGGCCACACCTAGAATTGTGCGGTGCCCATCCTCCCTGTCGCGCTGCCCGGAAACACCAGCGGAAAGCTCAGCGTCCGCGGTGCTCGCGTGCACAATCTCAAGGACGTCGATCTCGACATCCCGCGCGATGCGCTCGTCGTGTTCACGGGCCTGTCCGGCTCGGGCAAGTCGAGCCTGGCGTTCGACACGATCTTCGCCGAGGGCCAGCGCCGCTACGTCGAGTCGCTGAGCGCGTACGCGCGGCAGTTCCTCGGGCAGGTCGACCGTCCCGACGTCGACTTCATCGAGGGGCTCAGCCCCGCCGTGTCGATCGACCAGAAGTCGACGAACCGCAACCCGCGCTCGACCGTCGGCACGATCACCGAGATCCACGACTACATGCGTCTGCTGTGGGCGCGCATCGGCGTGCCCCACTGTCCGGTCTGCGGCGAGCAGATCCAGCGTCAGACGGTGCAGCAGATCGCCGACCAGCTCATGGAGCTGCCCGAGCGCACGCGCTTCCAGATCGTCGCACCCGTCGTCACGCAGAAGAAGGGCGAGTTCGTCGACCTCTTCAAGGAGCTGAGCGCGAAGGGCTACGCGCGCGCGGTCGTCGACGGCGAGCTCGTGCAGCTGGCCGAGCCGCCCGTGCTCAAGAAGAGCTACAAGCACGACATCGCGGTCGTCGTCGACCGCCTCGTCGCCGGAGGCGACATCCTGGGGCGCGTCACCGACTCCGTCGAGACGGCGCTGGGCCTTGCCGGCGGGATCATGCAGGTGAACTTCGTCGATGAGGAGGGCGACGCCGCGTGGCAGTCCTTCTCCGAGAAGCTCGCGTGCCCGAACGGGCATCCGCTGCAGCTGACGGAGATCGAGCCGCGCACCTTCTCCTTCAACGCCCCGTTCGGCGCGTGCCCCGCGTGCTCGGGTCTCGGCACGCGCATGTCAGTCGATGTCGACCTGATGCTCGGCGACGAGGAGCTGTCGATCCGCGAGGGCGTCATCATCCCGTGGACGACCCAGGGCAAGGGGCTCTTCCAGTACTACGAGCGCCTGCTCGAGGGCCTCGCCCGCGATCTCGGCTTCTCCCTCGACACGCCGTGGAAGGACCTTCCCACCGACGTACAGGACGCGGTGCTGCGCGGTGAGAACTACAAGGTCACCGTCAAGTGGAAGAACCGCTACGGCCGCGAGATGCGGTACTCGTCGGGTTTCGAGGGCGTCGTGCCCTACATCGAGCGCCAGTACATGCAGGCCGAGTCCGACACGCAGCGCCAGCGCTGGTCGGAGTTCCTCCGTGAGGTGCCGTGTCCGGTCTGCAACGGCGACCGCCTCAAGCCCGAGGTGCTGGCGGTGCTCGTGCACGGCCACTCGATCGCGGATGCATCCCGCCTGAGCCTCGCCGAGGCGCAGGAGTATTTCGCGAAGCTGCAGCTGACCGAGCGCGAGGCACGCATCGCGGCGGCCGTCCTGCGCGAGATCCGCGCGCGTCTGGACTTCCTCATCCAGGTGGGTCTGAACTACCTCAGCCTCGGACGCGCGGCCGCGACCCTCTCGGGTGGCGAGGCGCAGCGCATCCGTCTGGCCACCCAGATCGGCTCGGGCCTGACCGGGGTGCTCTACGTCCTCGACGAGCCCTCGATCGGCCTGCACCAGCGCGACAACCGTCGCCTCATCGAGACCCTCGTGAAGCTGCGCGACCTCGGCAACACGCTCATCGTGGTCGAGCACGACGAGGAGACGATCGGCGCCGCCGACTGGATCGTCGACATCGGCCCGCGCGCGGGCGTCGACGGCGGCAACGTCGTGCACTCCGGCCCGCTCGCCGAGCTGCTCGACGACCCGCAGTCGCTCACGGGCGCCTACCTGTCGGGCCGGCGCGCGATCGAGACGCCGAAGAAGCGGCGCCGCATCGACAAGAAGCGGCAGATCACGGTGGTCGGAGCGCGCGAGAACAACCTCAAGAACGTCACCGTCGACTTCCCGCTCGGCGTGCTGACGGCGGTGACCGGCGTGAGCGGCTCGGGCAAGTCCTCGCTCGTGAACGGCATCCTGTACGAGGTGCTCGCGTCACGCCTGAACGGCGCGCGCCGCGTGCCCGGCAAGCACACGCGCGTCACGGGGCTCGACAACCTCGACAAGGTCGTGCACGTCGACCAGGCGCCCATCGGGCGCACGCCGCGCTCGAACCCGGCGACCTATACGGGTGTCTTCGACCGCATCCGGACGCTCTTCAGCGAGACCCCCGAGGCCAAGGTGCGCGGCTACCAGGCCGGGCGCTTCAGCTTCAACGTCAAGGGCGGGCGCTGCGAGGCGTGCGCGGGCGACGGCACGATCAAGATCGAGATGAACTTCCTCCCCGACGTGTACGTCGACTGCGAGGTGTGCCACGGCAAGCGGTACAACCGCGACACCCTCGCCGTGCACTACAAGGGCAAGAACATCGCCGAGGTGCTCGAGATGCCGATCGCGGAGGCGGCGGAGTTCTTCGAGCCGATCCAGGCGATCCACCGCTACCTGAAGACGCTGGTGGACGTCGGCCTCGGATACGTGCGTCTTGGACAGTCCGCGACGACCTTGTCGGGCGGCGAAGCGCAGCGCGTCAAGCTCGCGACGGAGCTCCAGCGCCGGAGCAACGGCCGCTCGATCTACGTGCTCGACGAGCCGACGACGGGTCTGCACTTCGAGGACGTGTCGCGCCTGCTGCAGGTGCTGAACGGCCTCGTCGACAAGGGCAACACGGTGCTGGTCATCGAGCACAACCTCGACGTCATCAAGTCGGCGGACTGGGTCATCGACCTCGGCCCCGAGGGCGGATCCGGCGGCGGCACGATCGTCGCGACCGGCACGCCCGAGCAGGTCGCGCGCGTGCCTGAGTCGCACACCGGCCGCTTCCTCGCCGAGGTGCTCGGCACGGCCCGGCGACCGGAACTGCAGCGCAAGGCGGGCTGAGGTGGCTGCGCGAGAGCGGATGTCGCAGCTGCCCTACAAGCCCAAGCCCGGCGAGATCCCGACCAACCCCGGCGTCTACCGCTTCCGCGACGCGCAGGGCCGGGTGCTGTACGTCGGCAAGGCCAAGAACCTCCGGGCGCGGCTGTCGAACTACTTCGCGCCGCTGTCGTCGCTGCACGAGCGGACGCGCCGCATGGTCACGACGGCGACGTCGGTCGAGTGGACGGTCGTCCCCACGGACGTCGACTCGCTGCAGCTGGAGTACATGTGGATCAAGGAGTTCGATCCCCCGTTCAACGTCCGCTACCGCGACGACAAGTCCTACCCGTTCATGGCGATCACCCTCGCCGATGAGGCGCCCCGCGTCATGGTGACGCGCAATCGCCGGATCCCCGGGGCGAAGTACTTCGGCCCGTACCCGAAGGTGTGGGCGGTGCACGACACGATCGACCTGCTCATCAAGGTCTTCCCGATCCGCACGTGCAGCGACGCGTCGTACCGCAAGGCGATGCAGTCGGGGCGTCCGTGCTTCCCGGGGCAGATCGGTCGGTGCGGCGGTCCGTGCTCGATGCGCGTGAGCGTCGAGGAGCACCGCGCGATCGTCGACGACTTCGTCGCGTTCATGGCCGGCGGCGACCAGCGCTTCACCCGCGCCCTCACCGCTCGCATGCGCGAGGCGTCGGCGGCGATGGACTACGAGTCGGCGGCGCAGTACCGCGACAAGCTGCAGGCGATCGACGCGGTGCTCAACAAGAGCGCGCTCGTGCTCGCGAGCGACACGGACGCCGACCTGTTCGGCATCGCGGAGGACGAGCTGGCCGCCGCCGTGCAGCACTTCGTCGTCCGCGGCGGGCGCGTCCGCGGCGTCCGGGCGACGACGATCGAGAAGGAGATCGACATCTCCGGCGCCGAGCTCGTCGACCAGGTGATCCAACGCGCGTACGGCGACGCCGCATCCGCCGACATCCCGCGTCAGGTGCTCGTGCCGGAGCTGCCCGACGACGCCGGCGATCTCGAGGCCTGGCTGCGCTCGCGGCGCGGCAAGAACGTCTCGATCCAGGTGGCCCAGCGCGGGCGCAAGGCCGAGCTCCTGAAGACCGCGACGCTCAACGCGCAGCAGGCGCTCATGCTGCACAAGACGCGCCGCACGAGCGACTACGTCGCCCGGTCGCAAGCGCTCACCGACCTGCAGGAGGCGCTCGACCTCGCCGAGGCGCCGCTGCGCATCGAGGGCTTCGACGTGTCGCACCTGTCGGGCACCAACGTCGTCGCCTCGATGGTCGTGTTCGAGGACGGGCTGCCTCGGAAGGACCAGTACCGCTCGTTCGGCGTGCCGGAGACGACCGACGACACCGATTCGCTGTACCAGGTGCTCATGCGCCGCCTCGCCTACCTCGACCGTCCCGACGAGGAGGACGAGGTGCCGGATGCGACGGCCGACGGCGAGGTCGTGACCGCCCGCAAGCGCCCGCGCTTCGCGTACCGGCCACAGCTGCTCGTCGTCGACGGCGGGCAGCCGCAGGTCGCCGCCGCCGCGCGCGCCCTCGCCGACGCGGGGCACGAGGAGATCGCGCTGTGCGGCATCGCCAAGCGCCTCGAGGAGGTGTGGCTGCCGGGGGAGGACTACCCGGTGATCCTCCCGCGCACGAGCGAGGCCCTGTACCTCCTGCAGCGGCTGCGCGACGAGGCCCACCGGTTCGCGATCTCGCACCAGCGCCGACGCCGGAAGCGCGACATCACGAGCGTGCTGTCGGAGGTGCCGGGGCTCGGCGACGCACGGATCAAGGCGCTGCTGCGGCACTTCGGATCGGTGACGGCCCTCAAGAACGCCAGTCCCGAGGAGATCACGGCGTTGCCGGGGATCGGCCCGAAGCTCGCCGAATCGATCCACGCGCATCTCGCCGGATAGGCTGGGGAGCCGACGGGGGTGGTCATGACGGATCCGGAGCGCCGCGACACGGGCGAGGTGCTGATCGTCACGGGCATGTCCGGAGCCGGCCGCTCGACGGTCGCGAACGCGCTGGAAGACCTCGACTGGTACGTCGTCGACAACCTGCCGCCGCAGATGCTGCGGCCGCTGCTCGAGCTGACCGAGATCGCCGCGGGCGCGCTGCCGCGGGTCGCCGTCGTGGTCGACGTGCGGGGCCGCGAGCTGTTCGCGGACCTCCCCGAGGTCATGCAGCACCTGCGGGTCGGGCGGCAGGTGCGCGTGGTCTTCCTCGACGCCGCCGACGACGTGCTCGTGCGCCGGTTCGAGGCCGTGCGGCGGCCGCATCCGCTGCAGGGCGACCGCACGATCCTCGACGGCATCCGGCGCGAGCGTGCCCAGCTCGCCGCCGTGCGCGAGGCCGCGGACGTGCTGATCGACACGACCTCGACGAACATCCACCAACTCACCACGCGCGTCGTCGAGCAGTTCAGCGAGGCGGGCGCGGCGCGGCATACCGTGACGCTCATGAGCTTCGGCTTCAAGTACGGCCTGCCCACCGATGTCGACATGGTCGCCGACATGCGCTTCCTCCCGAACCCCTACTGGAACGACGCGCTACGCGCCCTGACGGGTGAGGACCCGGCGGTCCGCGACGAGGTGCTCGGGCAGCCGGGCGCGGCGGAGTTCCTCGAGAACTACGCCGCGGCGCTGCGTCCGGTGCTCGAGGGCTATCAGCGCGAGAACAAGCGGCACTCGGTCGTGGCCATCGGATGCACCGGCGGCAAGCACCGCTCGGTCGTCATGGCGCGCGAGCTCGCCGAGCGCCTGCGCGGCACGCCCGGCGTCTCGGTCCGGGTGCTGCACCGCGACCTCGGACGGGAGTGACGCGCCCTCGGCGGGCCGCGAGTAGGCTGTACCGTCGTCCCCCCGCCGCCTGACCCGAGGAGCATCGTGCCGCTGACCGCCGACGTGAAGGCCGAGCTGACGAGCGTCCGCGACCCGCGGCCGACGGCCCGCGTGGCGGAGCTCACGGCCATCCTGCGGTTCTCGGGCGGACTGCACTCGATCGCCGGCCGCGTCGCGGTGGAGGCCGAGCTCGACTCCGACCTGCTGGCCCGCCGCGTCGGCCGCGACATCATGGAACTGTACGGCGTGCGTCCCGAGCTCGTGCACGTGCAGGGCTCCGGCAGCCGCACGGGCGCCCACTACGCCGTGCGCGTCATCGAGGCGGGGGAGACCCTGGCCCGCCAGACCGGTCTGCTCGACCAGCGTCGTCGCCCGGTGCGCGGGCTCCCCAACAAGCTCACGACCGGTTCGCGCCCCGACCTGGCCGCGGTGTGGCGCGGTGCGTTCCTGGCCGCCGGCACCCTCAGCGACCCTGGTCGCTCCGCGTCGCTGGAGATCGCCTGCCCGTCGCCGGAGGCGGCGATGGCGCTCGTGGGCGCCGCCCACCGGATCGGCATCCCCGCCAAGGCGCGCGAGGTGCGCGGCGTGCCGCGCGTCGTCGTGCGGGACGGCGAGGCGATCCGCGCGACCCTGGCCGAGATGGGGGCGCGTCGCACCGCCGCCGAGTGGGATCAGATGCGCCAGCGCCGCGAGGTGCGCGCGGGCGTCAACCGGCTCGTCAACTTCGACGACGCGAATCTGCGCCGGTCGGCGCAGGCGGCCGTCGCGGCGTGCGCGCGCGTCGAGCGCGCCCTGGAGATCCTCGGCGACACCGTGCCCGAGCACCTGCGGGAGGCGGGTGAGCTCCGCCTCGCGCACCGCGATGCGAGCCTTGACGAGCTCGGGCACCACGCCGACCCGCCGCTGACGAAGGACGCCGTGGCCGGACGCATCCGACGACTGCTCGCCATGGCCGACAAGAAGGCCGAGACCGACGGCATCCCCGGCACCGAGGCGGCCGTGCCCGCCGGCGTCGAGGACTGAGCGCCGCTACCGCCCCCGGCGACGGGAAGCAACCCGGGCGCCCCGGCGTTGCCCCTCACTAGGATGAAGACGTCACCCTCGCTGCGCCGGGGACTCGGCGCGCGCCGAACGGAAGAAGAGAACATGGCGACCTACACCTTGCCCGAACTCCCTTACGACTACTCCGCGCTGGAGCCGCACATCAGCGGCAAGATCATGCAGCTGCACCACGACAAGCACCACCAGGCGTACGTGACCGGCGCGAACACCGCTCTGGAGCAGCTCGCCGAGGCCCGCGAGACGGGCAACCTCGCGAACGTCAACAAGCTCGAGAAGGACCTCGCGTTCAACCTCGGCGGGCACGTGAACCACTCCATCTTCTGGACCAACCTGTCGCCGGAGGGCGGCGGGCAGCCCGAGGGCGAGCTGAAGGCCGCGATCGACGAGTTCTTCGGCTCGTTCGAGAAGTTCCAGGCGCACTTCACCGCGGCCGCGACCGGCATCCAGGGCTCCGGCTGGGCCGTCCTGAGCTGGGACCCGATCGGCGAGCAGCTCATCATCCAGCAGCTGTTCGACCAGCAGGCGAACACTGCGATGGGCACGATCCCCGTCTTCCAGCTGGACATGTGGGAGCACGCCTTCTACCTCGACTACCTCAACGTCAAGGCCGACTACGTCAAGGCAGTGTGGAACATCGCCAACTGGCAGAACGTGGCCCAGCGCCTCGACGCCGCCCGCCAGAAGAGCGCGGGTCTGCTGGTACTGTCGTAAACGGCGTGAGCGTCCCGGCGGGACCCCCGCCGGGACGCCGTCGTCCGACCTGGAAAAACCCTCACCACAGCGCATTTCGCGCACAACCCCTTCAGGAGTGACTCCGTGACCGTCAAGATCGGGATCAACGGCTTCGGCCGGATCGGACGCAACTACTTCCGCGCTGCACTCGAGCAGGGCGCCGACCTCGAGATCGTCGCCGTCAACGACCTCACCGACAACAAGACGCTCGCGCACCTGCTGAAGTACGACTCGGTGGGCGGCCGCCTCGACGCCGACATCTCGTACGACGAGGACTCCATCACCGTCAACGGCAAGAGCATCAAGGTGTTCGCCGAGCGCGACCCCGCCGCCCTCCCGTGGGGCGAGCTGGGCGTCGACATCGTCGTGGAGTCGACGGGCCGGTTCACCAAGGGCGCCGACGCCGCCAAGCACATCGCCGGCGGTGCGAAGAAGGTCCTGATCTCCGCTCCCGGCACCGACGTCGACGGCACCTTCGTCATGGGCGTCAACGAGGACACGTACGACCCCGAGACGATGCACATCATCTCGAACGCGTCGTGCACGACGAACTGCCTCGCGCCGCTGGCGAAGGTCTTCAACGACGCGTTCGGCATCGAGCGCGGCTTCATGATGACCGCCCACGCCTACACCGCCGACCAGAACCTGCAGGACGGCCCGCACAGCGATCTGCACCGCGCCCGTGCCGCGGCGATCAACATCGTCCCGGCCTCGACGGGTGCCGCCAAGGCGATCGGCCTCGTGCTGCCCGAGCTCAACGGCAAGCTCAGCGGCTCGTCCTACCGCGTGCCCGTCCCCACCGGCTCGATCGTCGACCTCACGATCATCACGCCGGCCGAGGGCCTCACCAAGGAGGCCGTCAATGAGGCGTACGCGAAGGCCGCCGCCGAGGGTCGCCTCAAGGGCTACCTGAAGTACAACGAAGACGCCATCGTGTCGTCGGACATCCAGCAGGACCCGCACTCGTCGATCTTCGACGCGGAGCTGACCAACGTCAGCGGCAACCTCGTGAAGGTCTCGGGCTGGTACGACAACGAGTGGGGCTACTCCAACCGCCTCGTCGACCTCACCGAGTACGTCGCCGAGCGCCTGTAAGGCCCACCGATGGCACTGCGCACCCTCGCCGCCCTGGGGTCGCTCGCAGGCAAGCGCGTCGTCGTCCGTTGTGACCTCAACGTCCCTCTCAAGGACGGGGTCATCACGGACGACGGCCGCGTGCGCGCGTCGCTTCCGACCCTGAACACGCTCATCAACGCCGGCGCCCGCGTCGTCGTGGTCTCGCATCTCGGCCGCCCGGACGGCGCGCCCGACGAGCGGTACACCCTCGCCCCCGTCGCCCAGCGGCTGTCCGAGCTGCTCGGCAAGCCCGTCGCGTTCGCCCGCGACACCGTGGGAGAGTCGGCCCACGAGGCTGTCGCCGCCCTCGGCGACGGCGACGTCGCGGTGCTGGAGAACCTGCGCTTCAACGCGGGCGAAACAGCGAAGGACGATGCGGAGCGCCGTGCGTTCGCCGAGCAGCTCGCCGAGCTCGGCGACGCGCTCGTCTCCGACGGCTTCGGCGTCGTGCACCGCAAGCAGGCGAGCGTGTACGACCTCGCCGAGATCCTGCCCTCCGCGGCAGGTCTGCTCATCGAGGCGGAGGTCGACGTCCTCGACCGCCTGACCGAGAAGCCCGAGCGCCCGTACACGGTCGTGCTCGGCGGCTCGAAGGTCAGCGACAAGCTCGAGGTCATCGAGCACCTGCTGCCGCGCGTCGACCGCCTGCTCATCGGCGGCGGCATGATGTTCACATTCCTCGCCGCGCAGGGCCACCCCGTGGGATCCTCGCTGCTCGAGAAGGACCAGATCGACACCGTGCGGGGCTACCTCGCCGACGCTCGCGAGCGCGGCGTCGAGATCGTGCTCCCCGTGGACGCGGTCGTCGCGGCGTCGTTCTCGGCGGACGCCGAGCACGTCGTCGCCGACGCGACGGCCCTCGAGGACACGCCGTTCGGCGCGTCGGGCCTGGGCCTGGACATCGGCCCGCGCACCGCGGAGGCCTTCGCGGCCGCCATCCGCGACAGCCGCACCGTCTTCTGGAACGGCCCGATGGGCGTGTTCGAGATGGCGCCCTTCGCCGACGGCACCCGCGCGGTGGCGCAGGCGCTCACGCAGGTCGACGGCCTCAGCGTCGTCGGCGGCGGCGACTCGGCGGCCGCCGTGCGTCAGCTCGGCTTCTCCGACGACCGCTTCGGGCACATCTCGACCGGCGGCGGCGCGAGCCTCGAGTTCCTCGAGGGCAAGAAGCTTCCCGGACTGGAGGTCCTCGGATGGGCATGACCGCCCGCACGCCGCTCGTCGCCGGCAACTGGAAGATGAACCTCGACCACCTGCAGGCGGTCGCGTTCGTGCAGAAGCTGCACTGGACGCTCAAGGAGGCCAAGCACGAGACCGGCAGCGTCGAGGTGGCCGTCTTCCCGCCGTTCACCGACCTGCGCACGGTGCAGACGCTCATCGACGCCGACAAGATCCCGTTCGCCCTCGGCGCGCAGGACCTGTCGACGCACGACTCGGGCGCGTATACCGGCGAGATCTCCGGTCAGTTCCTGGCCAAGCTCGACGCGACCTACGTGATCATCGGCCACTCCGAGCGCCGGGAGTACCACGACGAGACCGACGAGGTCGTCGCGGCGAAGGTCCAGGCGGCGCTGCGGCACGGCCTCGTGCCCGTGATCTGCGTCGGCGAGACGGCGGAGGACCTCGAGCGCCACGGCGCGAGCGCCGTCCCCGTCGGCCAGCTGCGTACGGCACTGACAGGCGTGCCCGCGAACGCCGACATCGTGGTGGCCTACGAGCCGGTGTGGGCCATCGGGTCGGGCCAGGCCGCCACTCCCGAGCAGGCCCAGGAGGTCTGCGCGAAGCTGCGTCAGGTCGTGGCGGAGAGCCTCGACGAGGACGCGGCCGCACGCACGCGCATCCTGTACGGCGGTTCGGTGAAGTCGGGCAACATCGCCGGCTTCATGCGCGAGCCCGACGTCGACGGTGCGCTCGTGGGCGGTGCGAGCCTCGTGGTGGACGAGTTCGCCGCGATCATCCGGTACCAGAAGCACGTCGGCGTCTGACCGTCGGGCTACACTTGACGCTGGTGCGGCCGGGGACGGTCGCCGCGAAAGGCTTTCAACCGTGCAGATTCTCGAGTTCGTCCTGCAGGTGCTGCTGGGCATCACCAGCCTCCTGCTGACCCTGCTCATCCTTCTCCACAAGGGCCGCGGCGGCGGGTTGTCCGACATGTTCGGAGGCGGCATGTCGTCCGCTCTCGGATCGTCGGGACTGGCCGAGCGCAACCTCAACCGCTTCACCATCATCCTCGCGCTGACGTGGTTCGTCTCGATCGTCGCGCTGGGTCTCATCACGAAGTTCGGGGGACTGTGACATGGCGACCGGCGGCAACGCGATCCGGGGCACGCGCGTGGGCGCGGGCCCGATGGGCGAACAGGACCACGGCTTCCACGCAGACCGCATCGCGGTGTCGTACTGGGACGCCCTGGGCAACGAGACCGTGCGGTACTTCGCCGCGGGCATCCCGGACGACGAGATCCCCGAGGTGATCGACTCGCCGCATTCCGGTCTTCCCGCCGGGCGTGACAAGGAGAACCCGCCGGCGGTGGCGAAGACCGAGCCGTACAAGACGCACCTGGCGTACGTGAAGGAGCGTCGCACCGACGAGGAGGCGGCACAGCTCCTCGACGACGCGCTGCAGCAGCTGCGGGAGCGTCGCGGTCAGCTCTGACTCAGACACCACGGAAAAAGGGGATGCCGGTCGGCATCCCCTTTTCGCGTCAGTACTCGCGGTCGATCAGCTGCGGCGGCACCTGCTCGGCGGCCGCCTCGTCGACGAAGATGACCGTGCGGCGGCGCCCCTTGGCCCCGGCGGCCGGAACGCTCTCGTAGCTCGCGCCGGCCAGGACGAGACCGAGCGCCGAGGCCTTGTCGGCGCCGGCGAGGACCATCCACACGCGCGTCGACGAGTTGATCACCGGCCGCGTCAGCGAGAGCCGCTCGGGTGGAGGCTTGGGGGAGTCGCGCACCGGCACGACGGCGCGGTCGGTGATCTGGATCTCCGCGCGATCGGGGAACAGCGAGGCGATGTGCCCGTCCGGTCCCACGCCGAGGAAGCAGATGTCGAACGTGGGCCACGCGCCCGACTCCGAGCGGTCGGCCGGGGCGAACTGCGCGAGCTCGTCGGCGTACGCGACGGCGGCGTCGTCGAGGTCGAGTGTGCCGTCGCTCGCGGCCATGGCGTGCACGTTCTCGGCCGGGACCGGCAACGTGTTCAGCAGCGCCTCGCGGGCCTGACGCTCGTTGCGGTCGGACGAGTCCGCAGCGACCCAGCGCTCGTCGCCGAACCAGAAGTGCACCTGCGTCCAGTCGACGTCGCCGACGCGCTTGTCCTTCGCCGCCGCGCGCAGCACGGCGCCGCCCATCGTCCCGCCCGTCAGGCAGATGTGGGCGAGCACGCCGGCAGCGTTCTGGGCGAGGAGGCGGTCGACGAGGCGTCGCGCGACGCTCTTGGCGAGCCGCTCGGGGCTCTCCCGGATGACGACGCGCTTCTCGGTCCCGTCAGCCACGTGCCACTCCTTCGTCGGTTCGGTCGAGCAGCTCGAGACCCTCGGTGATCACGCGACCGTAGAGCAGGTCCGGATCCAGGCGCCGCAGCTCCTCCGCGAGGCACTCGCGGAGGGTGCGGCGCGGGAAGGCGAGGTCGTGCGAGGGCTGGCCCGGCTGCGTGAGCGTGGCGACGCCCGGGCTCGGCCGCTCCAGCAGCGTGTCGCCGCTCGGACGCGTCAGACGCACGCTCTTGATGCCGCTGGCCCACTCGTCGGTGGGCAGGTACGCGAAGTCCACCGGGACCCCGAGCTTCAGCCGCAGCCACGCCGCCAGGAGCACCGTCGACGGAGAATCGGCGGCGCCGCGGACGGCCACCGCGGTGACCGGCTCGTACGGCGGCTGGTCGAGCACGGCGGCGAGCTGCTCGCGCCAGCGTGTCAGGCGCGTCCAGGCGAAGTCGGTGTCGCCGGGGGAGTAGTGGTCGCCCAGGCCATCGACCCACGAGGCCGGGTCGGGCTGACTCGACGCGTCGGTGATGCGACGCTGCGCGATGCGGCCGATCGGCGACTCCGCCGGGGAGGGCGGCGTCTGGGCCGGCCACCATGCCACGACCGGAGCATCCGGCAGGAGCAGACCCGTCACGAGGCTCTCGGTGTTCGACCCGACGGGGCCGAACGCGCGGAGCACGACGACCTCGCTCGCGCCGGCGTCGCCTCCGACGCGGATCTCGGCGTCCAGACGCGGCTCGTCGTGGTCGTCGTTGATCATGACCACGATGACGCGCATCGGGTGCTCGCGCGACGCGTCGTTGGCCGCCTCGATCACCTCTTCCTCGGCGCCGTGGCGCGTCGCGATGATGAGCGTCAGCACGCGTCCGAGGGCGACCGCGCCGCCTTCCTCGCGGACGTTGACGAGCGCCTTGGAGATCTTGCTGACGGTCGTGTCGGGCAGATCGATGATCATGGCCGCCTCCAGGTGCGTCCGTCGCGGGCGAGGAGCTCGTCCGCCGAGGCGGGGCCCCATGACCCGGGGGAGTACTGCTCGAGCGGGCCGCCCTGCTCGGCCCAGAATCGCTCGATGGGGTCGAGGATCTTCCAGCTGAGCTCGACCTCCTCGTGCCGCGGGAACAGCGGCGGGTCGCCGAGCAGCACGTCGAGGATGAGGCGCTCGTAGGCCTCGGGGCTCGCCTCAGTGAAGGCGTGACCGTAGCCGAAGTCCATCGTGACGTCGCGCACCTGCGTGCCGTCACCGGGCACCTTCGAGCCGAAGCGGATCGTGACGCCCTCGTCGGGCTGCACGCGGATCACGAGCGCGTTCTGGCCGAGCTCCTCCGTCTGGCTGCGCGAGAACAGCAGCTGCGGCGCCCGCTTGAACACGACCGCGACCTCCGTGACTCGGCGGCCGAGGCGCTTGCCGGTGCGGAGGTAGAACGGCACATCCGCCCACCGCCGCGTGTTCACCTCGAGCTTCACGGCGGCGAAGGTCTCGGTCGTCGAGTGCGGGTCCATGCCGTCTTCCTCGAGGAAGCCGGTGACCTTCTCGCCGCCCTGCCAGCCGCCGGCGTACTGGCCCCGAGCGGTCGCGAGCGACAGATCCTCCGGGAGCCGCACGGCGGCGAGCACCTTCTCCTTCTCGGCGCGCAGGTCGCGCGCGTTGAAGCTGATCGGCTCCTCCATGGCGGTGAGGGCCATGAGCTGCAGCAGGTGGTTCTGGATGACGTCGCGCGCCGCGCCGATGCCGTCGTAGTACCCGGCACGCCCGCCGACGCCGATGTCCTCGGCCATCGTGATCTGCACGTGGTCGACGTAGTTGCGGTTCCACAGCGGCTCGTACAGCTCGTTCGCGAAGCGCAGCGCCAGGATGTTCTGGACCGTCTCCTTGCCGAGGTAGTGGTCGATGCGGAAGATCGAGTCGGGCGGGAACGCGCTCTCGAGGGCCGCGTTCAGCTCGCGGGCCGAGGCGAGGTCGTGGCCGAACGGCTTCTCGATGACGACGCGGCGCCAGCCGGTGTCGTCGTCGGCCGCGTCGCCGACGAGCCCGGACGCCTTCAGCTGCTGCGTCACGACGGGGAAGGCCTTCGGCGGGATCGAGAGGTAGTACGCGTGGTTGCCCATCGTCCCGCGCTCGACGTCGAGCTTCTCGACCGTCTCGCGCAGACGACGGAACGCCTCGGGGTCGTCGAACTCGCCCGGCACGAAGCGGATGCCCTCGAGCAGCTCCTGCCACGTCTCCTCGCGGAACTCGGTGCGCGCGTTCTGCTTGACCGCGTCGTACACGACCTTCGCGAAGTCCTGGTCCTCCCAATCGCGGCGCGCGAAGCCGACGAGCGCGAACCCGGGCGGCAGCAGACCGCGGTTGGCCAGGTCGTACACGGCCGGCATGAGCTTCTTGCGCGACAGGTCGCCCGTCACGCCGAAGATCACGAGGGCGCTGGGGCCGGCGATGCGGCTCAGGCGCCGATCCTCGGGGTCGCGCAGCGGATTGTGTCCGCGCGAGATCTCGACCGTCATTGCGTTCTCCTCACTGGGCGGCCTCGAACAGGGACAGCACGTCGGCTGCGGGGTCGGTGAGCGTGAGCGTCACGACAGGGCGGCCGTGGGCGGCGAGGACGCTCGCGTCCCCGGCCGCCTGAGCCCGCAGCAGCTGGCCGAACGTGAACGGCAGGCCCGGGATCTCCAGGTCGACCTCGGAGTGCTCGACGATCTGCAGGAACACGCCCGTGCGCGGCCCGCCCTTGTGGAACTGCCCGGTCGAGTGCAGGAAGCGCGGGCCCCAGCCGAAGGTCACCGGACGTCCCGCGTCGGCGGCGATGAGCTCGCGGATGCCCGCGAGCTGCGGCGCCGCGACGCGGTCGACGTAGGCCTGCACCGCCACGTAGCCGTCGGCGGGGAGCGTCGCCCACAGGGCATCCAGGACGCCGGCAAGGGTGCCGGACGCGGCGAGCGACGGGTCGCTCACGCGCACGTCGACGCCGTCCGCCGTGAACGCGGGCGCCGCCGGCTCGGGACGGCTCTCCAGCAGGGCTCGCGTCGCGGTCTTGGCCGACTCGACGTCGGGCTGATCGAACGGGTCGATGCCGAGCAATCGTCCCGCGATCGCGGTGGCGTACTCCCACACCACGAACTGGGCGGCGAGCGAGCCGCTCACGAGGATTTCGCCCTCGTGGTGCTCGAACAGGTGGAAGCGCTTGGCGTCGTCGACGAACCGGACGATCTGGAGGTCTTCCGGGCGGGTCTCCAGCTCGGGCGAGACGGGCAGGAGGACGACCGGCAGGATGCCGGTGCCGTCCTTGCCGGTCGACTCCGCGATGAGCTGCTCGATCCAGTCGGGGAGGCCCTCGATGTGGGTGCCGTCGGCCACGAGCCCGAGCTTGTCGCGGCGCGGGTCGCCGCCCGCGATCGCCGCGGCGAGGGTGAGCGCCGGGTTCTCGGGCGAGTCGACGGCGACCTCGAGGAGCGTCGCATCCGCTTCGTCCAGCAGCTCGGTGAGATCGACGCCCGCGAGTCCCGCGGGGACGAGCCCGAACGCCGTCAGCGCCGAGTAGCGGCCGCCGACCGTCGGATCGGCGAGGAACACGCGGTAGCCCGCGGCGCGCGCGGATTCCTCGAGGGGTGAACCCGGGTCGGTCACGACGACGATGCGCTCGGCCGGGTCGATGCCGACGTCACGGAACGCGGCCTCGAAGGCGCGGCGGACGGCATCCGTCTCGACCGTCGAGCCGGACTTCGACGACACCACGAGCACGGTGCGGTCGAGGCCGCCCGATTCGGCGTCGCCGTCGATCGCGGCGAGCACCTGACCGGGGGCCGTGGCGTCGAGGACGACGAGCGGCACGCCCGCCGTCCGCGCGATCACCTCGGGCGCGAGCGACGAGCCGCCCATGCCGGCCAGCACGATGCGCGTGAGCCCGCGCTCGACGAGTTCGGCGCGGAGGCGCTCGATCTCGGGCACGAGTGGGCGCGAGACCGACACGGCCTGCACCCATCCCAGACGCCGGCCCGCCTCGGCCTCGGCCGCCGGACCCCACAGCGACGCGTCCTGCGCCGTGATGCCCGACGCGATGAGGGATGCGGCCAGGGCCGGCACCGTCGTCTCGACGAGCTCCCGGGGGTGGCCCGAGACGTGGATGCCGAAGCTCACGCGTCCGCCGGTGCCGTGGCCGCGTCGGTCGTGCCCGCCTGCAGCGCCTGCGTGACGGTGTCCTGCAGCTCGTGCCACGAGGCGATGAACTTCTCGACGCCCTCGTCCTCGAGCACCTGCGTGACATCGGCGAAGTCGACGCCGACGGCGGCGAGCTGTGCGAACACCTCGCGCGCCTCGTCGTATGCACCGGTGACGGTGTCGCCGGTCACGACGCCGTGGTCGAAGGTCGCCTGCAGCGTCTTCTCGGGCATCGTGTTCACGACGCCCGGGGCGACGAGCTCGGTGACGTAGAGCGTGTCGGGCAGGGCCGGGTCCTTGACGCCGGTCGAGGCCCACAGCGGACGCTGCACCGTGGCGCCGGCCTCGACGAGGCTCGTGGCGCGCGGCTCGGCGAACTTCTGCTCGAACAGCTCGTACGCCAGGCGCGCGTTCGCGATGCCGGCCTTGCCCTTGAGGGCCGCCGCCTCGTCGCTGCCGATCGCGGCGAGGCGCTTGTCGACCTCGGTGTCCACGCGCGAGACGAAGAACGACGCGACCGACTGCAGGGTCGACACGTCGTGCCCGGCCGCCTGCGCCTTCTCGACACCAGCGAGGTACGCGTCGATGACCTCGGCGTAGCGCTCGAGGCTGAAGATCAGCGTGACGTTGACCGAGATGCCCGCGCCGATGACCTCGGTGATGGCGGGCAGGCCCGCCTTGGTCGCCGGGATCTTGATGAGGACGTTGTCGCGGCCGACGCGCGCCGCCAGATCCTTGGCCTGGGCGATCGTGCCCTCGGTGTCGTTGGCGAGGTCGGGGGAGACCTCGATCGACACGCGGCCGTCGACGCCGCCGGTGGCCGCGAACACGGGCTGGAAGATGTCGCACGCGTCGCGCACGTCGTCGGTCGTGATCTGGAAGATCGCGGCATCCGTGTCGACGCCCTGCGCCGCCAGCTCGCGCACCTGCGCTTCGTACGCCTCGCCCTTCGCGAGCGCGCCCGCGAAGATCGTGGGGTTCGTGGTCACGCCGCTGACGTTGCGCGTGGCGATGAGGTCGGCGAGGTTGCCGGTCTGGATGCGCTCGCGCGACAGGTCGTCCAGCCAGATGCTGACGCCCGCGGCGACGAGGTCTTCAGTGGGGGTGCTCATGATTCTCCTCGGATCCGTGATCTCAGCGGGTCGCGGCGAGCGACTCGCGGGCGGCATCGACGACCGCCTGGGCGGTGATGCCGAACTTCTCGAACAGCGTCTTGTAGTCGGCCGACGCACCGAAGTGCTCGATCGAGACCGAGCGGCCGTTGTCGCCGACGATGCCGCGCCACGGCAGGGCGATGCCCGCCTCGACCGACACGCGCGCCTTCACCGACGACGGCAGCACCGACTCGCGGTACGCCTCGTCCTGCTCGGCGAACCACTCGAGCGACGGCGCGGACACGACGCGGGCGTTCACGCCCTCGGCGGCGAGCGTCTCGCGCGCGGCCACGGCCAGCTGCACCTCGGAGCCCGTGCCGATGAGGATCACGTCGGGCGCGCCGCCGGGAGCCTCGGCCAGGACGTACGCGCCCTTCGCCGCGCCCGCGGCCGACGCGAACTCGTCGCCGGAGGCCTCGCCCTCGCCGCGGGCGAAGACGGGGATGTTCTGGCGCGTCAGCGCGAGACCCGCGGGGCCTGCGTGACGGCGCAGCAGCTCGAGCCACACGACGGCGGTCTCGTTGGCGTCGGCCGGGCGCACGAGCGTGAAGTTCGGGATGGCGCGCAGCGCGGCGAGTTGCTCGATCGGCTGGTGCGTCGGGCCGTCTTCGCCGAGGGCGATGGAGTCGTGCGTCCACACGAACAGCGACGGGATGTTCATGAGCGCCGCGAGGCGGACCGGCGGGCGCATGTAGTCGCTGAAGATGAGGAACGTGCCGCCGAACGCGCGGGTGGGGCCGTGCAGCACGATGCCGTTGATGATCGAGCCCATCGCGTGCTCGCGGATGCCGAAGTGCAGCACGCGGCCGTAGGGGTCGCCCGACCACTCGTGCGTCGACCACTCCTCGGGCAGGAACGACGCGGCGTCCTTGATCGTGGTCAGGTTCGACTCGGCGAGGTCGGCCGATCCGCCCCACAGCTCGGGGAGCTCGGCGGCGAGGGCGTTGATGACGACACCGGATGCGGCGCGCGTGGAGACGTCCTTGCCGGACTCGAACGCGGGCAGCGCGTCGGCGACGTCGGCCGGGAGCTCGCGCGCCTGCAGGCGGTCCCACAGCGCCTTGCGCTCGGGGTTCGCGGCGGCCCACGCGTCGAACTTCTCCTGCCACGCGGCCTTCTCGGCCTCGCCGCGCTCGACGAGCGCACGCGTGTGCGCGATCACATCGTCGGCGACGGCGAAGTTCTTCTCCGGGTCGAAGCCGAGCACCTCCTTGACCGCGCGCAGCTCGTCGGCGCCGAGGGCCGATCCGTGGATCTTGCCGGTGTTCTGCTTGCCGGGGGAGGGCCAGCCGATGATCGTCTTGAGGATGATGATCGACGGACGCGAGGTCTCGCCCTTCGCGGCCTCGATCGCCGAGTACAGCTCCTGCACGTCCTCGACGTACTGACCGGTCTTCTTCCAGTCGACGGTCTGGACGTGCCAGCCGTACGCCTCGTAGCGCTTTGCGACGTCCTCGGTGAAGGCGACGTTGGTGTCGTCCTCGATCGAGATCTGGTTCGAGTCGTAGATGACGACGAGGTTGCCGAGGTTCTGGTGTCCCGCGAGCGACGAGGCCTCGCTCGTGACGCCCTCTTCCAGGTCGCCGTCGGACGCGATGACGTAGATGTGGTGGTCGAAGGGGCTCTCGCCCTCCGGCGCCTCCGGGTCGAACAGGCCGCGCTCGTAGCGTGCCGCGTACGCGAAGCCGACCGAGGAGGCGAGACCCTGGCCGAGCGGGCCGGTCGTGATCTCGACGCCCTTGGTGTGGCCGTACTCGGGGTGGCCTGGGGTGAGCGAGCCCCACGTGCGCAGCTCCTCGAGGTCCTTCAGCTCGAGACCGAAGCCGCCGAGGTACAGCTGCACGTACTGCGTGAGCGACGAGTGGCCGGCCGACAGGATGAAGCGGTCGCGGCCCGGCCAGTGCGGGTCGGCCGGATCGTGCCGCAGCACGCGCTGGTAGAGGAGGTAGGCGGCCGGCGCGAGGCTCATGGCCGTGCCGGGATGGCCGTTGCCCACCTTCTCCACGGCATCCGCCGCGAGGATGCGGGCGGTGTCCACCGCTCGCCGATCGATCTCATCCCACTGCAAGTCCGACACCCGGTCGCCTTTCTCGATCCCTGCGCCCAGCCGCACTTCGGGACGCGGGCTCGAACCCACGAAGGTCAGGGGAAATGCGCTGGGGGCGCGTGTATCTCGAGCATAGCGAAGCAGCCCATACGCACGGACCGGCCTTGACGCCCGTGCGTCACACGGTGTCGCATGGGCCGCGGACATCTCTGCCCCGGCAGGCCCGCCGCGGGCGATGGCCTAGACTGGGACGGACCGGAACGGGCACGACAGCGGGGGACGATGGACATCTCGACGACGTCGGCCGCCTCTGCGCCTTCGACGGGTTCCTCCCTCGGCCGCACGGTGCGCGCGTACGTCGCCCTCACCAAGCCGCGCGTGCTCGAGCTGCTGCTGGTGACCACGGTTCCGGTCATGATCCTCGCCCAGAACGGCCTGCCGAACCTGTGGCTCGTGCTCGCGACCGTCGTGGGCGGCTCGATGAGCGCCGGCTCCGCCGCCGCGTTCAACATGTACCTCGACCGCGACATCGACGCGCACATGCAGCGCACCGAGAACCGCCCGCTCGTGACCGGCGAGGTCTCGCCGCGCGGCGCGCTCGTGTTCGCGTGGACGCTCGCGGTCGTCTCGACGGTGTGGCTGTGGCTGACGACCAACTGGGTGGCCGCGGCGCTGTCGGCGGCGGCGATCTTCTTCTACGTCGTCATCTACACGATGATCCTCAAGCGCCGCACCGAGCAGAACATCGTGTGGGGCGGCATCGCCGGATGCTTCCCGGTGCTCATCGGCTGGTCGGCCGTCACGGGCTCGCTCAGCTGGTCGGCGTTCATCCTCTTCGCGCTGGTGTTCCTGTGGACGCCGCCGCACTACTGGCCGCTGTCGATGAAGTACGCCGCGCAGTACGACGAGGTCGACGTGCCGATGCTCGGCGCCACCCGCAGCGGCTCGCAGGTGGGCCTGCAGGTCATCCTCTACGCGTGGGCGACCGTCGCGTGCTCGCTGCTGCTCATCCCGGTCGCGGGTATGGGCGTCGTCTACATCGTGTCCGCGCTCGTGTTCGGCGGCTGGTTCATCTACGAGTCGCACCGCCTGTACAACCGCGCCGTGCGCGGCACCGAGCCGCGGCCCATGCGCGTGTTCCACGCGTCGATCACGTACCTCACGCTGCTGTTCGTGGCGATCGCGGTCGACCCGCTGCTGCCGTTCTGAGCCGCCGCATCCGTCGTCCTCCTGCGGATCGCGCGCTGTGGAGAACTTCCGCGGCGCGATGAGGCCTTTTGCGAGGATTCCCGCGTGAATCCCGCCCGTTCGCCGCTCGTCGCCGCCTCCGCCGCGGTGACCGAGCGCGTGCGCGAGCGGCTGCGGGCCGAGCAGACCGATCCGACGCGGGACCCGGATGCGGCGGCGCGCATCGTGCACAGCGAGGTGCGCCGTCACAACGACTTCGCGCTCGCGCGCGGGCTCGCGCCGGTCGACGACGAGGCGGCGTGGGTGCGCGACGTGCTCGCGCAGCTGTCGGGCTTCGGGCCGCTGCAGCCGTATCTCGACGACCCGACCGTCGAAGAGATCTGGCTGAACGGTCCCGACCGCGTGTTCGTCGCCCGAGGCGGCGTCACGGAGCGCGTCCCGCTCACGCTCACCGACGCCGCGGTACGCGACCTCGTCGAGCGGATGCTGCACACCTCCGGTCGCCGCGTGGACGTCAGCCAGCCCTTCGTCGACGCGTCGCTGCCGGACGGTTCGCGGCTGCACGTCGTGATCCCCGACATCACGCGGCGGCACTGGGCGGTGAACATCCGCAAGTTCCTGCCGACGCACCGCACCCTCGACGCGCTCGTGCGGGCCGGCTCCCTCGCGCCCGAGGCGGGCACGATGCTCGCGACGGCGATGCGCGAGGGCCGGAGCGTCCTCGTGTCGGGTGCGACCCACGCGGGGAAGACGACGCTGCTGGGCGCCCTCGTGACGGCCGCCGCCGAGACGCAGCGGATCGTCACCGTCGAGGAGACGTTCGAGCTCGCCGTCGACGCGGCCGACGTCGTCGCGATGCAGGGCCGCCAGCCGAGCCTCGAGGGGACGGGCGAGGTGACGCTGCGCCGACTGGTGAAGGAGGCGCTCCGCATGCGGCCCGACCGTCTCGTCGTGGGCGAGGTGCGCGACGCCGAGGCGCTCGACCTCGTGCTCGCGCTCAACACGGGTGTGCCGTGCGCGGCGACCATCCACGCCAACTCCGCGCCCGAGGCGCTCGTGAAGCTGTCGTCGCTGCCGCTGCTGGCCGGTCGCAACATCGACCCGGCCTTCGTCACGGCGGCCGTCGCGCGCTCGGTCGACCTCGTCGTGCACTGCGAACGCGACGCGTCCGGCCACCGGCGCGTCACCGAGATCGTGCAGCCCACCGGCCGGGTGCTCGGTGATGCCCCCGAGGTGCGGCTGCTGTTCCGGAGCGGACGATGACACTCGTTCTCGGCGCGCTGCTCGCGGCGGGGATCCTCCTCGCCGTCGCGCCGTGGGCGTGGCCCGCCGGCGCCGGACGCGCGGCCGCGACCGTGCGCACCGGGCCGCTCGTGCGCCTGCTCGAATCGGCCGGGTTCGGCACGGTGCATCCGCGGGTGATCGTCATCATCGCGGCCGGATGCGGCGTCGTCGCCGCCTCCATCGCGTGGCTCGTGACCGGGGTCGCCGCCTTCGCGCTCGTGGCCGCGGCGGCCGGAGCGCTCGCGCCGTTCGGGTGGCTGCGCGCGCGCCGGAGCCGGCTGCTGCGGTCGCGGCGCGCGCTGTGGCCGGACGTGTGCGACCTCCTCATCGCGTCGGTGCGCGCCGGCATGTCGCTGCCCGACGCGGTCGCGAGTCTCGCGGTGTCGGCGCCTGCGGCGCTTCGGCCGCCGTTTGCGGCGTTCGCGCGCGACGTCGAGGCGTCGGGGCACTTCGACTCGAGCATCGAACGCGTGAAGGCCGCTCTCGCGGATCCCGTCGCCGACCGCATCATCGAGACGCTGCGGATGGCGCGTCAGGTGGGCGGCACGGAGCTCACGACGGTGCTGCGGGCGCTGGCGGCGTCGGTGCGGGCCGACGCGACGCTGCGCGGCGAGGTCGAGGCGCGGCAGTCGTGGATCCGCGGCGCCGCCGTGCTCGGCGTCGTCGCGCCGTGGGTGATCCTCGTGCTGCTGTCGTTGCGTCCCGAGGGCGCAGCGGCGTACACGAGCCCCGAGGGCATGGCGCTCATCGTCTTCGGTGCCGCGGTCTCGGTCGTCGCGTTCCGTCTCATGGTGCGCATCGGCCGCCTGCCCGAGCCGCGGCGGTGGTTCGGGTGAGCGCATCGCTGCTGACTCAGTCGGCCGTCGCGGTGCTGCTCGGGACCGCGCTCGGCATCGGCGTGTGCCTCCTCGCGTCGCTCGCGCCGCGCGTGAGCGCGCCGCCGCTCGTGCGCCGGATCGCGCCGTACGTGCGCGACATCGCCGACCCGCAGGGCCTCGGTCCGGTGGCGTCGCCGCTGCCGACGCTCCGCGAGGCGGCGCACGCGACGATCGCCCGCGTCGCGCGGCTCTTCGGCGCCTCCGATGCCCTGACGCGCCGGCTTTCGCAAGCCGGATGGGACATGGATGCCCCGACCTTCCGTGCGCGCCAGCTGCTGTGGGCGCTCGCGGGCCTCGCGTGCGGCGCGCTCGTGGTCGTCGCATCCGTTGTTCTCGGCGCCTTCTCGCCCGCAACGGTGGTCGTGGCGCCGGTCTTCGCCGCGGCGGGCGCGCTCGTCTTGGATGCGCGGCTCACGCATGCCGCCCGCGCCCGCACTCGGCGCATCGAGGAGGAGCTGCCGACCGTGCTCGACTTCGTCGCGCTGTGCATGTCGGCCGGCGAGGGGATCCTCGACTCACTGCGGCGCGTCGGGGCGATCGGATCGGGCGAGCTGACCGCCGAGATCCGCGCCGCCGTCATCGCTACGGGCACCGGCCAGCCGCTCGCCGAGGCGCTCACCGACCTCGGGCGGCGCCTCGATGTCGTCCCGCTCACGCGGGCGCTCGACCATCTCGTCGCGGCGCTCGAGCGCGGGGCGCCGCTTGCGGCGGTGCTGCACGCGCAGGCCGGCGATGCGCGCGAGGACGCCAAGCGCGGGCTCATCGAGCAGGCCGGGCGCAAGGAGATCCTGATGCTGCTGCCGCTGGTGTTCCTGATCCTGCCGCTCAGCGTGCTCTACGCGGTCTTCCCCGGCATCTTCCTGCTTCGACTCGGAATCGGCTGACGCCGAAAGGAAAGGAGGCACGCACATGTGGACCGAACGGATGCAGCGGCTGCGC
Source organism: Microbacterium sp. 10M-3C3 (assembly GCF_003931875.1). Lineage (NCBI taxonomy): Bacteria > Bacillati > Actinomycetota > Actinomycetes > Micrococcales > Microbacteriaceae > Microbacterium > Microbacterium sp. 10M-3C3. The sequence continues at coordinate 2,093,949 of NZ_CP034245.1, read as the reverse complement.
ACGCGCTGGGGCGATGTCCTCGCCGACGAGCGCGGCGACGTGCCGGGGTGGGTGCTCATCACCCTCATGACGGCCGGCTTGGTCGTCGTCATCTGGGCGCTCGCGGGGCCCGCGCTGGCCCAGCTGTTCGAGCAGGCGATCGCGCGGGTGTCCGGGTTCTGAGCATGCGACGCGTCGCCGCTGCGCTCACGGATGAGCGGGGCTCGAGCCCCGTCGAGTTCGTGCTCGTCGGCGGGGTGCTCACGCTGTTGACGCTCGGGGTGATCCAGCTCGGGCTCGCCGTCTACGTGAGAAACGTCGTGCACGACGCCGCCGTGGAGGGGGCGTTCCACGCCGCCCTCGCCGACACGTCGCTCGAGGACGGCGAAGAGCGCACGCGCGACATCGTGACGCGGACGGTGGGTGCCGACTACGCGTCCGACGTCTCGGTCGCCGCAACGTCGGAGGCCGGCGCGCCCGGCGTGCGTGTCACGGTGCGGACGACTCTGCCGCTGGTGGGCCTGCTCGGAGCTCCCCGCGTGATGGAGGTGTCGGCCGATGCGCCGGCGGAATCGCTCGACTGACCGGTGGCGTCTCGCCGACGACGCGGGGTCGGCGGCGATCGAGTTCATCTTCGCCGGGCTAATCCTCCTCGTGCCCGTCGTCTACCTCGTCGTCGCGCTCGGTCAGATTCAGGGGCAGGCGCTCGGGGTGGAGGCGGGCGCTCGGCACATCGCGCGCACCGTGGCCGCCGCATCCGGCACTGCTGACGCCGACGCGCGGGCGGACGCGGTGCTCGACACGGTCGTCGAGGAGTACGGGCTCGATCGGTCGCGCGTCGAGTTGTCGATCGCGTGCGCGGAGACCGCGGCGAGCTGCCCGGCCGCGGGCGCGACGCTCACGGTCACGGTGCGGACGGCCGTGTCGCTGCCGCTCGTGCCGCCCGTGCTCGGACTCGACCGCCTCGCCGTCGTGCCGGTCGAGGCGTCGGCGGTGCAGAAGGTGTCGCGGTTCTGGAGAGACGGATGAAGCTGCGGGGCGACGACCAGGGCAGCGTGCTGATCCTCACGATCGGCTACGCGGTGCTCGCGATCGTGCTCGTGCTGGTGTGCGCGAATGCGACGAGCCTGTACCTCGCGCAGAAGCGGCTGGATGCTGTGGCGGATGCGGCGGCGCTCGCAGCGGCGGACGGCTTCACGCTCACGGTGTCGGACGACGGCGTCCGCACGGATCTGAGCGACGCCGACCTGCGCGCGCAGGCCGAGGAGATCGTCGCGACGATGGGGGAGGCGACGCTCGTGTCGGCGTCGACCCCGGACGGCGTCTCGGCGCGCGTGACGGTCGCGGGGGCGTGGCATCCGCCCGTGATCACGCTCTTCGTGCCCGACGGGCTGCCGCTCGAAGCGACGGCGACGAGCCGGAACGCGCTGCGCTGACGGCGTGGGCGGCGATTCAGCGCTGGCGGGGGACGAAGCGCGGCACCCAACGGGCGAAGCCGCCCGCACCGACGAGGCCGATCACGCCGATGACGGCGACGGCGATCGGCAGCGACGCGACGGCGGCGACGACGGAGACGATGAGCGGAGCGACGGCGCCGCCGGCATCCGTGAGCGTGCGCCACGACCCGAGGAACGGCGCGGGGTCGGCGGGCGGGGCGACGTCGGCGCCGAGGGTGAGGAGGATGCCGCTGGACAGTCCGTTGCCGACGCCGAGGACGGCGCCGAACATCGCGAACCACATCGCGGGCTGGGCGGATCCGGCGCTGATCGCCAGCGCGATGAAGCCCGCGCCCATGAGGAGCATGGCGGGCAGGGCGGCCCACAGGCGGCCGAAGCGGTCCATGACCTGGCCGCTCGCGTAGAAGAGGGCGAAGTCGATCGCCCCGGAGACGCCGACCACGAGCGCGATCGTCGACGCGTCGAGACCGATCGTGACGCCCCACAGGGGCAGCACCGCCTGACGCGCGGAGCGCAGGGCCGACAGGGATGCGGCGGCGAGGCCCAGGCGCGCGAGCACGCCGCGGAAGCGCCACATCGTGCGGAAGACGCCGGCGCGCTCGGTCGTGGGAATGGATCCGGTGACGGGTTCGCCCGAGTCGTCGGCCTCGCGGGAGTCGGCCGTGCCGCGCCGCGCCGCACGTTCCTCGGCTGCGAGCGCCTGCTCGGGGTCGCGGCCGAACACGATCAGCAGGACGACGCCGACGAGGGTGACGCCGAAGAACCAGATCGACGCGTGCTCGTCACCGAAGATCGCCAGGAGCGCGGCGGAGATGAACGGCCCGACGAACATGCCGAGGCGGAAGGTGCCGCCGAGGAGCGACAGCGCTCGCGCACGGAAAGCCAGCGGCACGCGTGTGGTCATGAAGGAGTGGCGCGCGAGCCCGAACGCGGCAGCGCAGAGCCCGATGACGAACACGCACGCCGCGAACAGCGGCAGGCTCGGGGCGATCGCGAGGGCGGCGGTACCGACGAGGGCGATGACGCCGGCGACCCCCATCGTGACCCGCTCGCCGAAGCGGGCGACGGCCCAGCCGGCGGGGATGTTGCCGCACAGCTGGCCCACGACGAGGGCGGCGGCGACGAGGGCGGCGACGGCTACATCGGCGCCGAGCTGCGACGCGATGATGGGGATGAGCGGGATGACGGCGCCCTCGCCGAGCGCGAACAGGAGGGTCGGGCCGTAGATCATCGGTGCGAACCGCACCAGCACGCCCCGCGGAGAATCCGTCATCCCTTCGAGCGTAGTCATCCGGCGAGGAGGAGCGGCGCCGACGACGGTAGGCTGAACTGTCATGCTCGATTTCGATCCGTCCGCCGACATCCAGGCCCTGCGCTCCACCTTCGCCGACATCAAGGCGGTCGTCGACGTCGACGCGCTGCGCGCCGAGATCGACCGGCTGAGCGAGGAGGCCGGCGCACCCGACCTGTGGGACGACGTCGACAAGGCGCAGAAGGTCACGAGTGCGCTGAGCCACCGTCAGGCCGAGCTCAAGCGCGTCACCGACGTCGAGCAGCGGCTCGACGACGTCGAAGTGCTCGTGGAGCTCGCCAAGGAGATGGACGACGAGGAGTCGGCCGACGAGGCGCGCAAGGAGATCGCCGAGCTCGAGGACGTCGTCGGGCAGCTCGAGGTGCAGACGCTCCTCGACGGCGAGTACGACTCGCGTTCGGCGGTCGTCACGATCCGCTCAGGTGCCGGCGGCGACGACGCCACCGACTTCGCCGAGATGCTCATGCGCATGTACCTGCGCTGGGCGGAGCGTCACAAGTACCCCGTGAAGGTGATGGACACCTCCTACGCGGAGGGCGCGGGGATCAAGTCGGCGACGTTCGAAGTCGACGCGCCCTACGCCTATGGCACGCTCTCGGTCGAGGCCGGCACGCACCGCCTGGCCCGCATCAGCCCCTTCGGCGGCGCGGACAAGCGGCAGACCAGCTTCGCCGCCGTCGAGGTCATCCCCGTGATGGAGGAGGCCCAGGAGGTCGAGGTTCCCGAGGGCGACATCCGCGTCGACGTGTTCCGCTCGTCGGGCCCGGGCGGTCAGTCGGTCAACACGACGGACTCCGCCGTGCGCATCACGCACCTGCCGACCGGCATCGTCGTGTCGATGCAGAACGAGAAGTCGCAGATCCAGAACCGCGCCGCCGCGATGCGCGTGCTGCAGACCCGGCTCATGCTGCTGCAGCGCGAGGAGGAAGCGGCGAAGAAGAAGGAGCTCGCGGGCACGATCACCGCGAGCTGGGGCGACCAGATGCGCTCCTACTTCCTGTACGGGCAGCAGCTCGTGAAAGACCTGCGCACCGGCTACGAGGTCGGCAACCCCGCGACCGTCTTCGACGGCGACCTCGACGGCTTCATCTCCGCGGGCATCCGCTGGCGCAAGCGCAAAGACGACGAGTAACCCCTAGAACGGTGGGGCGCCGGGTGGGGGGTCGGGGTCTTCGCGGAAGATGACGTATCGCTCGGGTGGGTCGGTGCTGCTGCGTCCGAGGGGGCTGGTCCAGTGGATGCTGCCGTCGCGCTGTTGGACGGGTTTCCAGGGTTTCTCGGTTTTGAGGGTGTGGTGTCGTTTGCAGAGGCAGGCGAGGTTGCAGGCGTCGGTGGTGCCGCCGAGGGCCCAGTCGAAGTTGTGGTCGCGGTCGCACACTCTCGCGGGCCTGCGGCAGCCGGGGAACCGGCAGTGCACGTCTCTCGCGGCGAGGTAGCGGTCGAGGTTCACGGGTCGCCGGTAGGTGTCGGTGGCGAGCACGTGTCCGTGGATGGGGTGGGTGAAGATCCGCTCCCACGACGGCGCGCCGGCGAGCAGGCACCGTGCCGTGTCCGCATCCACGGGGATCGCGCCGTCCAGCGTCGCGCCGCGGTCGGCGAGCCCGGCGGCGGTGAGGGCGGGGATGACGATCGACGCGCGCGCGTGGATCGCGGCGAGCCCGCCGGCGGGTCCGGTGATCGCGCCGGTGGTGGGGTCGATGGTGGGTCCTCCGGTCAGGAGCAGGTCGATGGCGATGTCCGCGCGGAGCTGGTCCAGGTTCCGTTCGTCGTAGATCGCGTCCGGGTCGGCGTCCGCCTCGTCCGCGGGTTCAGTGACCTGGGCCTGCTTCGAGCTATTGCCCTGTTGCGTGAGCCGGTCCCAGATGCCCCCGACGAGGACGTCGGGGCCGATGATGCCGAGTTCGGACATTCCGTCGCCGAGGCGCTGCTTCCACACCTTCCGGGTTTTCACGGCGTCGCGGTGGCGTTCGGTGATGGAGCGGGGGTGGAGTTCTTCGACGACCTGTTCGGCGAACGCCCTCGTCCGCGGCGCCGTGTCCCGCAGCGCCCGCTCGAGCACCGTCGCCTCGTACACCGCCCGGGCGTTCGGGTCCTGCAGCGCCCGCCCGACTTCTACGATGATCGTCGCGTGCCGTGCGGAGATCCCCCCGTCGGCGAGGGCGTCGAGGGTGGTGGGGTAGTGGTCGCACAGTTCGAGCGCGTCGTGCATCCGGTTCTGCACCGCCCGATCGTTCACCCGGATGGCCAGTCCGATCTCCGCGGCGAGGGAGCGTTCTTCCAGTTCGCGCATCTGCGACGTGATCGCCTGGGTGGCGGCGCGCTTCTTCGCGATTCGAAGCGCCGCGGCCATGCTCACGATCTTGCTGGCCTCACGCTCCGCGATCACCGCGTCGTCGTCCACGATGCTCTCGATCAGGCGCGCGAGAACCGCGTCATCGTCGTCACGACGACCGAGACTCGCGGAGCTTTCCATAGGCATACTCAAGCACCAACCTCCGACATCGATCCGTCCGTCGGATGCCCTTCGTCTCGGTCGCTCCGCTCCCTCGCTCAGGGTCCGAGGCGCGCCGCCGGACGCTGAGCGAGCGCAGCGAGACGAAGCGGACCCACACCGGACGCTGAGCGAGCGCAGCGAGACGAAGTGCACCGCGGGCAACGGCCGGGGGTCAAGCTCACAGGATCGGCGTGCGCGGCGCGTCCTGGCGGATGCAGTAAGCCCCGCGCTTAGGCTCGTCGAGCCATGATCCGGTTCGAGAACGTCAGCAAACGGTATCGCGGCACCTCCAAACCCGCTCTGGACGATGTGGACTTCGAGGTGCAGCGCGGCGAGTTCGTCTTCCTCGTCGGAGCTTCCGGTTCGGGGAAGTCGTCGTGCCTCCGTCTCATCATGCGGGAGGAGACGCCCTCGAAGGGTCGCGTGGTCGTGCTCGGCCGCGACCTCCGCACGCTCTCGAACCGCAAGGTTCCCTACTTCCGTCGGCACGTCGGCACGGTCTTCCAGGACTTCCGGCTGCTGCCGACCAAGACCGTCTTCCAGAACGTCGCGTTCACGCTCCAGGTGACGGGTTCGTCGCGCGGGTTCATCATGCAGGCCGTGCCCGAGGTGCTCGCGCTCGTCGGCCTGAGCGGCAAGGAGAAGCGCCTGCCGCACGAGCTCTCCGGCGGTGAGCAGCAGCGCGTCGCGATCGCCCGCGCCCTCGTCAACCGCCCCCAGGTGCTCCTCGCCGACGAGCCCACGGGAAACCTCGACCCCGCCACCTCGATCGACATCATGCAGCTGCTCGCGCGCATCAACGCCGGCGGCACGACGGTCGTCATGGCCACGCACGAGGCGGCGTTCGTCGACCAGATGCAGCGCCGCGTGATCGAGCTGCAGAACGGTCGGATGGTGCGCGACGAGCGCCACGGCGGCTACGGCGACACGTCCGCGCTCCCGCGCCTCAAGCCCGAGGTGGAGAAGGGTGCGGCCGCGGTCGCCGCCCTCACCGCCGTCCTCGAAGTGCAGCGCGAGGTCGCCCAGGTCGCGCCCGGCGCCGCCCCCGCGCTCGACGAGGTGGCAGACGAGCTCGCTCCCGCCGTGGCGGAGGCACTCGGCCCCGACGTCGTCGCGCCGGACGCTGTCCCGGATGCGGCGCCCCGCACCGAGCACGCGGGGCAGCGCCTGCCCGAGCCCGCCTCCGCGTCGAGCAGACCGGCGCCCGCCGATGCCGCCGCGCACGCCGACGCACCCGTGCACGCCGGCGCCGCCGCATCCACTGCCGCCGCTGCATCCGCCGAGCCCTCGACGCACACGCGACCGGTCGCCGTCGACCTGCCGCCCGTCGACCTCGACGAGCTGGGACTCGCCGATCGGCTCGGTCTCGGCGACCGCGACGACGAAGTGGGGCCTACGTCATGAGGATCGGACTCATCCTCTCCGAGGCGTTCACGGGCCTGCGGCGCAACGCCTCGATGGTCATCTCCGTGGTTCTCGTGACGTTCGTCTCGCTCACGTTCGTGGGCGCCGCGATCCTCATGCAGATGCAGATCGGCAAGATGCAGCAGTTCTGGTCGGACCGCGCGCAGGTCTCGGTCTACATGTGCACGAGCGTGTCGGATGCCGCGTCCTGCACGACCGGCGTCGCCTCCGAGGACCAGATCACGGCCGTGCGCGAGAAGCTCGAGGGGCCGGCGCTCGCGCCGCTCATCCGCGATTTCACGTTCCTCGACAACCAGCAGGCGTACGAGGCGGCCACCGAGCAGCTCGGCGAGGAGTACGCCGACCTGCTCACGCCCGACCAGATCAACGCGACGTTCTCGATCAACCTCGTCGATCAGAGCCAGTCGAACGTCATCGCCGAGGCGTTCAACAACATGGACGGCGTCGAACAGGTGAAGGATCAGCTCCAGTACCTCGAGCCGCTCTTCAACGCCCTCACCGTCGCGACCTACATCGCCGTCGGCATCGCCGCCCTCATGCTCATCGCGGCCGTGCTGCTCATCGCCACGACCATCCGCCTGTCGGCGTTCGCGCGAAGACGGGAGATCGGCATCATGAGGCTCGTGGGGGCGTCCAACCGGTTCATCCAGACGCCGTTCGTGCTCGAGGGCGTGCTCGCGGCGCTCATCGGCTCGGCGCTCGCGAGCGGCGCGATCTGGGCGATGGTCAACTTCGGCGTCGAGGACTACCTGCGCAATCGCGTGACCTTCATCACGTCGTGGGTCGGGCAGGGCGACGTCGCGCTCGTGATCCCCGTCGTCGTCATCGTCGGCGTCGTGCTGTCGGCGCTGTCGGCCGGCTTCGCGATCCGTCGCTGGCTGCGCACCTGACCGACTCGCCGCGCCGTCGCCTCCGTTAGACTGAAGGGCTGCGTGCGCCCGCGCGCGGCCAGGAACGGTGAAGGAGGTGGGACATGCCCCGTGAGAAGGGCGAGAAGGTCGTCGCGACCAACCGTCGCGCGCGTCACGACTACGCCATCGAGAAGACGTACGAGGCGGGCATGGTGCTCACCGGCACCGAGGTCAAGTCGCTCCGGCAGGGCCGTGCCAACCTCAGCGACGGCTACGCGTACATCCAGGGCGGCGAGGTGTTCCTCGACGCCGTTAACATCCCGGAGTACTCGCAGGGGCACTGGACCAATCACGCCGCCAAGCGCACCCGCAAGCTCCTCCTGCACAAGGACGAGATCGTGAAGCTCTCGCACGCCGTCTCGGCGGGCGGGTACACGCTCATCCCGCTGCGGCTGTACTTCTCCGACGGCCGCGCCAAGGTCGAGCTCGCCGTGGCGAAGGGTATGCGCGAGTACGAGAAGCGGCAGACGATCCGCGAGCGAGAAGACAAGCGCGAGGCCGAGCGCGCCATGCGCACCCGCAACCGCCTCGGCGAGTGAGGCTCAGCGGGCGAGGAAGCGGGCTTCGACCGCGGCGCTGACCGAGATGTCGGCCGGCTGCAGGGCGACGGCGCCGGATGCGGCGTCCATCGCCATCGCGCGCATCATCCTGGGCGCGGCATCCGCCTTGGCCAGCAGCAGCCCGGCGTCGGCGATCTCCAGCGGCGACACCGCCTCGAGCCCGAGCGCCTCGGCGTAGGCGTGCGCACGGGCGACCGCGACGCTCACCGCCTCGGCGGCGACCTCCTGCTCGACGCGGGCGCGGGTCTCGGGGGAGAGCTCCCACCGGATGTCGGCGACCTGCACCTCGTCGGTGTCGGCGATCTCGCCCACCCACCACGACAGGGCGTCGAAGTCGCCGAACGTGGCCGACACGTCGACCGTCGCGTGGTGCACGGGCGGCAGCTGACGGCCCTCGCTGTTCCACGGTCGCTCCGACCACGCCGAGATGCGGCCGCTCGACCACTCCACGACCTCGCCCGACCGGCGGTGCGCGATCAGGTCGTCGCGCAGCGGCTCCGCCGCCGCGGTGACGCGCTCGATCACCGGCCCGCGCTCGGGACCGTCGGCGCGGACGGTGAGCCGCACGACGCCGAGCTCGGGCGGCACCCGCCGCTCCTGCTCGCCGCGGACCGTGACGATGACCTCGCTCATGCCGCCGAGCCTACGGCGTGTGGCGAACAACATTCCGGAGATCCGGCGCGCAGGCGCCGCATCCGAGGGCTACGGATGCGGCGGGCGCGACGCATCCGGAATGTTGCGCGTCGGTCGGCTGGGGTCAGTCGGGGAAGATCTGCCCGATCGGCGTGCGCTTCTCGGCCTGGAACGTGTCTTCCGTGCGTCCGGCCGCCCAGTACGCCGACAGCGAGAGGTCGGCGCGAGTGACGCCGCGCTCGAGGAGGAGCGGGCGGAGCGCCTTCATCGCTTCGCGCTCACCGTGCGCGAAGACCTGCACACGACCCTGCGGCCACTCGAGGTCGCGCACGGCGTCGACCAGGCGAGCGCCAGGGGCAGCGTGATCCTCGTCCACCCACACGGTGTGCATGCCCGTGGCGGGGACGGCGATGCGGTGCTCGCTCGAGCGTGCCTCGAGGACGGCGACGATGTGTGTGTCGGCGGGTGCCGCCTCCAGTGCCGAGGCGATCGCCGGGAACGCGGACTCGTCGCCGATCAGCACGATCGCGTCGACGTCGGAGGCGGGGGAGTAGCCGCCCCCGGGCGACGACATCGTGAGGGTGTCACCGGCCACGGCGCGAGCAGCCCACGGACCGGCGATGCCCTCGTCACCATGCACGACGAACTCGATGTCGAGCGTCCGCGCCGCAGCATCCACGTGCCGGACGGTGTACGTGCGCATCGAGGGGAGCTGCTCGATCGGCAGCGTCGCGCGGAGCTCGGCGAGATCGTACGGCGGACGCAGGTCGCTGCCGGCCGGCGGGAAGTAGAGCTTGACGTACTTGTCGGTCTCGGGCCGGTCGGGGAAGTCGTCGAAGCCGTCGCCGCCGAGCGTGACGCGCACGAGGCCCGGCGTGACCCACGTCTTCGCCACCACCTCGAGCGTGATCTGAACGGACGGGCGGCGCGGTGCGGGGGAGGTCACCCCCTCATCGTACGGAGGCCACAGATACGTGGGCCGACGCGGAATGGCAGGGACGCCGCATCCGTTGTAGTCTGTGATGCTCGGATGCAGCAGCATCCGGACACACAACTCCACAGCGTGACAGCGGCCGCCTCCACGGAGGACCACGGGGATGATCGGTTTCGACATCGCCTGCGAATTCGCGTGAAGCGGGCCGAGGATGCAGGGTTATCTCGTAAACGCTCCCTGTAAACCAATAAGTGCCGAATCCAAGCGCACTGACTTCGCCCTCGCTGCCTAAGCGAGCCCGATAGTCCGTCAGACCGTGGTCGATCCCGACACGGACCCTGGCGCCATCTAGGGATCTTGCTGTGTGACGGCGCCTGGACGTCACGCGGGACTCTTCCCAGGCTGGGCCCGTCGACTTAGGTGTCTGTGACAAAGGTCGGGGCCGAGCAGAACGCACTCGCAGACTGCGCCCGGAGAAGCCGCGATATCCCAGCGATGGACGGGGGTTCGATTCCCCCCATCTCCACGAGCCGCTGTCATAGACGAAGGGCCCGGATGCTGCGTGCGCACGCAGCCTCCGGGCCCTTCGTCGTCCGTGCGGCGCCCGTATCGTGCCGTGCATGATGCGCGTGCCGAGCGTCTCATCGAGCGGCCGTCGTGTCGCGGCGTCGTCTCCGGATGCGGCGGCCAACAGCAGGCGGGCGAACTCCGCCGTCGGTCCGGCGACGGCTTCGGACTCCGTCTCGTCGAGCCGACCGATCCTGTTCCGCTGCGCACCTGATGACCACGTTGCTCCGTCGCGACCGGATGCTTCGGCACCTGGAGGATGACACGGGGCTCCGAGTGACGAACCAGTCCCTCGCCGCGGACGGCGGCGTAGTTGCCCGCCCGCACCTTCGTAACGACGACGTCGGCGAGCTGCTGATGACGGATCGCGAAGGCGATCGGCTTCGAGGAGTCGACCGGGAACACCGTGTCCGGCACGGAATCCCTCGCGGCGAGATCGCGCATGACGCTGAAGCCCTCTTCACGAGGCAAACCCGTCGATGTTCAACGTCGCCATGGCACCTCCTCTTCTTGCGCGTCAAACTACGCGGGATCGCCGACGATCACACCCCCGGGGGACTGAACGATGACATCCGCGGACGAGGAGGACCTATGCTCTCCGGGTGAGCACGCCGGCGTTCGACCCGCGGAGCTGCCCGACGTGCGGCGATCCGCTGCGATTCGAGATCCTCGACGACGAGCGCTTCCTCGTGGCGTGGTCGTGCGTCACGTGCGGGCTCGTGCGGACGACCGAGCCGACCTAAGCGCGCGTCGTCCCCCGCCACTTTCTGACTGTGTACACGAGGTGCAGTCTGTCCAGCCCGGGCACGACACCCGCAGACAGCTCCGGACCAGCGATGACAGTGCCGCCGAAGGAGTGCATCGCCTGGACCGCGGCGTCCGCGGCGTCGTAGACCTCCATGTCGACGAGCACGACCCGCTCGCGGATCACCCCTTCGGCCTCAACGTGGGCGCGCACGGGCAGAAACCACCGATTGCTCTCGATCTCTTCCTCCGCCCACGCCGGGATGATGCGCCGGAGATCGTCGGCCCACGGCGTGAGTGGACTGACCAGTCGGCGCGCCGCGGGAAAGTGTGTCTGAACCGCGGAGGCGCCGACGTCCAGCAAGGCGTCTCCCGTCGCGGTGCGCCACTCGAATGCAAACGCCTCCCGATCGTCGACGACGGCTTGCCATGCCGTCTCACCCTGAGCCATCACCGCTCCGATCAACGAGAACGACTCCTCGGGTGGGAGGCCGAACCCAGCGATGATCGCATCGATCGACGGTCTCAGGCGCGCTGCGTGGTCGTCGAAGGTGTGGACCCACGCGAGAACTGCGTCCGGGCTGCACGCGGTCAGGCGAGCTACCGCAGCCGAGAAGTCGTCGAGGTCGAGCGACGCGACGATATCCGACAGCATCGACCACATCTCGGCGGGCGGCAACGGCGGCGTCGACGCGCTGTCGGCGAACCAGTCGGGATCGGGCGGTGGAAACGGGCGGGTCTCTAGATTGCCCGCGAAGTCCTCTCGCGAGGCGCTGTCGGCTCCGTCGTTGACGGGCGCATCCCACACCAACAGCGGGCCCGAAGCAGGACCCGTGAAGCGATACTCCCCGATGGTCTGCTCTCGATCAGGGATGCCGAATCGCGCCTGCCCCGGCGGCGTTTCGAGACGACACCGCAGGCGCTCGGTGCGCATCCGGGCCGATGTGCTGACGGTTCGATACGTCGTCCCGCTGACGATGCCTGTGATCGGAGCCCGACCGATGGGCCGAGGCTCTCGCGCGGCCCGCTCCTCGTCTTCGGTCGGCGCGTCCCAGACTGTCCGGCCCGTCACGTCGTTTGTGAGGATGGCGACATGGCCGTCACTCGAGACGACCGGGATGCGATGTACTCCACGTTCATGCAGGCGAGCGCGTATGCCGGGTAGCGCCCACTCCAGATCGACGGCCGAAGGTTGCATGTTACGGACCGGCGCGATGTAGACAGAATCAGCATCCGTCAACGACAGTGCGGGGGAGTAGTCGAGATCTGCCAGGCGTGGAACCCAGAAAAACTTGCGCAGGCGAGGGAGTTCGACGATGAATGCGAGTGATTTGACGTCCCACCGAGCCCCGTTGATGCTGCAGGTGACCGTCAGCTCTTCGAGATCCAGCCCGGCAAGAGGCGAAAAGTCATTCAGTCTGCGCGCATCCTCGATCCAGAGTCGGCGAAGCCTCGGAAGCTGTCGCAGCGGCCCGAGGTCGCTAATTCCGGTAGCACCTTGAAGGACGAGCTCCTCGAGCCGATCGAGACGTGCGAGCGGGGCCAGGTCGGTGTATGGCCCGAATCGCAGCTGTAGCGACGTCAACTGAGTCTGCAGCGAGAGCGCGGCGAGCGTCTCGTCGGTTGCCCGACTCGATATCTGCAGGTCTGTGATCGAGGTCGCGGTCCGAAAGAACGCCAGCCAGTCCTCGGCAATCTCGACGGCCTCAGAACGACTGAATGAATTCAAGGTGGATGGCAGCGCATCGATGCTCACCTGCGACTGGCCGGCGTATTCGTGCGCTCGCTCGAGGGGCATGTCGAAGTCCCGCCACATGCCACCCGAGCGTATGGGATCCCTCAGCCGATCGCGTGCGCACCACCGAGCCGACGTGAAGGGACTTCTCCGTGTCGGTGGGCGGCGCTAGCTTCACCGACATGTCAGAACCGCGTCGTTACCCCGAGGGCGTCCCGTGCTGGGTCGACCTCGCCACGCCCGACAGCGAAGCCTCGCAGTCCTTTTACGGCGGACTGTTCGGCTGGCAGTTCCACGACGCGATGCCGCCGGGTGCGCCCGGTTCGTACGTCATCGCCACGCTGGATGGTCAGGATGCAGCCGCGATCGCGCCGGCCGCCGACTCCACCGCGTCGTGGATGAGCTACATCGCGTGCGACGACGTCGACGCGAGCGCGAGGATCGTGGCCGAAGCGGGCGCCGAGGTGGTCGAAGGTCCCGAAGACGCCGGTCCCGGCGGACGCCTCGCGACCGTCCGCGATCCGCAGGGAGCGGTCTTCCGGCTGTGGCAGGCAAAGCGCCGACTCGGTGCGCAGATCGTCAACCAGCCCAACGCGTGGGCGTTCACCGATCTGCACACCCACAACGGCGAGGCCGCCCTGCGCTTCTACGGGGAGGTGTTCGCCTGGGTCGTCGACCCCGACGTGGGCGCCGGGATGATCCGGCTGCCCGGCTACGGCGATCGTCTCGCCGCCACGGCCGACCCCGAGATCTTCGAGAGACAGCGCGGCAAGGCGCCCGAGGGCTTCGCCGACGTCGTGGCCGCGCTGGCCGAAGACGGCACCACACCCGCCCGCTGGGGTGTGCGCTTCGTCGTGACAGATCTCGACGCATCCGTCGCCGACGCCGAGAAGCTCGGCGGTGCGGTGCGCGATACCACCTCGTCGCAGTACACCCGCGAGGCGACGATCGCAGACCCGCAGGGTGCGACCTTCGTGCTCAGCCAGGTCACCCTGCCGGACTGACCAGGGGCCGACGCAGCGGCGTCACGCCCTGCTGCGGCGGTCGCGGTCGATGACCTCACGCATCTCGAGCAGTGCGACGCCGTCGATCGCGGGGTCGGTGACGATGTACGCCTCGTAGCCCACGAGCCACAGCGCCGCCGTCCCGCTCGGGTCGGTGGCGATCCGCACGGGCGCCGCCGTCGTGCGGCGCAGCGTAGCGGCCGGCAGGATGAACAGACCTGCCGACGGCACGCTCACCGCGAGCGCCGCGTGCCGGTCGCTGCGGGGGAGTCCGCGTCGCTCGCGCCAGGTCGCGTCGCGGACGACGACTCCCGCAACCCGCGTCAGCGCCGCGGCAGATTCCGTCACTTCGCGCCGGCCGTCGGCGCGCGCAGCGGATCGGTGGCGCCGTCCACGCACGCATAGCGGTCGATGTCCCACCCTGCCCGCTCGGCGCCCGCGCGGTACGCCGCTTCGAAGAAGTCGAGGACCGCGACGCGCGGGTCGCCGGATGCCTGCGCCACCGCGAGCGGGTACACCGCGAGGTGCGACGATCCACGCTCGAGCCACGCCGCGCCCACGGGAAGCGGCGCTTGCGCCAGCCGGTCCGGCTCCGGCGACGTGTACGAGTAGAACGCGGGCTCGGGCACGCTTTGGTCGCCGAACCAGAACCCGAAGCTGATCACCTCGCGCGAATAGGCCTCGCGCGTGACGCCGTCGACCGCGGGCGTGTGATCGACCGCGACGTCGGAGAACCGTGTCGCGGCGATATCGAACGTGTGCCAGAAATGATGCACCGGGCTGGTCTTGCCCGAGAAGCGCCCGCAGAACTCCTCGAGCACGAGATTCGCGTCGCTGAGCATCCGGAAGGCCGTCGTCGCCGCTGCGGGATCGTACGCGGCGTGCTCGTGATCGTCGGCGAAGCGCCGCGCGCGATCCGGCAGGTCGAAAGGCGTCGCATCCAGGATCGGTGCGGGATCGACGCCCACGTCGCTCAGCGACTGGACGAGTGCGGCGTGGAAGTCGGCGACGGAGCGCCCGACGAGGGAGAAGGACGAACGCGCACCGCCGGTCGTGCCGACGTGCAGCCGGTGGTCGATGTAATCGAAGTCGACGGTGAAGGTCGGATGCGTGCCCATCGGTCGCGTCGTGATCCCCGACGCCGTCAGGTGGAAGGGGACGTTCCACCAGTGATTGCGCCGTGCGCTCAGCGCGAGGCGGAGCTTCCCGACCACCTGGACGAAGCGGTGCAGGGTCTCCTTGGTCGGCTCCCAGTCCCGGTACGCGACCGAGTCGCCGAACAGGTCGCTCACTTCGGCGGCCACTCGATGAGGATGAGACCCTGCTTGGTGTCGGAGACCTTCACGAATCCGTCGCCGAAGAAGTAGGTGAAGCCGTAGCCGTCCTCGTCGGTCGCGATCGCCGACTCGGCGCTCTCGGTGACATAGACCCCGCCGTTACCCTCTTCGCGGCGCCATCCCTCCGAGACGAGCTGCTGCTCGGCGGCCTCGGCGTCGGAATCGTCGATCGGCGCCCAGCCGAAGACCTGGACATGGTCGGTCGCCACCGTGTAGTCGCCCCACGTGCACTGGATGCCGCCGGGCACCTCGGTGCCACCGATGCGGAAGACGTCTGCCTGCGCGGTCCAGCCCACCTGCTCGAAGTCGGCGACCGTGTCTTCGGGGAGGATCGTCTCGCACGCGGGGTCGGCGTCGGGCGTCGCCGTCGTGCGCGTGGGGGAGGGCGCCGGCGACGTCGCGACCGCGGTCGGCGGGGCGAGTGTCGTCGGAACCGTATCCGGCTTGTTCTCCGCACCGCACGCGGCGAGGGTCAGCGCGAGCGCCGGCGCGAGGGCCGCCGCGGCGATCAGCGTCGAGTGTCGGCGGTTCATCGCGCGGCCTCCTGGGCGTCGGCTTCCTGCAGCAGGGAGAGGAAGGCATCATGCAACAGACCGTTGGTCGCGAGCGATGAGCCCGCCGTGAGGCTCGCGCTGCCGTCGTAGGCGCTGAACCGCCCACCAGCCTCCGTCACGATCGGCGCGATGGCCGCGATGTCGTACTCCTTGACGTCGAACTCGGCGACGAGTTCGAGGCGGCCTTCCGCGAGCCACATGTACGGCAGTGCGTCGCCGTAGCCCCGGTCGCGCCACACGCGTCGTGACAGTTCCAGGAGTGCGGGCAGGTGGCCGGCGCCCTCCCACTGCTCGATGCTCTGGAAGCTCACGCTCGCCCGGTCGAGCTCTGCCACGTCGGACACGCGGATGCGGCGGCGGCCCGCGGGGGAGTCGGTCCACGCGCCGGCGCCCTCGGCCGCCCACCATCGGCGCCCGAGCGCGGGCTGGCTCACGACCCCGACGACCGGTGCGCCGTCGACGGTGAGCGCGATGAGCGTCGCCCACACCGGGATGCCGCGCAGATAGTTGTGGGTGCCGTCGATCGGATCGATCACCCAACGGCGAGCACTGCCTCCGGATGATCCGTACTCCTCGCCGAGCACGGCGTCGTCGGGTCGCTCCGCGTCCAGGATCGCGCGGATCGCGCGCTCGGTGGCGAGGTCGGCCTCGGTGACGAAGGACGCGTCGGGCTTGGCCGAGACGTCGAGGTCGGCGGCATCGAAACGCGCCATGGAGACGGCGTCCGCGGCATCTGCCAGTCGCAGTGCCAGCGCGAGATCGTCGGCGTAGCGGCTCTCGGACGCGGCGCGCGACGGGTCTGCGGGGGGCACGGGTCCAGGATACCGGGACGTCGCGGCCCGATTCGCGGCGGCGACGTCAAGGATGGTAACGTGGACCCTCGGTTCGCCGGGTCTGTCCCGACCAGCCGAAAGCCTGCACCTCTAGCTCAATCGGCAGAGCAACTGACTCTTAATCAGTGGGTTCTGGGTTCGAGTCCCAGGGGGTGCACCAGCACCGAAACGCCCCGGCCGGACATGATCCGCGGGGCGTTTCGCATGGTCGGATCAGGTCACCCCGGACGGCCGGGCGACTCACGTCTCGGGAGACCCGTGCGGGGGTCCAGCCCCGCCTCCCACCGTCGTCGCTGCTCCTCGGGCGTGACCGTGGAGCCGTAGTCCGCACGCAGCGGCGCCGTCATCTCGGGAGTCTCGAGCTGACGGTGGCACCAGTCCTCGGCCTCCGCGTACGTCTCCAGCCACGCGAGCGGACGGCGGTGCGCGCGCTCGAGCGCGTGCCGGTCGATGCGGTACCGCATGAGCGTCTCGCCGGTGGGGCGGTGCACCGCCGGACCGTAGACGATGAGGAACCGGGGCTGCATCGCACCGCTCAGCACGAGCCACGAATGCGTCGCCACGTGGATCACGCGCACGGAGACCGCTTCCTCTCTCCGGCCGGGACCCGAGCATAGATTCAGGCTCTGACGTTCGTCAGCGTGCGTGCATCGGGAATATTATGTGACACATAATAAATTCGTGAACGAACCCCAGCCCGAAGCCGTCGACGCCATCCGAGCGTGGTATCGACTGCAGCGGGCCACCCAGGCGCTGGGGGCGCACATCCGATCTCAGCTCGGGCTGACGGGTGAGCAGCTGGCGCTCCTGCGCATCATCGGCGAGCGCGACGCGTGGCCGCTCGCGCAGCTGCGAAGCCGGCTCGACATGCATCCGGCCACCTTGGGGCAGTCGCTGGCGCGACTGGAGGAGCGCGGACTTGTCGATGTGAGCGTGGACACCTCCGATCGGCGTCGCAGGACGATCGCGTTGCGAGCGGAGGGTCTGGCCGTCCTCTCGCAGGCGCCCCATGCCGGACCCGGAACACTGCGGGCTCAGCGTCATGAGCCAGAGCGTCTTCGTCGCCTGGCGGATGCGTTCGACGACGCCGTCGTCCTGTTCGGACTCGAGGAATGGGCATCGTGATGAGGATTCTCGGCTTCGACAAGCTGCTCCGACGCGCCGCCGAGAGCCTCCCGCTCGCGAGCCTCGCGCCGCCGTTCCCCGTGCGCACGGGCTGGGCGGTGGAGTACGCCGACGCGTGGGGCAACGTGATCGGCCTGACGGATGACACGCGAGCGCCGGCGCTCGCGCGGACCGAGGAGGAACCGTGACCGCCCTGGAGGATGCCGAGAACATCGGACCTGCCCTCGCCGCCGACCTCAGGGGTGTGGGGATCGGCGACCTGGAGGGCCTTCGCCGCCTGGGTGCGCTGGATGCGGCGCGGCGGCTGGAGGCGGCAGGCCGACGCGATTGCGCCCACACGTATCTCGCCCTGGAAGGCGCGCTCGCCGGCATCCGTTGGACGCAGATGCCGGCGGAGCGTCGCGCCCACCTGGCCGAGCGCTGGCGAGCGCGCTGAAGTCAGGCCGCGTCGCCCACGAGGACCGCGGCGCCCTCTTCCGCTGCATCCGCGTCGCGGCCGTCGATGCGGCCCAGGGCGCGGCGGCCGAGTGCGATCACGGCGGCGGCGATCAGCACGGATGCGGCGGCCACGACGTAGGGCACCGTGACGTCGAAGGCGTGCCACAGCAGGGCCGCCAGCGGCGGCGCGGCGGCACCGCCGAGGAAGCGGACCGCGGAGTACGCTGAGCTCGCGACCGAGCGCGGGAGGTCGGTGGCCTCCATGACCGACTCGGTGAGGATCGTGTTCATGAGGCCGAGGAGCAGGCCGCCGACGATGATGCACACGACGAGCGCGGCGGGGGAGCCCGCGACGAAACCGGCCACCACGAGGTCCACGGCGAGCACGGGCAGGACGATGAGCATCGCGGTCGTGCGGTTCACGCGCCGCAGGAGCAGCGGCGCGCCCCACACGCTCGTGATCGCCAGGGCGATGCCCCAGCCGAAGAACGTGAATCCGATGCCGAGGGCGCCGAAGCCGAGCGGGAAGGGGGAGAACGCCAGCAGCACGAAGAAGCCGATGTTGTAGAACAGCGCGGCGACGGCGAGCACGGCCAGGGCCGGCCGGCCGAGCGCGCGGAAGGGCGCGGAGAACGCGAAGCGCGCGCGGGCCTCGCGCGGGCCGCGCAGCAGCACCGCGACGCCGATGAATGCGATGGCCATGAGAGCGACGACGCCGAAGAACGGCCCCCGCCAGCTGACCTCGCCGAGGATGCCGCCGAGCAGCGGGCCGATCGCGATGCCGAGGCCCAGGGCGGCTTCGTACAGCATGATCGCCGCGGCGCTGCCGCCGGAGGCTGCGCCGACGATCGTCGCGAGCGCGGTGGAGATGAACAGCGCATTGCCGAGCCCCCATCCGGCGCGGAAGCCGATGACGGCGTCGACCGAGCCGCTGAGGGCGCACAGCAGGGAGAACACGAGCACGAGTGCGAGGCCCGCCATGAGCGTGGCCTTGGCGCCGATGCGGCTGGACACCCAGCTCGTCACGAGCATCGCGGCGCCGGTGACGAGCAGGTAGCTCGTGAAGAGCAGCTCGGTCTCGGTGGGGGAGGCCTGCAGCGACTCGGCGATCGCGGGGAGGATCGGATCGACCAGACCGATGCCCATGAACGCCACGACGCACGCGAACGCCACGGCCCACACCTGGGCGGGCTGACGCCAGACGCTCGCGGTGGGTGCGCCGCTCATCGCACGACCTCCGGAATGCGGGTCGCCGCGTCGAGGGCGTCGGCGGCGGTCGCGATGGCCGCCCACCCGGCGTCGTCGAGGTCGGTGAAGTGCGGGGCGAGCGCACCGCGCAGCTGGTCGAGCCATACGTCCAGCGCATCGATGCCGGCGTCGGTGATCCCGACGATCTGCACGCGGGCGTCGCTCGGGTCGGCGTCGCGCGAGACGAGCCCCGCGCTCACCATCTGCCCGATGAGGCGGGTCATGCCCGGCTGGCTCACACGGCTGATCGTGGCGAGCTCGCCCAGGCGCTGCGGGCCGTGCTCGCGGAGGATGCGCAGCGTGCGCCACTGCGCGGAGGGCGCTTCGTTCCGCGTCTCGTTCGCGGCCACGCGGGTGAGCGCGTGCGCCGCGACCACGAGCCGCAGGAGGTCGTCTTCACGGGTCATGGAGAAAAGCATACCAGCGATATATAGCTAAGGTATGGGTGTGCGGCGCTCCGTCCGGGAGGCGCTGAGCGCCCGGATGCGGCATGATGCGGTCGTGCCCTCGCCCGAACTGCTCGCCGCGTTCCTCGCGACGTCGCTCGTGATCATCGTGATCCCGGGCCCGAGCGTCCTCTTCGTCATCGGCCGCTCGATCGCGCTCGGCCGCCGGGCGGGGGTGCTGAGCGTCGTCGGCAATGCCCTCGGCACGATCCCGGCCGTCGTCGCGGTCGCCCTCGGCGTGGGCGCGATCGTGGCGTCGTCGATCGTGGCCCTCACCATCGTCAAGATCGCCGGAGCGCTGTACCTGGTGTGGCTGGGCGTGCAGGCGATCCGCCATCGCCACGCCGCCGCATCCGTCGGAGACGTCGCCCCGGGCTCGACGTGGCGGCTGCTCGGTCAGGGATTCCTCGTGGGCCTCACGAACCCCAAGACCATCGCCTTCTTCGTCGCCGTGCTCCCGCAGTTCGTCGCCACCGACGCCGGCCCGGTGTGGCTGCAGCTGCTCGTGCTCGGGATGGTCTTCGAGGCGCTCGCGCTGCTCAGCGACAGCGTGTGGGCGCTCGCCGTGGGCACCGCACGTGCCTGGTTCGCGCGGTCACCGCGTCGCGTGTCGGCGCTGTCGGCAACCGGCGGCGCCATGATGATCGGTCTGGGCGGCGTCCTCGCCGTCGGCGGCGCGCACACGTGATGCGCCGCGGGGGAAGGGCGCCTTCGGCCGTCAGCGGCGGCGGACGCGGCTGCGGACGAGCTTCTTCTCCTTGCCCGACACCGGGGAGTCTCCCGGCACGGTGTGACCGCGGCGGGCCCGACGCGTGTCGCGCACGGCGCCGATCGCCAGGGCCAGCGAGATCGCCCAGCTCGCCCAAGCGAGGGCCGTGCGCCACGTGAAGGGCTCGTGGTTGCGCAGACTGCGCAGCAGCGTCGCGCCGCCCGAGATCGCCGTGATGAGACCCGTGCCGAAGAGGTATCTGCGCATGTGCCCACGCTAGCGGGGCGCCAAGGGTAGCGCGGTCGGGCTTGACACGGCACCGGCCCCGACGAGCCGCGACGCCGCTGTTAGCCTGAAACGAACCCCCATCCGAGGAGCCCCCGTGTCCCAGGCCGAGTTCGTGGTCGTCGCCAATCGCCTCCCCGTCGATCGCGTCGCGGACGCCGAGGGCGACGACGCATGGCGCCGGTCGCCGGGCGGTCTCGTCACCGCTCTCGAGCCGGTCATGCGCAAGGCCGACGGGGCGTGGGTCGGGTGGGCGGGGCGCCCCGGACTCGAGCTCGAGCCGTTCGAGTTCGACGGCATGCACCTCGTCCCGGTGCCGCTGAGCGCCGACGAGGTGCAGGACTACTACGAGGGCTTCTCCAACGACACCATCTGGCCGCTCTACCACGACGTGATCGCGGCTCCCCGCTTCAAGCGGCAGTGGTGGGACGCGTACGTCGCGGTGAACCAGCGGTTCGCGGATGCAGCGGCGAAGGCGGCGGCCGACAACGCGATCGTGTGGGTGCAGGACTACCAGCTCCAGCTCGTCCCGCGAATGCTGCGCCAGGCGCGCCCCGACCTGACGATCGGCTATTTCCACCACATCCCGTTCCCGGCATACGGCCTGTACTCGCAGCTGCCGTGGCGCCGGCAGGTGCTCGAGGGACTCCTGGGCGCCGACGTCATCGGCTTCCAGCGCGTGGCCGACGCGGGCAACTTCGCCCGCGCCGTGCGGCGCCAGCTGCGGTACGAGACGAAGGCGTCGGGCATCGCCGTCCCCGACGGGGAGGGCGGCACGCGCACGGCCCTGGCGAAGGCCTTCCCCATCTCGATCGACGCCGACTCGTACATCGAGCTCGCCCAGCGCCCCGAGATCCAGGCCCGCGCGGCCGAGATCCGCGAGAGCCTCGGGAACCCGTCGAAGATCCTCCTCGGGGTCGACCGTCTCGACTACACCAAGGGCATCCGCCATCGCATGAAGGCCTTCGGGGAGCTGCTTCAAGACGGCCGCGTGTCGGTCGACGACGTCACCCTCGTGCAGGTCGCCAGTCCCTCCCGCGAGCGGGTCGACGCGTACGTGCAGCTGCGCGACGAGATCGAGCTCACCGTCGGCCGCATCAACGGCGACTACGACACGATGGGGCACACCGCGATCCGCTACCTCCATCAGGCCTACCCGCGCGAGGAGATGGTGGCGCTGTACCTCGCCGCCGACGTCATGCTCGTCACCGCGCTGCGCGACGGCATGAACCTCGTCGCGAAAGAGTACGTCGCGAGCCGGGTCGACAACCGCGGCGTGCTGGTCCTGAGCGAGTTCGCCGGCGCGGCCGACGAGCTCGGCAGCGCGATCCTCGTGAACCCCCATGACATCGACGGACTGAAGGACGCCATCATGCGCGCGATCGAGATGCCGGGCAGCGAGCAGGGCCGGCGGATGCGGGCGCTGCGCCGACGCGTCCGCGAGCACGACGTGGAGGACTGGTCGCAGGACTTCCTCGACGCCCTGGCCGTGTTCCACCGCGGTGCGACTGCGGTGACCGCATGAGTGCCGAGGACACCACGACCGTCGCCGAGGACGTCCTCGAGCCGCTGGCCCGCACGCCCCACCTGCTCGTCGCCCTCGACTTCGACGGCACGCTCTCGCCGCTGCAGAAGGACGCGATGGCGGCACGGATGCTCCCGGCCGCACGCCGCGCGGTCGACGCGCTCGCCGCCCTGCCCGACACGACGGTCGCCCTCGTGTCGGGGCGCAGCCTCGTCGACCTGCGGCTCATCGCGGAGCACGGCGACGACTCGCGCCTGTGGCTCGCGGGCTCGCACGGCGTGGAGTTCTGGGAGCCGGGTGCGGGTGAGATCGAGGCCGACGAGGACACGGAGGAGGTCGCCCTCCGCGACGACCTGCGCCGTCGCGCCGAAGCCGCCGTCGCGCACCTCGATGGCGTGTGGATCGAGCCCAAGACGTTCGGCGTCGGCGTCCACACCCGGGGGACGCCGGACGCGGTCGCCGCCGAGGCCAACCGCCTCGTCGACGAGCTCGTCACGAGCGAGGCGCCGACGTGGCGCCGGCGCACCGGCCACAGCATCCTCGAGTTCTCGTTCCGGCACGAAGGCAAGGACACGGCGGTGCGCACGCTCCGCGAACGCACCGGCGCGACCGCCGTGCTCTTCGCCGGCGACGACGTCACCGACGAGGACGCGATGCGCACGCTCGGGGCAGGCGACCTCGGGGTGCGCGTCGGGCCGGGGGAGACCGCCGCATCCGTCACCGTGGCCGACATCCCGGCGCTGGCCGACCTCCTCGCCCTCCTCGCGCAGATGAGGGGCGCGCGCCCGGAATAGACTTCGAGCATGTCCCAGGCCGAGCGCACCACCGACACCACCACGCCCGACATCAAGCCGCGCAGCCGCGTCGTCACCGACGGCATCGAGGCCACGACCTCCCGCGGCATGCTTCGGGCGGTCGGCATGGGCGACGAGGACTGGGACAAGCCCCAGATCGGCATCGCGTCGAGCTGGAACGAGATCACCCCGTGCAACCTGAGCCTCGACCGGCTCGCGCAGGGCGCCAAGGAGGGCGTGCACGCCGGCGGCGGATACCCGCTGCAGTTCGGCACGATCTCGGTGTCCGACGGCATCTCCATGGGACACGAGGGCATGCACTTCTCGCTCGTCTCGCGCGAGGTCATCGCTGACTCGGTCGAGACCGTCATGATGGCCGAGCGCCTCGACGGCTCGGTGCTGCTGGCCGGATGCGACAAGTCGATCCCGGGCATGCTCATGGCCAGCGCCCGCCTCGACCTGTCGAGCGTCTTCCTGTACGCCGGATCGATCGCGCCCGGCTGGGTCAAGCTCAGCGACGGCACCGAGAAGGACGTCACCATCATCGACTCGTTCGAGGCGGTCGGCGCGTGCCTGGCCGGCAAGATGAGCGAGGCCGACCTCAAGCGCATCGAATGCGCGATCGCCCCCGGTGAGGGCGCCTGCGGCGGCATGTACACCGCCAACACGATGGCCTCCGTCGCCGAGGCGCTCGGGCTGAGCCTCCCCGGCTCCGCCGCGCCGCCGTCGGCCGACCGCCGCCGCGACTACTTCGCGCACCGATCGGGCGAGGCCGTCGTGAACCTCCTGCGCCTGGGGATCACGACCCGCGACATCCTCACGAAGGAGGCGTTCGAGAACGCCATCGCGCTGGCCATGGCCCTCGGCGGCTCGACCAACGTCGTCCTGCACCTGCTCGCGATCGCGAACGAGGCCGAGGTCGAGCTCGACCTGCACGACTTCAACCGCATCGGCGACCGCACGCCGCACGTGGCCGACATGAAGCCGTTCGGCCAGTACGTCATGAACGACGTCGACCGTCACGGCGGCATCCCCGTGATCATGAAGGCCATGCTCGACGAGGGGCTCCTCCACGGCGACGCGCTCACCGTCACCGGCAAGACGCTCGCCGAGAACCTCGCCGACCTCGACCCGGACCCGGTCGACGGCAAGGTCATCCACTCGTTCGACGACCCGATCCACGCCACCGGCGGCATCACCATCCTGCACGGCTCGATGGCGCCCGAGGGAGCCGTGGTCAAGTCGGCCGGCTTCGACGGCAACGTCTTCGAAGGCCCCGCGCGCGTGTTCGAACGCGAGCGCGCCGCGATGGACGCCCTCGAGGCGGGGGAGATCGCCGCCGGCGACGTCGTCGTCATCCGCTACGAGGGCCCCAAGGGCGGCCCCGGCATGCGCGAGATGCTCGCCATCACCGCCGCCATCAAGGGCGCGGGGCTCGGAAAAGATGTACTACTCTTGACGGACGGTCGATTCTCCGGCGGCACAACCGGCCTGTGCATCGGCCACATAGCTCCCGAAGCGGTGGACGCCGGTCCGATCGCCTTCGTGCGCGATGGTGATCTGATACGGGTCGATATCGCCGCTCGCACTCTCGACCTGATCGTCGACGACGCCGAGCTGGCTTCCCGCCGCGACGGCTGGGAGCCCCTTCCTCCGCGCTATACCCGTGGCGTCCTGGCCAAGTACTCCAAGCTCGTGCGCTCCGCCGCTGAGGGCGCAGTCACGGGCTGACGGCCGCTCCTTTTCGCACTCTCGTCTCGAGGTCCCACCATGTCCACCGACACCGCTCCGGCCGTCCCCCGGCCACCCGCTCGCACCGCGCCGACGCCCGTGCTCACGGGCGCGGAAGCGGTCGTCCGCTCGCTCGATCTGCTCGGCGTCACCGACGTCTTCGGCCTGCCCGGCGGGGCGATCATGCCCGTCTACGACCCGCTCATGGACGATGAGCGCGTCCGCCACATCCTGGTGCGCCACGAGCAGGGAGCCGGCCATGCGGCCGAGGGCTACGCCGCCGCATCCGGACGCACCGGCGTGGCGATCGCGACGTCGGGCCCGGGGGCGACCAACCTCGTCACCGCGATCGCCGACGCCTACATGGACTCCGTGCCGCTCGTGTGCATCACGGGTCAGGTCTTCTCGACGCTCATGGGCACCGACGCGTTCCAGGAGGCCGACATCGTCGGCATCACGATGCCGATCACGAAGCACTCGTTCCTCGTGAAGAACGCCGAGGACATCCCCGGCGCGATCGCGGCGGCGTTCGAGATCGCCTCGACCGGCCGCCCCGGCCCCGTGCTCGTGGACATCACGAAGGACGCGCAGCAGAACGAGGCGCCCTTCGTGTGGCCGCCCAAGATCGACCTGCCCGGCTACCGGCCGGTGACGAAGGCGCACGGCAAGCAGATCCAGGCCGCCGCGCAGCTCATCGCGGCGGCGAAGAAGCCCGTCCTCTACGTCGGCGGCGGCGTCATCCGCTCGCGCGCGTCCGCGGAGCTCAAGGAGCTCGCCGAGGCCACCGGCGCCCCGCTCGTGACGACGCTCATGGCGCGCGGCGCGTTCCCCGACTCGCACCCGCAGCACCTCGGCATGCCCGGCATGCACGGCACCGTGCCCGCCGTGCTGGCGCTCCAGGAGAGCGACCTCATCGTGTCGCTGGGCGCGCGCTTCGACGACCGCGTGACCGGCAAGGCGTCGCTGTTCGCGCCGAACGCGCAGGTCGTGCACGTCGACATCGATCCGGCGGAGATCTCCAAGATCCGCACCGCCGACGTGCCGATCGTGGGCGACCTCCGCGAGGTGCTCGTCGACCTGCGCGACGCGTTCGCGGATGCGGTGAAGCAGACCACGCCCGACATCGACGAGTGGTGGTCGTTCCTCAACGGCCTGCGCGAGGAGTTCCCGCTCGGCTACACGCCGACCAGCGACGGCCTCCTCTCGCCGCAGTCCGTGATCCAGCGCATCGGCGAGCTGAGCGGCCCCGAGGCGGTGTACGCCGCGGGCGTCGGCCAGCACCAGATGTGGGCCGCGCAGTTCATCAAGTACGAGCGGCCGAATTCGTGGCTGAACTCCGGCGGCGCCGGCACGATGGGGTACGCCGTGCCCGCGGCCATGGGGGCGAAGGTCGCCCAGCCCGAGCGCACGGTGTGGGCGATCGACGGCGACGGCTGCTTCCAGATGACCAACCAGGAGCTCGCCACCTGCGTCATCAACGACATCCCGATCAAGGTCGCGATCATCAACAACTCCTCGCTCGGCATGGTGCGCCAGTGGCAGACGCTGTTCTTCGACGGCCGCCACTCGAACACCGACCTGAACACGGGCCACGGCACGCGCCGCATCCCCGACTTCGTCAAGCTCGCCGAAGCGTACGGGTGCCTCGCGATCCGCGTGGAGAAGGAGGAGGAGGTCGACGCGGCCATCCAGCTCGCGCTCGACACCAACGACCGCCCCGTCGTGATCGACTTCGTCGTGAGCGCCGACGCCATGGTGTGGCCGATGGTGCCCCAGGGCGTCAGCAACAGCTACGTCCAGTACGCCCGCGACCACGCGCCCGCCTTCGCCGAACAGGAGGACTGACATGTCCCGGCATGTGCTGAGCCTCCTCGTGGAGGACAAACCCGGTCTGCTGACCCGCGTGGCGGGGCTCTTCGCCCGCCGCGGCTTCAACATCGAGTCCCTCGCCGTGGGCGTGACCGAGGTCCCCGGCCTCTCGCGCATCACGGTCGTCGTCGACGTCGAGGGCCTCCCGCTCGAGCAGGTGACGAAGCAGCTGAACAAGCTGATCAACGTCATCAAGATCGTCGAACTCGACCCCGCGGCATCCGTGCAGCGCGAGCACATGCTGGTCAAGGTGCGCGCCGACAACGCGTCGCGCTCGCACGTGCTCGAGGTCGTGAACCTGTTCCGCGCGTCGGTCGTGGACTACGCCCCCGACGCGCTGGTGGTCGAGATCACCGGCGACAAGGGCAAGGTCGACGCCTTCCTGAAGGCCGTGGAGCCCTTCGGCATCCGGGAACTCGCCCAATCCGGCCTCGTCGCGATCGGTCGCGGCGGCAAGAGCATCACCGAGCGCGTCCTGCGCGGCTGATCATCACCCTGACAAGGAGAAACACCCAAATGGCAGAGATCTTCTACGACGACGATGCCGACCTCTCGATCATCCAGAGCAAGAAGGTCGCGATCGTCGGATATGGATCGCAGGGTCACGCGCACGCGCAGAACCTCCGCGACTCCGGCGTCGAGGTGGCGATCGCGCTGAAGGACGGCTCGAAGTCGGCCGCCAAGGCGCAGGAGGACGGCTTCGAGGTGAAGTCGGTCGCCGACGCCACCGAGTGGGCCGACCTCATCATGATCCTCGCGCCCGACCAGCACCAGCGCGGCATCTACAGCGAGTCGATCAAGGAGCGCCTGACCCCGGGCAAGACGCTCGCGTTCGCGCACGGGTTCAACATCCGCTTCGGCTACATCGACGCGCCCGAGGGCGTCGACGTGATCCTCGTCGCCCCGAAGGCCCCCGGCCACACCGTGCGCCGCGAGTTCGTCGCGGGCCGCGGCATCCCCGACATCATCGCGGTCGAACGCGACGCGTCGGGCCAGGCCTGGGCGACCGCGCTGTCGTACGCGAAGGCGATCGGCGGCACGCGCGCCGGCGTCATCAAGACGACGTTCACCGAGGAGACCGAGACCGACCTCTTCGGCGAGCAGGCGGTGCTGTGCGGTGGCATGAGCCACCTCGTGCAGTACGGCTTCGAGACGCTGACCGAGGCCGGCTACCAGCCCGAGATCGCGTACTTCGAGGTGCTGCACGAGCTCAAGCTCATCGTCGACCTCATGTGGGAGGGCGGCATCGCCAAGCAGCGCTGGTCGATCTCCGACACCGCCGAGTACGGCGACTACGTCTCCGGCCCGCGCGTGATCTCGCCCGAGGTGAAGGAGAACATGAAGGCCGTGCTCGCCGACATCCAGTCCGGCGCCTTCGCGCAGCGCTTCATCGCCGACCAGGACGCCGGTGCGCCCGAGTTCCTCGCGCTGCGCGAGAAGGAGCAGGGTCACCCGATCGAGGCCACGGGCAAGGAGCTGCGCGCCCTGTTCGCGTGGAAGCAGACCGACTCCGACTACGTCGAGGGCTCGGCCGCGCGCTGACTTCTTCGCGTCGAACGGCGGATGCCCCGGACCCCTGCGGCCCGGGGCATCCGCCGTCTCCGTCCGCGCACGACGGTCAGGTTCGTTTCTCAGGAATCCGGGGTCGGCCTCCGCCTCACCCGCAGGATCCCGCTGGCCGCGCGGGATCTCCTGAGAAACGGATGCGCGGGGGCGGGAGTCGACGCGTCGTCCCCCCAGCCGCGGTCCGAGAGAAACGGACGGGAGGGAGCGGTATGGGCCTTCGGGGAGCGCCGGTTTAGGGTGGGGGAGTGAGCACTCCCCGGGACGACGACGCGCTGTCGTGGGACGGCGACGACGACCCGACGCTCGATCCGGGCAAGGCCGAGAACGCACCGCGACCGGATGCGGCGCCCCGCCGCCCCGCGCAGCGCGACGCCGCAGCCCCGGCAAGGCCGCTGCCGACCGGCTTCACGGCCGTGGGCAAGGGGAGCGAGCGCGTCGCGCCGCCGTCGCCGGCGCCCGAGCCGCTCGGCAACGCTGCGCTCGTCGGCATCGGCATGATCGCGGCGGCCTTCATCCTGTTCTCCGTCGGCTGGCTCATCGTGAGCGTCCGGCTGCAGGCGGTCGCCGACGCCCTGCCGGTCGCCGCACCGATCCTCGTCACGCTGACCCTGGCCGCCGCGGCGGCCCCGCTGGTGTGGTTCGGCACGGTCTACGCCCTGACCCGCCGCTCCCGCACGTGGGTGCGGTTCGCGTGGCTCGTCGTCGGAGTCGTGCTGCTCGTGCCGTGGCCGTTCCTCGGAACGGGGTCGTTCGCATGACCGCCGCCGCATCCGCCCGCGCCGCCCGGCAGCCGGCGCGCCCCGTGTGGGTGACCGTCGCCGTCGCCGGCGGCTTCGGGCTGTTCTACGCCTTCGTCGTGTGGAGCGCCGTCGACCTGCTCGTGCGCCAGGCCTCCGGACCGCTCGGCCTCAGCGCCCTCGGCTGGTTCGTGCACGCGCTGCCGATCCTGTTCCCGCTCGTCGCGTTCGGCATCGCCTTCGCGCTCGGGTGGCGCCGGCCCACCGGCGCGTTCGCGCTGATCCTGCTGACCGGGCTCGCCCTGTCGGCCGTGTTCTGGGTGAACATCCTGTCGTACGCGCTGACGTCGTACGCGCTGTACGGCGGCTGACCCCCGGCGTCACACGGTCAGGACGCCCTCGCGGGCCGCGCTAGGCTGGCCGAGGCCCGCCCCCTCGGTGTGTGGCGGGGCATCCGACCACCCGTGCGCCCGCCCGAAGGATCCATCCGTGACGAAGCCCGTCGTCCTCATCGCCGAAGAACTCTCCCCCGCGACGATCGAGGCCCTCGGCCCCGACTTCGACGTCCGTTCCGTCGACGGCACCGACCGTCCGGCGCTGCTGGCCGCCCTCGCCGACGCGCACGCCGTACTCGTGCGCTCGGCGACGAAGATCGACGCCGAAGCCCTCGCGGCGGCCCCGTCGCTGAAGGTCGTCGCCCGTGCGGGCGTCGGACTCGACAATGTCGACATCAAGGCAGCGACCGCTGCGGGCGTCATGGTCGTCAACGCGCCGACCTCGAACATCGTGTCGGCGGCCGAGCTCACGATCGGCCACATCCTGAGCCTCGCGCGGCACATCCCGGCCGCGCACGCGTCGCTCGCGGCGGGGCAGTGGAAGCGCAGCGCCTTCACCGGCACCGAGCTGTTCGAGAAGACGGTGGGCATCGTCGGCCTCGGCCGCATCGGCGCCCTCATCGCCGCGCGCCTGCAGGCCTTCGACATGCGCGTCGTCGCCTACGACCCGTACGTCACGGCCACGCGCGCGCAACAGCTGGGCGTGACGCTCCTGTCGCTCGACGACCTCCTCGCGCAGGTCGACTTCCTCACGATCCACATGCCGAAGACGCCCGAGACCACGGGCATGATCGGCATCGACCAGCTCCGCCGGATGAAGCGCACGGCGTTCGTCGTGAACGTCGCCCGCGGCGGTCTCATCGACGAGGACGCGCTGTACAAGGCGCTCACCACCGGCGAGATCGCCGGTGCCGGACTCGATGTCTTCAGCACCGAGCCGCCCGCAGAGGGCGGCCCGGCTCGGCGCCTCCTCGACCTGCCGAACGTCGTCGTGACCCCGCACCTGGGCGCGAGCACCGAGGAGGCGCAGGAGAAGGCCGGCGTGTCCGTCGCCCGGTCCGTCAAGCTTGCCCTCGAGGGCGACCTGGTGCCGGATGCGGTCAACGTGGCCGGCGGCGTCATCGACCCGTTCGTGCGCCCCGGCATCGGTCTCGTCGAGAAGCTCGGGCAGTTCTTCAGCGGCCTGGCCCCGAGCGCCCTGACGAGCCTCGACATCGAGGTGCGCGGCGAGCTGGCCGCGTACGACGTGAGCGTCTACAAGCTCGCCGCGCTCAAGGGCATCTTCAGCCGCATCGTGAGCGAGACGGTCTCGTACGTCAACGCGCCGCTGTTCGCCGAGCAGCGCGGCGTCGAGACGCGCCTCATCGTCGAGGCGGAGAGCCCCCTCTACCGCAACATCACGATCCTGCGCGGCACGCTCGCCGACGGGTCGGTGCTCACCGTCGCCGGCACGCTCGCCGGCACCCGCATGGTGCCGAAGGTCGTCGAGATCGACGGCTACGACATCGAGGTGCCGCTCGAGCAGCACCACGTCGTCATGCGCTACGCCGACCGCCCGGGCATCGTGGCGATCTACGGCCAGAAGCTCGGCGACGCCGACATCAACATCGCGGGACTCCAGGTGGCGCCGGATGACGCCGGCCGCGCACTGTCGGTGCTCACCGTGGACTCGCGCGTGCCGGACGCGCTGCTCGCGGAGATGCGCGACGCCGTGGGCGCCGACCTGTTCCGTCAGATCGAGATCACCGAGGACTGACCGGGCGCAGCACCCGCCGTCACTCCGGCTGGCTCACCTCGCGCACCCGCGCGATGAGCGCGTCCAGGCGCTCGGGCGTGGGCTCCGGCCCCGGGACGGAGCCGATCGTCAGCGCGCTGTTGAAGTAGAGCCCGTCGCTCACGAGCATCACGAGCTGCAGCGCGGTCTCGTCGCGCGTGTCGGGCCGGACCGCGTCCTCCCACAGCTCGCGGAGGCGCCGCAGCGCCGCGACGGCGGGAGCGCTGCCGTTCTGCGCGAGACGCGAGACGGCGACGATCGCGTTGTCGAGCGGCGAGCCGGTGTTCATCGACGTGCGCATGAAGGCGGCGACGCGGCCCTCGGGCGCGTCCGCGAGGTGCGCGACATCGTCGACGGCGAGTGTCTCCATGCGCTCGATGAGGCCTGCGACGAGGGCGTCCTTCGAGGCGAAGTGGTAGAGCAGGCCGCCCTTCGACACGCCCGCGGCGCGGGCCGTCGCCTCCATCGTCGCCGCGCGTTCGCCGTCGTCGATGAGGATGCGAGCGAACGCGTCGAGCACGCTCTCTCGGGCGCGCGGGGGTCGGCTCATGGGCTCGATCGTACTGGCGGGGGACTGTCCGCCCGTGTTACTATACCGGCTGGACGGTTTAGTAAAGAAGGCACGGCGAGAGATGTTGAACACGATGGCCCCGACGGCGACCCTGCCCACCGTGCGCGCGGACTGGCGCGGGTGGACGGCGCTCGCCGTCCTGATGCTGCCCGTGCTCCTGGTGTCCGTCGACAACACCGTGCTGAGCTTCGCGCTGCCGGAGATCGCGCTCGCCCTCGAACCGTCGAGCATCGAGCAGCTGTGGATCATCGACGCCTACCCGCTCGTCCTCGCGAGCCTCCTCGTGACGATGGGCACCCTCGGCGACCGCTTCGGGCGTCGCCGGATGCTGCTGATCGGCGCGACGGGCTTCGGCGTCGTCTCGGCCCTCGCCGCCTTCGCACCCACCGCGGGTCTCCTCATCGCCGCACGGGCGCTCATGGGCGTGTTCGGGGCGATGCTCATGCCCTCCACCCTGTCGTCGCTGCGCGCGATCTTCCGCGACCGCGACCAGCGCCGAATCGCGATCGCGATCTGGGCGGCGGGCTTCTCCGCCGGCTCCGCCCTCGGCCCGATCGTCGGCGGGCTGCTCCTCGAGCACTTCGCGTGGGGCTCGGTGTTCCTCCTCGCCGTGCCGGTGCTCGTGCCGCTCCTCATCCTCGCGCCCCTCCTCGTGCCCGAGAGCCGCGACCCCGCGCCGGGGCGCGTGGACCTCACGAGCATCCTGCTCTCGCTCGCGACGATGGTGCCGATCGTCTATGGCATCAAGGAGCTCGCGGTGAACGGCCCGGCCGGCGCATCGCTCGTGCTCTTCGTCGTCGGCGCCGTCTTCGGGGCGCTCTTCGTGCGGCGCCAGCTGCATCTGGATGCGCCCATGCTCGACATGTCGCTGTTCCGCCGCGGCACGTTCTCCGGCGCGATCGCCGTGAATCTCCTCAGCGTCATCGGACTCGTCGGGTTCCTGTACTTCGTCGCGCAGCACCTGCAGCTGGTCGTGGGGCTCACGCCCCTGCAGGCCGGGCTCGTGCTCGTGCCGGGGCTCGTGGCGATGATCGTGTCAGGCCTGGTCGTCGTGTGGTTCGCGCGGCGCTTCCCGGCGCGCGTGATCGTGCCGGTCGCCCTCGTCTTCTCGATCGGCGCCTACGTGCTCGTCGCGTTCGCCACCGCCGAGCTGCCGCTGCTGATCGCGGCGTTCGTGGCGCTGGGCGTCGGCATCGGCGCGGCTGAGACCGTGTCGAACGAACTCATCCTCTCCAGCGCCCCCGCGGCGAAGGCCGGCGCCGCCAGCGCCGTGTCCGAGACCGCGTACGAGCTCGGCGCGGTCCTGGGCACCGCGATCCTCGGCGGCATCCTCACGGCGCTGTACCGCGCGAACCTCGTGCTCCCCGCGGGCGTGCCGGATGCGGCGGCCGAGGCCGCGCGCGAGACGCTCGCCGGCGCCGTGGCGGTCTCCGATGCGCTGCCGGCCGCGGTCGGCGCGGCTCTGCGGGACGCGGCGGCGCACGCGTTCGACTCCGGCGTCGTCGTCACCGCGCTCATCGGCGCCGCCCTCATCGTGCTGGCCGCCGTCATCGCGGCCACTAGCCTGGGAGGGTCACGCGGCGCGTCGACGAAGTGACGCGCCCATCCCGCGAAGGAGTGCCATGTCGCGCGTCGTCACGCTCGCCGTCATCCCCGGCGACGGCATCGGACCCGAGGTCGTCGCCGAAGCCCTGAAGGTGCTCGACGCCGCGACCGCCGACGGCGACACGACGTTCGAGCGCACCGAGTTCTCCCTCGGCGCGGCCCGCTACCTGGCGACCGGCGACACCCTCACCGACGACGATCTCGCCGCGATCGCGCGGCACGACGCGATCCTCCTCGGCGCCGTGGGCGGCACCCCCGGCGACCCGCGCCTGAAGGACGCGAACATCGAGCGGGGCCTGCTGCTGAAGCTCCGCTTCGCGCTCGACCACTACGTGAACCTCCGCCCCTCGAAGCTGTACCCCGGCGCGTCCGGGCCCCTCGCGGACCCCGGCGAGATCGACTTCGTCGTGGTGCGCGAGGGCACCGAGGGCCCCTACGTCGGCAACGGCGGCTCGATCCGCACCGGCACGTCGCACGAGGTCGCGAACGAGACGTCGGTGAACACGGCCTTCGGCGTCGAGCGCGTCGTCCGCTACGCGTTCGACCTCGCCGAGCGGCGCCGCAAGAAGCTGACGCTCGTGCACAAGACGAACGTGCTCGTGCACGCGGGCGGCATGTGGAAGCGCATCGTCGACGAGGTGGCGTCGGAGCATCCGGAGGTGGCCGTAGACTATCTGCACGTCGACGCGGCGACGATCTTCCTGGTCACGAACCCGGGCCGCTTCGACGTGATCGTCACCGACAACCTCTTCGGCGACATCCTGACAGACCTGGCCGGCGCCGTCACCGGTGGCATCGGCCTCGCCGCATCGGGCAACATCAACCCCGACGGCGCGTTCCCCTCGATGTTCGAGCCCGTGCACGGATCGGCGCCCGACATCGCAGGACAGCAGAAGGCCGATCCCACCGCCGCGATCCTGTCCGTCTCGCTCCTCCTCGATCACCTCGGGATGCCGGCGGACGCCGAGCGCATCACCCGTGCGGTCGAACAGGACATCGCCGAGCGGGGCGAGGCCGCCCGCACCACGTCGCAGATCGGCGACGCCATCGCCGCCCGGCTCCGGGCGTAGTCTGAGCGCACCGATCCCGCCGCAGCCCAGAACGCAGGACGAACATGACCCTCATCGACAGCAACCCCGACACCGGATTCGAGCCCCTCGAGTTCGCCGTCACCCGCAACCTCGCCGCGAAGAGCCCGGCCCAGCGCGCCGAGATCCTCGCCAACCCGGGCTTCGGCACGAGCTTCACCGACCACATGGTCGACATCTGCTGGTCGGTCCGCGGCGGCTGGCACCGGCCCCGCGTGTCGCCGTACGGCCCCATCTCGCTCGACCCGGCCGCCGCGGTGCTGCACTACGGGCAGGAGATCTTCGAGGGCATCAAGGCGTACCGCCACGCCGACGGCTCCATCCACACGTTCCGTCCCGACCAGAACGCGCGCCGGATGCAGCGCAGCGCCCGCCGGCTCGCGCTGCCGGAGCTGCCGGCGCCCTACTTCATCCAGTCGCTGCGCGAGCTCATCGCCGTGGACGGCGACTGGGTGCCCTCGGGCGAGGACCAGTCGCTGTATCTCCGGCCCTTCATGTTCGCGAAGGAGGCGTTCCTAGGGGTGCGCCCCGCGCACAAGGTCGCGTACTACCTGATCGCGAGCCCGGCCGGCGCGTACTTCAAGGGCGGCGTGCAGCCGGTGTCGATCTGGCTGAGCGAGGAGTACGCCCGCGCCGGCAAGGGCGGCACGGGCGCCGCCAAGACCGGCGGCAACTACGCCGCGAGCCTGCTGCCGCAGTCGGAGGCGTACGAGCACGAGTGCGACCAGGTCGTCTTCCTCGACGAGAAGCGCAACGTCGAGGAGCTCGGCGGCATGAACGTCGTGTTCGTCTTCAAGGACGGCACGCTCGTCACGCCCGAGTCCGACAGCATCCTCGAGGGCATCACGCGCGACTCGATCCTGCAGCTCGCGCGCGACCGCGGCCACAAGGTCGAGGGCCGCGCGGTCTCGATCGACGAGTGGCGCGAGGGCGTCGCATCCGGCGACATCACCGAGGTGTTCGCGTGCGGCACCGCCGCAGTCGTCACGCCCATCGGCACGCTGAAGGGGCACGACTTCCTCGACGCGCAGCCCACCGGCACGCTCGCGCTCGAGCTGCGCCAGGAGCTCACCGACATCCAGTACGGTCGCATCGAAGACCGCCACGGCTGGATGCTGCGCCTAGACGACTGAGCGCCTCGGGGGGCGCCGGTGCGGAGGGCGCCCTGGGTAGGCTGAGCGGGTGAAGATCGCGCGCTTCAGCCACCAGGACGCCATCCGCTACGGCATCGTCGATGACGGCGAGCTCGTCGTGCTCGCGGGCGACCCGATGTTCGCCGGATTCGACACGACGGGGGAGCGGGTGCCGCTCGGCGACATCGCGCTGCTCGCCCCCGTGATCCCGCGCTCGAAGGTCGTGTGCGTCGGCAAGAACTACGCCGACCACGCCGCGGAGATGGGCGGCGAGGCGCCCGCCGAGCCGTTGCTCTTCCTCAAGCCCAACACGGCCGTGATCGGCCCGGGCGACGTCATCGTGCGGCCGCCGCAGTCGCACAACACGCACTTCGAGGGCGAGCTCGCCGTCGTCATCGGCCGCATCGCCAAGAACGTGCCCGCAGAGCGCGCGCTCGAGTACGTGTTCGGCTACACCGCGGCGAACGACGTCACCGCACGCGACCTGCAGGCCAGCGACGGCCAGTGGGCGCGCGCGAAGGGCTTCGACACGTTCTGCCCGCTCGGCCCGGTCATCGAGACCGAGCTCGACCCCGCCGCGGTCGTCACCACGCGCCTTAACGGCGAGGTGAAGCAGCAGGGGCCGATCACCGACATGATCCACTCGATCCCAGCGATCATCGCCTACGCGTCCGCGGCGTTCACGCTGCTGCCCGGCGATGTGATCCTCACCGGCACCCCCGCCGGCGTCGGCCCGTTCGACGCCGGCGACACGCTCGAGGTGGAGGTGTCGGGCATCGGCGTGCTGCGCAACACGGCGCGCGATGCCTGACGACACAGCGCTCCCCGACCGTGACGTCGCGGGCATCCAGCGGCGCACGGTCGCCACGCTCGCGCTCGCGCAGGTGCTCGGCGGCATCGCCTTCGGCGCGACGCTGTCGATCGGCGTGCTGCTGGCGGCGGAGGTCTCCGGCGATGAGGCGCTCGCGGGACTCGCGACCGCCGCGGTGACGTTCGGGACCGCGCTGCTGGCGATCCCGCTGGCAGCTCTCGCGCGTCGGCGCGGGCGCCGGCTCGGCCTGACCTCGGGCACGGTCATCGCGCTGGTCGGCGTGCTGCTGGTCATCGCCGCGACGAGTCTGCGCGCCTTCCCGCTCCTCCTCGTCGCCTTCGCGCTCGTCGGGGGCGGCCAGGCGGCCAACCTCCAGTCCCGGTTCGCCGCGACCGATCTCGCGACCGACGCGACACGCGGGCGGGCGCTGTCGCTCGTGGTGTGGGCGACGACGATCGGCGTCGTGCTCGGTCCGAACCTCGTCGGCCCGGGCGAGGCCGTGGGGCGGGCGCTCGGAATGCCTGAGCTCACCGGTCCGTACGTGTTCACGGTCGTCGGGCAGCTGCTCGCGATCACCGTGTACCTCGCCGGCCTGCGCCCGGACCCGCTCCTCGTCGCACAGCGCGTCACCGCCGCGCGGGCGGCCGCCGCATCCGGGGTCGTCCGGCGTGCCGACCGGCCGCGCGCGGCGCGGTACGCCATCTTCGCCGTCGCGGCCGCCCACGCGGTGATGGTCGCGGTCATGGCGATGACGCCCGTGCACCTCCTGCACCACGGGGCGTCGCTGCAGATCGTCGGGTTCACGATCAGCCTCCACGTGGCGGGGATGTACGCGCTGTCGCCGGTCTTCGGCATCCTCAGCGACCGGTGGGGCCGCGTCGCGACGATCGTGCTCGGTCAGGCGCTCCTGGCGGCCGCGCTCGTCGTGGCCGCGACCCTCAGCGGGAGCATGCCCGCCGTCACGATCGCGCTCATCCTCCTGGGACTCGGGTGGAGCGCGACGACGGTGGCCGGCTCGGCGCTCCTCACGGAGTCGTCCGCCGAGGCCCGCCGCACCCGCCGCCAGGGCCTCAGCGACTTCACGATGAGCTTCGTGGGGGCGGTCGGGGCGATCCTCGCCGGTCTGGTGCTCGGCTGGATCGGCTACGGCGGCCTCGCCCTCGTCGCGATGGTGCTCGTCGTGGCCGCGGTCGCGCTCGTGCCGCTCGCCGTGACGCGCGCCTCCGCGCCGGAGCGCGCCGCCGCGGCTGACTAAACTCGACGGGTGCCCGCCACCCCCGATCCCCGCACCACGACCGCTTCCGGCGCCGACATCCGCGTGCGCTTCTGCCCGTCGCCCACCGGACTCCCGCACGTCGGCCTCGTCCGCACGGCGCTGTTCAACTGGGCGTACGCGCGCCACAACGGCGGCACGCTCGTCTTCCGGATCGAAGACACCGATGCCGCGCGCGACAGCGAGGAGAGCTACCGGCAGCTCCTCGACGCGCTGCGGTGGCTGCGGATCGACTGGGACGAGGGCGTCGAGGTCGGAGGCCCGCACGCGCCCTACCGCCAGTCGCAGCGTCACGACATCTACGCGGACGTGCTGCAGAAGCTCGTCGCATCCGGTGCCGTGTACGAGAGCTACTCGACGGCCGAGGAGATCGACGCGCGCAACGAGGCCAACGGCCGTGCGAAGCAGCTCGGCTACGACAACCACGACCGCGACCTCACAGCCGAGCAGAAGGCCGCCTTCCGCGCCGAGGGCCGCGAGCCGGCCTGGCGTCTGCGTGTGCCGGACGAGGATCTGACGTACGTCGACCTCATCCGGGGCGAGGTCACCTTCCCCGCCGGCACCTTCCCCGACTTCGTCATCGTGCGCGCCGGGGGAGTGCCGCTCTACACGTTCGTGAACCCCGTCGACGACGCGCTCATGGGCATCACGCACGTCATCCGCGGCGAAGACCTCATGCCGTCGACGGCGCGTCAGCTCGCGCTGTACCGCGCCCTCATCGACGCGGGGGTCACCGACTTCGTGCCGCGCTTCGGCCACATGCCGCTGGTGCTCGGGGAGACCGGCAACAAGAAGCTGTCCAAGCGTGACCCGAAGGCCGACCTGTTCCTCCAGCGCGAGAAGGGCTTCATCCATGAGGGTCTGCTCAACTACCTCGCCCTCCTCGGCTGGTCGCTGGCGCCCGATCGCGACGTCTTCTCGCTCGACGAGCTCGTCGCCGCGTTCGACATCGCCGACGTGAACCCGAACCCGGCCCGTTTCGACCAGACCAAGGCCGAGTCGATCAACGGCGACCACATCCGGATGCTCGAGTCCGCCGACTTCGCGGAGCGCATCGTGCCGTACCTGGCCGACGCGGGCCTGGTCCAGCCGATCCCCACGCCGGAGCAGACCGCGACGATCGTCGCCGCCGCGCCGCTCGTGCAGGAGCGCGTGCAGCTGCTGGGACAGGTGCCGGGCATGCTCGGCTTCCTCTTCACGACTGACGTCGCGTACGAGGAGGATGCGCTCAAGGGCCTCCCGGCGAACGCCGGCGAGGTGCTCGTGGCCTCGGTGGGGGCGCTCGAAGACGTTCCGGAGGCGGAGTTCACCGCCGCATCCGTGCAGGAGGCGCTCGCGCGCGCCCTCGTCGACGAGCTGGGGCTCAAGCCGCGCGTCGCGTACGGGCCGCCGCGGGTCGCCCTGACCGGCCGGCGCGTGTCGCCGCCGCTGTTCGAGTCGATGGAGCTGCTCGGCAAGGCCGAGACGATCCGCCGGCTCGGAGCGCTCGTCGCCCACCTCGGCTGACGTGTGTCGGTCCCGCGACGCGCGCGGAGGACGCGGCCGTTTTGGCCGGGGGAGCGCGCGTCGTCTAGACTGGATCGTCGGCACGGCTGCGGTCGTGACCGGTGGGGTATGGTGTAATTGGCAACACGGCTGATTCTGGTTCAGTTGTTCTTGGTTCGAGTCCAGGTACCCCAGCAAGACGAAAAGCCCCGGTCCTCCGCGAGATGCGGACCACCGGGGCTCTTGCGTTGCGGCGTTGTGCCGCCGCTAGGACGCCGGGCTCGAGAGCTGGATCAGGTTGCCGCACGTGTCGTCCAGCACCGCCGTCACAACCGCCCCCATCGGTGCCGGCGGCTGCGTGAAGCGCACCCCGCAACGGTCAGGTCGCGATACGTCGCGTCGACGTCGTCGACGGCGAAGGATGCGGCGGGGATGCCGTCGGCCACGAGCCCCGCATCCTCGAGGACGGCGAGATCCTGGGAGATGAGGTCTCATGCCGCGAACATCGGCACGTGAGCGCTTGCATGTCAAGCGGCCCTGCGGGCGCCGATCGGAGGGAGGATGGCGTCATGGGATTGTTCGCCGAGCTTCCGGAGGAGCAGGGGTCGTGGGCGGGTCTGCCCGACGAGCCGCTGAAGCCGCGCACACGGGCGGAGGTGCTGCCCGACGAGGGTGCGCCGCCCGCGGCTCCCGACGCGCTCCTCGGCCTGACCGGGCCATCCGTTGCGTCGAT
Organism: Microbacterium sp. 10M-3C3; assembly: GCF_003931875.1. Lineage (NCBI taxonomy): Bacteria > Bacillati > Actinomycetota > Actinomycetes > Micrococcales > Microbacteriaceae > Microbacterium > Microbacterium sp. 10M-3C3. The sequence goes on along the minus strand of NZ_CP034245.1, from coordinate 2,054,189 downwards.
CGAGATCCCGAGCGCCACGCCGGGCGCTGACGAGCCGTCGGACGGCTGACGGCACGCCCGCGGGCGCTCAGCTCTCCCCGTCTGCTCCGGATTCGGCGAGCTTGCGGTCCTGGCGCTTGCGCGTGAAGCGCGCGACCACGAAGAGCGCCGAGCCCACGACGACGTAGAGCAGCGTGCCGAGCCACACGGCGCCGGTCTGCTGAGTGAGCAGCGCGACGCACGCGATGATCGAGAGGATCGGCAGCACGAACGGCACGCGGAAGTGCTTGTGCTCCACCTTGTCCTTCTTCAGCACGAGCACGCTGACGTTCGCCGAGAGGAAGACGAGCAGAAGCAGCAGCACGGTCGTCTCGGCGAGGGTCGTGATGTCACCGACGAATGTGAGCAGGATGGCGACCGCGCCGACCGCGACGATCGCGACCCACGGCGTGCGCCGGCGGGGGAGCACCCGGGCGAACGCACGCGGCAGAAGGCTCGACTCGGCAAGGCCGTACGCGACGCGGCTGGCCATGACCATGAACAGCAGGGCGCCATTGGCGATCGCCACGAGCGCGATGATGCTGAACAGCCACGACGGCACCGCGACGCCGCTGCGACTGACGACCTCCAGAAGCGGCCCCGTCGATTCGGCGAGCTCCGCCGGGGGCACGACGATCACGGCACCCAACGCGATCAGGAGGTACACGACACCGGCGGTCGCGAGCGCGCCGAACAGGGCGCGCGGGTACGACTTCGACGGGTTGCGCACCTCCTCCGCCATGTTGGCGGCGGCCTCGAATCCGAGGAATGAGAAGAACGCGATGATCGAGGCCGCGAACGCGCCCTCGAGGGGCGGCACGTCGGGCGCGAACTCGAAGATCCGCGACGGATCGCCGCCACCGGAGCCGAACAGGATCGCCGCGCACACGATGACGATGACGAGGCCGCTCACCTCGATCATCGAGGCCACGAGGTTCGCGCCGAGCGACTCGCGCACGCCGCGGAGGTTGATGAGGGTCAGGAGGATCAGGAAGAGCGCGGCCGTGGGGGCGGGCGGGATGTCGATGAGCGCCGCGAGGTAGTCGCCCGCGAACGCGTTGGCCAGGGCCGCGGCGGTCGTGATGCCGGAGGCCATCATGAGGAAGCCGACGAGGAACGACAGGTACGGGATTCCGAAGGCGCGGTCGACGTAGCGGGCGGCCCCGCCGGCGTGCGGGTACTTCGTGATGAGCTCGGCGTACGTGCCGGCCGTCACCAGCGCGATCGCGAGGGCGATGAGCAGCGGCAGCCAGATCACGCCGCCGACATCCGTGGCCATCGAGCCCACGAGCGTGTAGATGCCCGCCCCGAGCGTGTCGCCCACGATGAACGCGAACAGGAGCCACGTGCCCACCACGCGATGGAGTTTCGTGCCGCTCTCCGGCGGCGTCGTCGTGTCGGTCGCCATCCCGACACCTCATCGTGAACGGCCGGCCCGATGCAAGCGGGCTGACGTCCCGGCGCGGATGCCTTATGGTTTGTCGCCTCGCAGGAGCGGCGCGGGCGCATAATGAGGCATGGCCTCGCCGGCCCTCACCCCGGACGATGCCCGCGAACTCGCAGCCGCCGGAGCCGTCCCCGTCGGTCGCCCCACCGGCCAGGACGGGGTGGCCCGCGGCGCCGTGTCGGCGTGCGAAGGTCGTCATCGCCGTGGTCGCGATCGGCGCGGTCCTCGCGGGAGTCTGGGCGGTGGGGCAGCTCGCCTGTCCGCACTCCGACCTGACCCTCGCCCCGGTTCCCGCGGGACCCGAGGCGCAGGCGTTCGCGCGCAAGAGCTTCCTGGACACACGCGACTTCGACGTGAAGACGCTCGAGCGTTTCGAGCCGTACGGGAATCTGCAGTCGTGGGTCGCGACCGCCGCGAGCGGCGAGCGCTGCCTCGTCGTCGACGCGGACGACTACGGCGTCGTCGGGGTCAGCTGCACGCCGGGCGATCTCGCGCCGATCGTCGACGTGCGCATCTGGCGCGGCATGCGCAGGGATGTGTTCGGCGACCTGCCCACCGGCTCGGTCCTGCGCTTCGAGTACGACGACGGGCGCGTGCACGTGTGGGTGCGGGAGCCCGCGACGCCGGCGCCGGGGTGACGGCGGTCATCCGGTGCACGCGTACATCGACGTCGACGGCGAATCGGAGGGGACGGCGCAGTTCGCCTGCACCCATGCGCGGATCTCCTCGGCGCTCGTGCCCTCGCTCGATGTGCGGCCCGGCCCGCCCTGCTGCGACATCAGGACGTACGTGAGGTCGCCGTCGGCGACGAGCTGCTCGAATCGCGCGAGCGTCGGGACGTCGTCGCCGCCGTCGAAGCCGCCGATGGGCAGGAAGGACCCGCCATCGGACGCCAGGATGTAGCCGGCGGCCTCCTGGGCGCCGAACGTCGCGGCGAGGTAGCGGTCGTCGCCGGCGTGCCCCGTCAGATACGCCAGCACGTCCTGGTCGACACTCGAGCCGCCGAGACCGCCGCCGAACCCGGCTGCGCCCGATCCGCCGTCGTCGCGAGCGCCGCCGAAGGCCCCTGCGGGAGGGCTCATGCCCGCCGGCGGCGCGGCCATCCCGCCGGACGCGCCTGCGTCCATGCCCGCGTCGCGCCCGTCTGCGCCGAACCCGGCGCCGGGCCCGCCGCCGGAACGGCCACCGCCCAGCCCGCCGCCGAAGTCCGACACCCCGCCGGCGACGGGGTTGAGCGAGCTCGGGTGCGCGATCGTGACGATCGACCACGACAGCGGTGTCAGCACGAGCGCGATCGCGGCGAGCACGGCGATGACGCCCCGCCGGCTGCGCCGGCCGCGCTCGCGCGCGATGAGCGCGATGACGACCGCCGCGACGACGACCTGGGCGAGCGCGACGGGGATCGAGAAGCCGCCGTAGACGAGGGCGATGGCGAGGGCGGATGCGGCGGCCGTGGCAACGAGCGCGATCTGCGCCCAGCGCGCACGCCGGCGCCGCGCCCACGCGAACGCGATGCCCACCGACAGCGCGATCGGCCCGGCGAGGGCGGCCGTGTAGAACTGGTGCATCCCGTCGACGATCGAGAACATCGCGGCGAAGGTGACGAGCCACACCGCGAGGAAGACGGTGACGCTGCGGCGGGCGCGGAGCACCCACAGCACGACGATCGCGAGCGCGGCCGCGGGCAGGAGCCACGCGATCTGACCCGCGAGCTGCTCGTTGAAGAGCCGCACGACGCTCGGCTCGCCCGAGAACGGCGGCGTGAAGGAGCGGTACGCGTCGCTGTCGGCGGTCGCCCCGAACCGTCCGAGGCCGTTGTATCCGAACACCATCTCCCACGGGCTGTTCGTGAGCGTGCTGCCGATGTACGGCCGGTCGGAGGCGGGGATGAGCGACACGATCGCGATCCACCACACCGACGCGGCGGCGCTGACGATACCCGCGACCGCGAGGGTCCACAGCTTGCGCCACCACCGCTGGCGCGTGCACAGCCACGCCGCGGCGAGCGCGGGCCACAGCGCCCAGGCTTCGAGCATGTACGTCTGGAACGCGACGGCGATGAACAGCCCCGCGGCCACGAGCCAGCCGGGGCTCGCGCGTCGCACGGCGTGCAGCGACGCCCAGGCGGCGGCCGCCAGCCCGAGGACGAAGAAGCTCTCGGGCTGATTGGAGCGCGAGACGGCCACGAGGATCGGCGTGGTGGCGACGATCGCGCCCGCGACGAGGCCCGCGGTCGTCCCCGCGATGCGACGGGCGGTGAGGGCCGTGAGGACCGTGGCGCCCACCGCGGCCAGGGCGTTGGGCAGGACGACGGCCCACGTCGAGAACCCGAAGACCCGGACGAACAGCGCGGGGATCCAGAACGATCCGGGGATCTTGTCGAGCGTGACGGTGCCCGCGGGGTCGAGGGCGCCGAAGAAGAAGTTCGACCAGCTCCGGCTCATCGACACCGCGATCGCCGCGTAGTAGTCCGAGCGTGACGCCTGCGCGACTTCCCACGTCGTGAGGATCCCGGCCGCGAGCGCGACGGCGATCAGCCCGACGAGCCATGCCCGCCTCGGCGAGAGGCGGGGGAGTCGTCTGGCGAGGGTCACGGGGGCGGGCGAGGCGGCGGTCGTCATGCGGCGACGGTAGGCATCCGGCTTCGCCGGCCGCTGTGGCGGATATGAGAGCCGCCTATGCATCGGGATCTGTGAATGCTTGCGTTCGTGTTGCTTTGTGTTGTAACGTGTGGCAATCACCAAGGAGGTGCCATGTACGCGATGGAGCGCCAAGAGCTCGTCGAGCGCCTGCTGCGCGACGAGGGCCGCGTCAGCGTCGTGGATCTCGCCCGCCGCTTCGACGTCACCACGGAGACCGTGCGGCGCGACCTCGACCACCTCGAGTCGGTCGGGCGCCTGCGACGCGTCCACGGCGGAGCCGTCGCGCTCGAGCGCGGGAGCACCGCCGAGCCCACCCTCGGCGAGCGCCTCCAGCGCCACAGCGACGCGAAGCTCGCGATCGCCGGCCGGGCGGTGCGCGCGCTGGGCGCGGACTTCCGCGGATCGGTCTACTTCGACGCTGGCACCACCACGGCCGCCGTCGCGGCGCTCGTCCCCGGACACCTGGCCGCCACCGGCGGCGCAGCGGAGCTCGTCACCCACTCCATGGCGATCGCCGCCGACCTCGCCGGCGCGCCCGACGTCGCGCTGTCGGTCGTGGGCGGCCGTGTGCGCGGCGTCACCGCCGCCGCGGTCGGCGCGCAGGCGATCCGCACGATCGAGGGCCTCCGCCCCGACATCGCCTTCGTCGGCACCAACGGTGTGAGCGCGGGCTTCGGGCTCAGCACCCCCGATCCCGAAGAGGCCGCGGTCAAGAGCGCGATCGTGCGGGCCGCCCGGCGCGTCGTCGTCGTCGCCGACGCCACGAAGTTCGGCGAGGAGCTGCTCGTCCGCTTCGCGGGCCTCGACGAGATCGATGTCGTCGTCACCGACGACGCGCCGGCGGCCGACCTGTCGGCGGCGCTCGCCGACGCCGACGTCGAGGTGGTCCTGCCGTGATCGTCACCCTCACCGCGAATCCGTCCCTCGACCGCACGATCGACCTCGAGGGGCCCTTGGAGCCGGGTGCCGTGCAACCCGTCGTGGGCGTGCGCGAAGACGCCGGCGGCAAGGGCGTCAACGTCTCCCGCGTCGTCGCGGCCGCCGGTGTCGCCACCCTCGCGATCGTGCCCATCTCGGCCCACGACCCCTACCGATCGCTCCTGGATGCGACGGGCATCGCGGTGCGCGCCGTCCCGGACGCGCCCCGGGTACGCGAGAACCTCACGATCACCGACCCCGCCGGTGTGACGACGAAGCTCAATCACCCGGGGACGCGCGTCGCCCCCGAGCTGGTCGCGGCGCTGCGGCACGCGGTCGTCGAGGCCGCGGGGGGCGCGCAGTGGCTCGTGCTCGCCGGGTCGCTGCCGCCCGGCATCCCCGACGACTTCTACGCCGATGTCATCACCGCCGTGCGCGCCCGATGGACCGAGCGCGCGCCGCGCATCGCCGTCGACGCCGCCGGGCCGGCGCTGCGGGGCGCGCTCGAGGCGCGCCCCGACCTCATCAAGCCCAACGAGACCGAGCTCGCCGCGCTCGTCGGCGCGCCGCCGGTGTCGGGCGACGCGCTCGCCTCGGCCGTCGCCCAGGCGCGTTCCGTCGTGCCGAGCGGGGCGGCGGCGGCGCTCGTGACGCTCGGGGGCGACGGCGCGGTGCTCGTCGACGCCGACGGCGCCGTGAGCGCGCGGCCGCCGCGCATCCGCGTCGCCAGCACGGTCGGCGCCGGCGACAGCTCCCTCGCCGGCTATCTCCTCGCCGCCATCCGAGGGGCGGATGCGGCGCATCGCCTCGCCCACAGCGTCGCCTACGGCGCCGCCGCCGCGTCGCTCCCCGGCACCCAGGCCCCCGGCCCCGACGACCTGCCGAGCGGCGTCGTCGAGACCGCATCCGTCTTCATCCCGTCCGGAACCACCTGACCACGGAGGTCACCATGACACGCATCATCACTCCCGAGCTGGTCTCGCTCGATCAGCCGCTCGGCGACGACAAGCAGGCGGTCATCCGCTCGCTCGCGGCGCGCGTCGTCGCGCAGGGCCGCGCGCGCGACGCCGACGCCCTCTCCGCCGACGCGTGGGCGCGCGAGCAGAAGGACGAGACGGGCCTGCCCGGCGGCATCGCGATCCCGCACGCCCGCAGCGCGTCGGTCACAGAGCCGACGCTCGCCTTCGCGCGGCTCTCCCCGGGCGTCGACTTCGGCGCGCCCGACGGGCCCGCCGACATCGTGTTCCTCATCGCCGCACCCGAGGGTGCCGACGAGGCCCACCTCGCGGTCCTGTCGCAGCTGGCCCGAAGCCTCATGAAGCCCGAGTTCACGGCCGATCTGCGCGCCGCGGCCGACCCGCAGGACGCGGTCCGCATCATCGGGGACGCGATCGAGCCGGCACCGGCCGAAGCACCCGCCGCCGCACCGGCGGTGGCCGCGGGGCCGACCGCCGACGAGGGCCCCCGGCCGCGTATCGTGGCCGTCACGGCCTGTGCCACGGGTATCGCGCACACCTTCATGGCCGCCGACGCGCTCACGGCGGCGGGCAAGGACGCCGGCGTCGACCTCGTCGTCGAGCCGCAGGGCTCGAGCGGCTACCAGGCCCTCCCGCAGGACGTCATCGCCGGCGCCGACGCCGTCATCTTCGCGGTGGACGTCGACGTGCGCGAGCCGCAGCGCTTCGCGGGCAAGCCCGTCGTGCGCTCGGGCGTCAAGCGCGGCATCGAGCACCCCCGCGAGCTCATCGCCGAGGCCGTCGCGGCCTCCCACAACCCGTCGGCACCGCGCGTGCCCGGCGACGGCGCGGCGGGCGCCGCCGCCCCCGCCGCGACGCAGTCGGTGGGTGCCCGCATCCAGCGGTGGCTCCTCACCGGCGTCAGCTACATGATCCCCTTCGTCGCAGGAGGCGGACTGCTCATCGCCCTCGGGTTCCTCCTCGGCGGGTACCAGGTGACCGCCGACGCCTCGAAGGTGATCGTCGACAACTCGCTGTGGAACCTGCCCACCGAGAACATCACGTCGCCGCTCGGCCCGATCGGTCAGTACCTGGGCTCGGTGGCGTTCATGATCGGCGCGACCTCGATGGGCTTCATCGTCGCCGTGCTCGCCGGCTTCATCGCCTTCGCGATCGCCGACCGTCCCGGCATCGCCCCCGGCTTCGTCGCCGGCGCGGTCGCCGTGCTCATGAACGCCGGCTTCATCGGCGGCATCATCGGCGGTCTGCTCGCCGGCTTCATCGCGTGGTGGCTCGGCCGCCTGAACGCGCCGCGCTGGCTGCGCGGCCTCATGCCGGTCGTGATCGTGCCGTTCGTCGGATCGATCATCGCGTCGGGCCTCATGATCCTGTTCCTCGGCCGGCCGATCGCCGCGCTCATGACCGCCCTCACCGACTGGCTCACGGGTCTCGCGGCCAGCGGCGCCGGCGCCATCCTGCTCGGCGTGATCCTCGGCCTCATGATGTGCTTCGACCTCGGCGGACCCGTGAACAAGGTCGCCTACGTCTTCGCCACGACCGGCCTCGCCGCCGCATCGCAGACGAACACCGCGCCGTACCTCATCATGGCCGCCGTGATGGCCGCGGGCATGGTGCCGCCGCTCGCGATGGCGCTGGCCTCCACGGTCCTCGCCCGCCGCTCCTTCACCCCGGTGGAGCGGGAGAACGGCGCGGCCGCGTGGCTGCTGGGCGCATCGTTCATCAGCGAGGGCGCGATCCCGTTCGCCGCGGCCGACCCGCTGCGCGTCATCCCCGCCTCGATGGTGGGGGGCGCGGTCACCGGCGCGCTGAGCATGCTGTTCCAGGTGCAGTCGCTTGCGCCGCACGGCGGCATCTTCGTCTTCTTCGCGATCACGCCGGTGTGGGGTTTCGTCCTCGCGATCGTCGCGGGTACCGTCGTGACGGCGCTGCTCGTCATCGCCCTCAAGCGCTTCGCGCGTCGGCGTGAGCCGGTGGTCGCCGAAGCCGCGCCCGCCACGGTCGCCGCCGTGCCGGCGTGACCGTCACCTACGGAAGGAATCCCATGGCTGAACGCCAGGCCACCATCGCCAGCTCCTCCGGGCTGCACGCCCGTCCCGCGAAGCTCTTCGTGCAGGCGGTCCAGGAGAAGAAGGTGCCCGTCACGATCGCCGTCGCGGGAGGGCCGGACCTGAACGCCGGCAGCATCCTGTCGCTCATGGGCCTCGGCGCAGGGCACGGCACGGTCGTCACGCTCAAGGCGGAGGGCGAGGGCGCCGAGCAGGCGCTCGACGAGCTCGTGGCCCTCTTGGAGACCGACCTCGACGCACAGTGATCGACCCGGCGCCCCCCTCGTCGGGCGGCGCCGGACACGCGGATGCCGCGGACCCGAGAGGTCCGCGGCATCCGTCGTCTCACAGGTCGACCGCGTCGCCCGGATCCAGGACGACCAGCTCGCCGCCGTTCTGCTCGGCCGCCCACTGCAGACGCGCCCGCCCCATGTCGCGGCCCGCGACCGACAGCGTCATGTCGTGCGTGCCGAACACGCGCCGGGGCTTCACGGCGAGCACGAAGTCCATCGCCTCGCCGATCTTGAGCCACGGGGCGCCGACGGGGGCGGCCAGGAGCGGGACGTCGGAGCCCTTGGGCACCGCGTAGGAGTCGCCGGGGTAGTACAGCGTGTCGTTCACGAGCACGCCGACGTTGTCCACGACGGGGATCGAGGAGTGGATGACCTCGTGACGGCCCCCGAAGAACTCCAAGTGGAACGGCTCGAGCTCGACCGTGTCGCCGGGGGAGACGACCGTGATGTCGTAGCCGGCGGCGGCGCGCGCGACACCCTCGGGGGCGAGGATCGGGACGCCGCCGGTCGCCTTCAGGATCCGGTCGAGGTGGTCGGGCGTCCAATGGTCGGGGTGCTCATGGGTGAGGACGACGCCGACGACCGACCCGAGGTCTTCGAGGGGCCTCGTGAAGCTGCCGGGATCGATGAGGAGGGTCGACCCGGCGATGTCGACGCGCAGCGCCGCATGCTCGAATTTCGTGACTCGCATAGCCGTGAGTCAACTCCGCGACCGGCGCCTCGAGCAACGGCGACGCGCCTGCCCGCCTCGATTTGGCGGGGCTCGTCGGGCCATGGCATAATCGAACGGTTGCCTGACGGCCCCATCGTATAGCGGCCTAGTACGCCGCCCTCTCACGGCGGTAACGCGGGTTCGAATCCCGCTGGGGTCACCAACACGGAGAACGCCTCGACCGAATGGTCGGGGCGTTCTCCGTTTCCGCGCGCGGGCCGCCCCGGCGGGCGTGTCGGTGCCGAGGTCGCGTACCGTGGGAGGGACCTGAGGAGATCCCATGCGCATCGTGCAGTCATCCGATTGGCGGGACAGGATCCCGTTCGAGACCCCCACGCTCGCCGCGGAGGTCGCGCCCGGTGAACCGACGCGCTGCTTCTCGTGCGGCCCGGCCTCCGAGCCGCTCGAGCGCACGGAGCTGTGGGCGGTCAAGCACCGCCACCCGACGCAGCACGGCGGGTACGTGCGCTTCTCCTGCGCCGCCCATCGCCCGGCGCCCGCCGTGGCAGCCCCCGCCGCCCCGACACGCGCCGCCGCGTCGCGGCCCGCGCGCCGGGCTCCCGTCGAGCGCCGCGAGGCCGCCCCGCGGCGGCCGGCGCCGAGCGACGTCGTCCGGGCGATGTGCCCGGACTGCTTCGTGGAGGTCTCCGCGACGGGCACGTGCGGCATGTGCGGCCGTCAGGTCGCCTGACTCACTCCGTGCCGCTCGCGCGTCGCCGGCGCCGCATCCCCACCACGCGGACCAGCCGTACGATGCTCCACACCACGGCGGCGGCCGCCGCCACGACGGCGACCCACGGCAGCAGGAACCCGATCGCGACGACGATCCCGTTGACAGCCGCGACGAGTCCGTTCCACCCCGCGACGACCCCGTCGCCGAAGCCCGCCGGGTCGGCGGCGACGGTCTCGGTGCGCGGTGTCAGCTGCACCGACAGCGCGGACAGGTCGATCTGACCCTCGAGCAGCGCCAGCTGCTGCCGGTCGGCGTCGAGGCTCGCCTGCCGCTCCGACAGGGCGCTCTCGGCGGCGATCAGGTCGGCGACGCTTCCCGCCTGCGCCATGAGCTCCGTGAGGCGCGCGACGGAGGCCTCGGAGGCCGCGATGCGCGCGCGCAGGTCGACCGCCTGATCGGTGACGTCCTGGCGCGACACCGACGTGCTCGTCACCTCGCCGAGGTCGGCGAGCGCGTCCATCGCCGCCGTGAGCGCATCGGACGGGACGCGCACGGTGATCCAGCCGTCGCGCGACCCCGGGTACGGCGCCGAGACGGCGCCGTCGAACGGCACGACGTCGCCGCCCCCGATGCTCTGCGACTCCACGTAGCCGCCGCGGGACTCGGCATCCGCGGCGATCCGCCGTGCAGCGGCCGCGACGTCGTCGACGGTGAGCGCGGCGGAGCCCGTCGTGACGATCTCGCGGCCGTCGGTCGGTGCGGCGGCCGCGTCACCCTGCATGCTCGTCGCGTCGGCACCGCCGACGAACCCCTCCGGTGCGGCGCCGGCCGCGGTGTCGCGCGCGCCGAAGTCGGGCGCCGCGGCCGATTCGGCGGAGGACCCGCCCGCGCCGCCGAGGGACGACGTCACACCCGGGGCGATCACCGCCGCGACGACGACGATCGCCGCCGCGGCACCGACGAGCGACCAGGCCCGGGTCCGCCGTGTGCGCGTGCGCCGGCGATCGGAGGCGATGCGCGCGAAGACGTCGCGCTCGATCCGCGCGATCCGCACGTCGTCGAGCTCGGGCAGCGGGGGAGCGGTGTTCATGGGGTCTCCGTCTCGGTCACGGCGCCGCGCACGCGCGCGCGGATGCGGGAGAGACGGTTGCGGACGACGCCGTGCGCGACGCCGAGCCTCGCGGCCGCCTCGCCGTAGGCATAGCCCTCGGCGGCGCACAGCCGGAAGATCTCCCGGTCCAGGTCGCCGACACCCTCGACGGCGCGGAGGATCGCCTCCGCGGTCGCCGCATCCACGACCTGTTTCTCGACGTCCACGGCCGCGGGCACCGTCTCGTCGAGCTCGGTGGTGCGGGCGCGGTCCCTGGCGCGGGCGCGCAGCCGGTTGGCCGCCTGCAGCCGGCAGATCGTCGCGAGCCACGGCAGCGCGGACTCCCCGCGCAGCTCGAGTCCCGCGATCTTCCGCCAGGCCACGACGAACGTCTCCTGCGTCACGTCCTCGGCGTCGGCCTCGTCGCTCAGGAGGCGGTGCGCGATCCAGTAGACCGGCCGCACGTACGCGCGGTAGAGCTCGCGGAAGGCGAACTCCGAGCCGCCGGCCGCGCGCGCGACCAGCTGCGCGTCGCCGCTGTGATCGTGCGCCATGCCGCCCCTCCGACCGGCGATCCGCGTCGCCGCCTCATTGTCTCTCACTGACAGGTGTCGGCCGCCGCCGGATCGTCTCACGCCCCGGTCGGAGCATCGCGGCACCACTAGAATCGGGCGGTCCCCCCAACCCGGAAGGCCCCATGGACCTGGAACTGCCGCTGTGGTTCGAGATCGGCGCGCTCGTCGTCCTGACGCTCATCCTCGTCGCCGACCTGCTCATCATCCTCAAGCGCCCGCACATCCCCTCCACGCGGGAGTCGACCCTGTGGGTGGTGTTCTACGTGGTGCTGGCGCTGCTGTTCGCGGGTGTCATGTGGCTCGTGGCGGGCGGTGAGTTCGCAGGGCAGTTCGTCGCGGGCTGGCTGACGGAGTACAGCCTGTCGATCGACAACCTGTTCGTCTTCGTGCTCATCATGTCGCAGTTCTCGGTGCCGCGTCGCTATCAGCAGGAGGTGCTGATGGTGGGCATCATCGTCGCGCTCGTGCTCCGCGGCATCTTCATCCTCGTCGGCGCCGCCGTCATCGAGAACTTCAGCCCGATCTTCTACCTGTTCGGCGCGTTCCTCGTCTACACCGCGATCCGGCAGGCGTTCCCCGGCGACCACGATGACGACGCGCAGCGGGAGAACTTCATCGTGCGTCTCCTGCGGCGCGGCATCGACATCAGCGACGAATACGACGGGGCGAAGCTGCGCACCACCGTGGACGGCAAGCGGATGTTCACGCCGATGATCATCGTGTTCGCCGCGATCGGCGTGACCGACCTGCTCTTCGCGTTCGACTCGATCCCGGCCATCTTCGGCATCACCGAGAGCGCCTTCATCGTGTTCACGGCGAACATCTTCGCCCTCATGGGCCTGCGGCAGCTGTTCTTCCTGCTGGGAGACCTGCTCGACCGCCTGCGCTACCTCCACTACGGCATCGCGTTCATCCTGGCCTTCATCGGGGTGAAGCTGATCCTCCACGCCCTGCACGTCAACGAGCTGCCCTTCCTCAACGGCGGAGAGCCGATCGAGTGGGCGCCGGAGATCTCGACGTGGATGTCGCTCGGCGTCATCGTCGCCTCGATGGCCGTCGCGACCGGCGCGAGCCTCATCGCGTCCCGGCGCGAGCACGCCTGAGCGCCGCTGGGGGAGGCGCGTCGTGCACGGCGGGCGCGGTTCGACCCGGTGGTATCGTGGCGACGTGCGGATCGCTCGCCTTCTTCTTAGCGGCCGCGACGAGACCTCGTAATCCAGGCCTCTCTCGTCGCGGAGTTCGTCGCGGGCTTGATCCTCCGAGGAGAACGGCAGAACCCCATGAGCATGTCCCCGTCCACGATTCCCGACCGTCCCCGCACGCTGGCGGAGAAGGTGTGGGACGACCACCTCGTCGTCAAGGGCGAGGACGGTCAGCCCGACCTCATCTACATCGACCTGCACCTCGTGCACGAGGTGACGAGCCCGCAGGCCTTCGACGGCCTGCGCGCCGAGGGCCGGCCCGTGCGCCGCCTCGACCTCACGATCGCCACCGAGGACCACAACACCCCGACGCTCGACATCGACAAGCCGATCGCCGACCTCACCAGCCGCACGCAGATCGAGACGCTGCGCCGCAACGCCGAGGAGTTCGGCGTGCGCCTGCACTCCCTCGGCGACAAGGAGCAGGGCATCGTCCACGTCGTCGGTCCGCAGCTTGGCCTCACGATGCCCGGCATCACCGTCGTGTGCGGCGACTCGCACACGTCGACCCACGGCGCCTTCGGAGCCATGGCATTCGGCATCGGCACCAGCGAGGTCGAGCACGTCCTGGCGACGCAGACCCTGCCGCTGAAGCCGTTCAAGACGATGGCGATCACGGTCGAGGGCGAGCTGAAGCCCGGCGTCACGGCGAAGGACATCATCCTCGCCGTCATCGCGAAGATCGGCACGAACGGCGGCCAGGGGTACGTGCTGGAGTTCCGCGGCTCGGCGATCCGCTCCCTCTCCATGGAGGGGCGCATGACGATGTGCAACATGTCGATCGAGGCGGGCGCGCGCGCCGGCATGGTCGCCCCCGACGAGACGACGTTCGCGTACCTCAAGGGCCGCCCGCACGCCCCGCAGGGACAGGACTGGGACGACGCCGTCGCCTACTGGCGCACCCTGCCGAGCGACGAGGGCGCCGTCTACGACGCCGAGGTGTTCCTGGATGCCGCGGAGCTCGAGCCGTTCGTCACGTGGGGCACGAACCCCGGTCAGGGCGTGTCGCTCGGCGACGTCGTGCCCGACCCCGCCGCGATGACCGACCCCGCCGAGCGGGCGGCGGCCGAGCGCGCCCTGGAGTACATGGACCTGCAGCCCGGCACGCCGCTGAAGGACGTGCGCGTGGACGCGGTCTTCATGGGCTCGTGCACCAACAGCCGGATCGAAGACCTCCGCGCGTTCGCGTCGGTGATCCGCGGGCAGCGCAAAGCCGACGGCGTGCGCGTCATGGTCGTGCCCGGCTCGGCCCGCGTGCGCCTGGAGGCCGAGGCGGAGGGCCTGGACAAGGTCTTCGAGGAGTTCGGCGCCGAGTGGCGGTTCGCGGGGTGCTCGATGTGCCTCGGCATGAACCCGGATCAGCTCGCGCCGGGCGAGCGGTGCGCGTCGACGTCCAACCGCAACTTCGAAGGCCGCCAGGGCAAGGGCGGCCGCACGCACCTGGTGTCGCCGCTCGTCGCGGCGGCCACCGCGATCCGCGGCACGCTCTCCAGCCCCGCCGATCTCGCCGCGAACCGAGTGGAGGCCTGACATGGACGCGTTCACGACGCACACCGGAGTCGCCGCGCCGCTCAAGCGCTCGGCCGTCGACACCGACCAGATCATCCCGGCCGTCTACCTCAAGCGGGTCACCAAGACCGGGTTCGAGGACGCGCTGTTCGCCAACTGGCGGCAGGATCCCGAGTTCATCCTGAACCAGCCGGCGTTCCGCTCGGCGTCGATCCTCGTCGCCGGCCCCGACTTCGGCACCGGCTCGTCGCGCGAGCACGCGGTGTGGGCGCTGCGCGACTACGGCTTCCGCGTCGTGCTGAGTCCCAAGTTCGCCGACATCTTCCGCGGCAACGCGGGCAAGCAGGGCCTGCTCACGGGCATCATCACGGAGGACGACCTCGAGCGCATCTGGGCGGCGATCGACGCGCAGCCGGGTGTCGAGATGACCGTCGACCTCGCGGCGCGGCAGGCCGTGATCGGCGACCTCCAGGTCGCGTTCGACATCGATGATTACACTAGGTGGCGGCTTCTCGAAGGGCTCGACGACATCGGGCTCACCCTGCGCAACGAAGACAAGATCGCGCAGTTCGAGGCTCGTCGCGAGGCATGGCGGCCGCGGACGCTCCCCGTTCCGTAAGCCACGGCACCCCATCCGGGCGCCGTTCCGCCCCTCGTCCACACCAAGTGAGGTTCCCCCATGAGCACAGTCGTCCCCGACGCCGGTCGCGCCACCACCGAGCCGACCGCGGAAACCGGTGACGTCCTCGCCATCCGCGGCGGACGCCCGCTGTCGGGCCGCGTTGAGGTGAAGGGGGCGAAGAACCTCGTCACGAAGGCGATGGTCGCCGCCCTCCTCGGCGAGACGACGAGCACCCTGCGCGACGTGCCCGACATCAGCGACGTCCAGGTGGTCCGCTCGCTCCTCGAGGTGCACGGCGTGCGCGTGTGGGACGGCGACGAGGAGGGCACGCTCCACTTCGACCCGAGCGGTGCCGTCGCGGCGCACTTCGAGGAGATCGACGCGTACGCGGGGGCCTCCCGCATCCCGATCCTGTTCTGCGGACCGCTGCTGCACCTGCTGGGCCAGGCGCTCATCCCCGACCTCGGCGGATGCCGCATCGGCGACCGTCCGATCAACTTCCACATGGACGCGCTGCGCGCCTTCGGCGCCGTGGTCGACAAGAGCTACGAGGGCATCCGCATCACGGCGCCCGACGGCCTGCACGGCGCAAAGATCGAGCTGCCCTACCCGAGCGTCGGCGCCACCGAGCAGGTGCTGCTGACGGCGGTGAAGGCGAAGGGCGTCACGGAGCTGCGCGGCGCCGCGATCGAGCCGGAGATCATGGATCTCATCGCCGTCCTGCAGAAGATGGGCGCGATCATCTCCTACGAGCCCAACCGCGTGATCCTCATCGAGGGTGTGGACCGCCTCGAGGGCTACGACCACCGCGCGATCTTCGACCGCAACGAGGCCGCCTCGTGGGCGTGCGCCGCACTGGCCACCGACGGCAACATCTTCGTCCAGGGCGCGAAGCAGCAGGACATGCTGACGTTCCTCAACGTGTTCCGCAAGGCCGGCGGGTGGTTCGACGTCCGCGAGGACGGCATCCGCTTCCGCCGCGGCGGCGACATCAAGCCGGTCATGGTCGAGACGGACGTGCACCCCGGCTTCATGACGGACTGGCAGCAGCCGCTCATCGTCGCGCTGACCCAGGCGCACGGCACCTCCACGGTGCACGAGACCGTGTATGAGAACCGGCTCGGCTTCACGCAGGCGCTGAACCAGATGGGCGCCGACATCGTCGTGCACCCCCACGGCATCGACACCCCCGACCGGCGCGTGCCGCGTCGCTCGCTCGAGCAGGCCGCGGTCATCAACGGCCCGACGCCGCTGCATGGCGCCGACGTCGTCGTGCCCGACCTCCGCGGCGGCTACAGCTACGTGATCGCGGCGCTGACGGCGGAGGGGGAGTCGGTCGTGCGCAACATCGGCATCATCCGCCGCGGCTACGAGAAGTTCCTCGCGAAGCTCGAGGCGCTCGGCGCCGACTTCGACGTCATCGGATGACGACGATGAGCCCGCGGCGACGCGCATCGCGTGAGAAGTCCCGCCCGAGCGTGTTCTGGCTGCTCGGCGCGATCGTCGTGCCGCTGACGGGATGGTTCGCCAAGCTCGAGATCTCCGGCGGCGACAACCTGCCCGAGGAGGGGCCGTACGTCCTGGCCCCGAACCACAACTCCGAGTTCGACCCGCTCGTCGTCGCCGTAGCGGTGTGGCGCCTGGGCCGCGCACCGCGCTTCATGGCGAAGGAGAGTCTCTTCCGGGTGCCGGTGCTCGGCTGGGCCCTGCGTGCCACGGGCATGGTGCCGGTGTCGCGTGCGGCCACGAGTGCTGCCGCGCGCGAGACGATCCGCACCGCCGAGGCGCTCGTCGAGCACGGCCGCGGGGTCATCGTCTATCCCGAGGGTTCGCTCACGCGCGATCCCGACCTGTGGCCCATGCGGGGGAAGACCGGCGCCGTGCGTCTGGCGCTCGCGGGCGACCTCCCGGTCATCCCCGTCGCCCACTGGGGCGTGCAGGAGATCCTGCCGCGCTACGGCAAGCTGCGGGTGTGGCCGCCGCGCAAGCGCGTGCGCATGGTGTTCGGCGCTCCGGTCGACCTGTCGGAGTTCCGCGGCCAGCAGCAGCCGGCCGTGCTCGCGCGCGCGACCGAGGTCGTCATGGATCGGGTGACCGACCTCGTGGCCGACCTCCGCGGCCTGTCGGCCCCCACGGAGCGCTGGAACCCGTCCGCGCACGGGCAGACCGAGACGGGCCGCCTTGACTCGTAGGGAGGCGCCCCTGCCGCGGGTCGCCGTCATCGGCGCGGGCAACTGGGGGACGACGTTCGGCAAGGTGCTCGCCGACGGCGGCGCCGCCGTGACGATGTGGGCCCGGCGCCCCGAGCTCGCCGAGGAGATCCGCACCGCGCACCGCAACACGCGCTACCTGCCCGGCATCAACCTGCCGCGGCACATGACGGCGACCTCGCACCTGGCGGAAGCGCTCGACGGCGCCGAGCAGGTGTACCTGTCGGTGCCGAGTCAGTCGCTGCGCGAGAACCTCGCCGCGATCCGTCCGCTCGTCGCGCGCACCGACGCGCCGATCGTCTCCCTCATGAAGGGCGTCGAGAAGAGCACGGGACTGCGCATGAGCGAGGTGATCGAGCAGGGGCTCGCCGTCGATCCCGAGCGCATCGCCGTGGCCTCCGGACCGAACCTCGCGCTGGAGATCGCCCGCGAGGAGCCGACCGCCGCGGTCATCTCCTCGATCGACCAGGAGACCGCCGAGGCGGTCGCCCTGCGCGCACGCAACCGCTACTTCCGCACGTTCGTGAACACCGACGTCATCGGAACCGAGTTCGGCGGGGTGCTGAAGAACCTCATCGCCGTCGCGATCGGCATCGTCGACGGCGTCGGCTACGGCGAGAACACGAAGGCCTCGATCATCACGCGCGGGCTCGTCGAGATGACCGACTTCGCCGTCGCGCAGGGCGCGCACCCCGAGACCCTGCAGGGCCTCGCGGGCCTCGGCGACCTCATCGCGACGTGCCAGTCGCCGCTCAGCCGCAACAACACCGCCGGCCGCCTGCTTGGCCAGGGGCTCAGCCTGCCGGACGTGGTCAAGCAGATGGATCAGACGGCCGAGGGGCTGGCATCCGTCGCGCCGATCCTGCAGCTCGCGGAGAAGGTCGGCGTGCGGATGCCGATCGTCGAGCAGGTGAAGATGGTGCTCGACGGCACGATGGCCCCGCGCGACATCGCGCCCCACCTCACGACGGACGACGACAAGCCCACGGGCGAGAGGACGCAGAATGGACAAGCCGGCGGTCGTGGTGCTCTTTGGCGGTCGCTCCAGCGAGCACTCGATCAGCTCCGCGACGGCGGGCGGCGTGCTCCGGGCGATCGATCGTGAGCGCTTCCGCGTGATCCCGGTCGGCATCACGCGCGACGGGGCCTTCGTCCTCGAGGACGACGACCCCGACAAGTTCGCGCTGGACGCCGCCCGACTCCCCGAGGTCGTCGACAACGGCACGCGCATCCGGTGGCCGGAATCCGCGCGCACGCGCGAACTGCGTGTCGCGCATGCGGCGGGGGAGCGCTCGCTCGGCGAGATCGACGCCGTCTTCCCGATCCTCCACGGCCGCTACGGCGAGGACGGCACGGTCCAGGGCCTGCTCGAGCTCGTCGGGCTGCCCTACGCGGGCGGCGGCGTGCTGATGTCGGCCGTGGGCATGGACAAGAATGTCGCGAAGAACGTCCTGCGCTCGGCGGGTGTGCCCGTCGTGCCGTGGGTCGCCGTCACCCGCGCGGACTGGCAGCGCGACCGCTCGCTGTGGGAGCGTCGCATCGCCGGTCTCGGGCTGCCCGTGTTCGTCAAGCCCAACCGCGCCGGGTCGAGCGTCGGCGTGTCGAAGGTGTCGACGGCCGACGAGCTGGATGCGGCGCTGGAGACCGCGTTCGCGGAAGACTCCCTCGCGCTCGTCGAGCAGGCCGTCGTCGGTCGCGAGATCGAATGCGGCGTGCTCCCCGGCCGCGACGGCGCGCCGCCGCGCGTGAGCGTCGCGGGGGAGATCGTCGTGACGGGCCGTGAGTTCTACGACTTCGAGGCGAAGTACCTCGACGCGCCGGGCGTCGACCTCGTGTGCCCGGCGGACCTGCGCGACGGCGAGCTCGCCGAGATGCAGCGGATCGCCGCCCGCGCCTTCGAGGCGCTGGGCGGCGAGGGCCTCGCGCGCGTGGACTTCTTCTACACGGGTGCGGAGTTCTTCGTGAACGAGGTCAACACGATGCCCGGCTTCACGCCGATCTCGATGTTCCCGCGCTGCTGGATCGCGAGCGGCATGACCTACGCGGAACTGCTCACCGAGCTGATCGACGACGCGCTCGCGCGCGGCCCCCGCTGAGGCCCGCGCGCGTCACGATCCGGGACGCTCCGTGCACGTCGCGCCGGTCTGCTCCAGCTGGGCCGCGAGCACGGGGGAGAGGGCGCGCAGCGTGTCGGCGCTGCCGACGACGTCGAAGTCGAGGTACACCTCGACGGCGGGCGAGCGTCCGAACGTCGTGAAGCGGTACTTCGGGGCGTCCGACTCGTCGACGATCCAGAACACGCCCTGCACGTCGGTGCACGGCTGCGTCGTGGGACCGGGCTCCTCGACGCCGCACGTCATGATGACCGCCGTCGGCGACCCCCACGCCGCCGTGGACTGCGCGTCCGTCCATCGGCGCTCCTCGCCCGCGACGGTCTGCGGCAGGCGGACCATGACGTCGGCGCACGCGGGGTCGTTCGCCTCCGGAGCGGGCTGGAGCGAGACGGTGCCGGCGCAGGCGGCGAGGCCGAGGGAGAGGGCCGCGACGGCGACGGCGGCGAGCAGTCGGCGCTGGCGGGTCACCCCTCCAGGCTAACCCCGCGCCGCGGGGCCTGCGGACCCGCGGCCGGTAGCGTGGTCGCCGTGGACGAGACCCTGCCCGGCACTGTGGGAGCGCTCGGCGAGGGCGACGTGCTGCGGCGCATCCTCGCGGCGCTGCCTCCCTCCCGTGCGCTCGTCGGGCCCGGCGACGACGCCGCCGTCATCGCAGCGCCCGACGGCCGCGTCGTGGCCACGACCGACACGCTCGTGCACGGTCCCGACTTCCGGCTGGCGTGGACCGGGCCCTTCGAGCTCGGCTGGAAGTCCGCGGCGGTGAACCTCGCCGACGTCGCCGCGATGGGCGCGCGCCCGACGGCGCTCCTGGTCGCCGTGGCGCTCCCCGACGACACCGACGTCGCGTTCGTGACGCGGTTCGGCGAGGGTCTCGCCGCCGCGTGCGCCGAGCTCGCTCCCGGGTGCGCGGTCGAAGGCGGCGACCTCACCGCGTCGGACACGCTGACGGTCGCCGTCACGGCGCTCGGATCGCTCGACGGCGCCGCCCCCGTCCTCCGCTCCGGCGCGCGCGCCGGTGACGAGGTGCGCGTCATCGGTGAGCTGGGAGTGGCCGCGCGCGGGCTGGAGCTGCTGTTCACGCGCTTCACGGACGCCGACGGCTCGCCGCGCGCTGCGACCGACGCCGAGCTCGCCGCCCTGTCCGACGACGACGCGCACGCCCTCGCGCGCCAGCTGGCGCCGCATCCGCCCGTCGCCGCCGGAGTGGCCGCGGCCCGGGCCGGCGCGCACGCGATGATGGACGTCTCCGACGGCCTCGCGCTCGACGCGCGGCGCATGGCCGACGCCTCCGGCGTCACGATCGAGCTGTCGCGGTCCGCGCTGGGCGACGAGCCGGAGCGGGCGCTGGCCGGCGGCGAGGACCACGCCCTCCTGCTCACCGCGCCGCCCGGCTACGCGGGCCCGGGCCGGGTGATCGGGGTGGTCCGCGAACGCGGGCCGCACGCGCTCCTCGTCGACGGCGCGCCCCACACCGGTCGGGGCGGCTGGGATCCCTATCGCGACTGGGACGCGACGCGCGGCTGACCCCACCACAGCGTCGTGTCGCCGTACGAGCGGTCGCGCCACGCCTCGAGGCCGGCTTCCTCCCATGCCGGGGCGGGGGAGCGGCGCGCGCGCTCGACGACGACCGTCGCATCGGCACCGAGGTGCGGCGCGAGGGCGACGAGCGCGGCGGTGAGGTCGCGGTCGGGCAGGTCGTACGGCGGGTCGAGGAAGGCGAGGTCCCACGTCCCAGACGCCGCGGCGAGGAACGCCGCGACCGTCGCCCGGTGCACGCGCGCGACGCCGTCGACACCCGCGCGGCGCACGCGTTCGATGTTGCGCTGCGCGATGTGCGCCGCGCGCGCCGCGTGCTCGACGAGGTCGGCGGATGCGGCGCCGCGGCTGAGCGCCTCGAGACCCAGGGCGCCCGACCCCGCGTACAGGTCGAGCACGCGGGCGCCGGCCAGCACCTCGGCGGCGTCCAGCGCGCCGAACAGGGATTCGCGCACCCGGTCGCTCGTGGGTCGCGTGCCGCTGGCGGGCACCTCGATCACGGTGCCGCCGGCTCCGCCGGCGATGATGCGGGTCACCCGCCCAGCCTACAAACCGGTGCGTCCGCACCCCGCCCTAGACTCGACGGCATGCCCGCCGTCACGCTGTCCACGCGTCTGGCGGACGCCGTCGGGGCGAAGACGGCGGGCCTGTTCGAGCGGGCCTTCGCCATCACGTCGGTCGGCCAGCTCCTCGCGCACTACCCGCGCCGCTACGCGCGACGCGGCGAGCTCACCCCCATCGCGTCGCTGCCCCTCGGCGAGCCGGTCACGATCGTGGCGGAGGTCGTGTCGGCCGAAGACCGCCGCATGCGCAACCGCAACGGGTCGCTGCTGGAGGTCGTGATCAGCGACGGCGACGGCCAGCTCACCCTCACGTTCTTCAACCAGGCCTGGCGCAAGAACGAGCTGACGCCCGGGCGCCGGGGCCTGTTCTCCGGCAAGGTCGGTCAGTACCGTCACCAGACGCAGCTCACCAACCCCGACTACCAGCTCTTCGACGACGTCGCCGAGGCGCGCATGACCGCCGAGGCCAACGCGCACAAGCCCATCCCGATCTACCCGGCGACGAGCACGCTGGCCAGCACACTCATCCAGAAGACGATCGCGCAGGTGCTCGACACCCTCGCCGAGATCGACGATCCGCTGCCCGAGGGCTTCCGACGCCGCTACGGCCTGCTCGACGCGCGGAGCGCGTTCGAGCGCATCCACCGCCCCGAGACCGAGGACCAGGTGGGCGGCGCCGTCGCGACGCTCCGCATGCACGAGGCGCTCGTCCTGCAGACCGCGCTGTTCCAGCAGCGGCAGTCGGTCCGCGCGATGTCGGCGACGCAGCGTCCCGCGGCGCCCGGCGGCCTGCTCGAGCGCTTCGACGCGGCGCTGCCGTTCGCCCTCACGCCCGACCAGGTCGAGGTGGGCGCCCGCATCGCCGACGACCTCGTGCGCGACTGGCCCATGAACCGCCTCGTGCAGGGCGAGGTCGGCTCCGGCAAGACGCTCGTCGCGCTGCGGGCGATGCTGCAGGTCGCCGAGTCCGGCGGACAGGCCGCCCTGATCGCCCCGACCGAAGTGCTCGCCGCGCAGCATCTGCGCTCGATCACGCGCATGCTGGGCCCGCAGCTGGCCCCCGAGCTCATGCCCACGCTCCTCACCGGCCAGATGACCGCCGCCGAGCGCCGGAAGGCGTCATTGCGCGTCGCATCGGGACAGGCCCGGATCGTCGTCGGCACCCACGCGCTCCTGAGCGCGAAGACGACGTTCGCCGACCTCGGGCTCGTCGTCGTCGACGAGCAGCACCGGTTCGGCGTCGACCAGCGCGAGGCGCTGCGGGCCAAGGGCACGGCGCCGCACACGCTCGTGCTCACGGCCACGCCCATCCCGCGCACCGTCGCGATGACGGTCTTCGGCGACCTCGACGTGTCGACGATCCGCACGATGCCGGTGGGCCGCGCGGGCATCGAGACCTTCGTCGCGCCGATCGCCCAGAAGCCGTCGTGGTTCGCGCGGGTGTGGGACCGCGTCGCGGAGGAGGTCGAGCGCGGGCGGCAGGCGTTCGTCGTGTGCGCGGCGATCGACGCGGACGCGGGCGACGTCGACGACACCGACGACGAGCCGCCCCCGCCCGCGGCGGAGGGTGCGCGCACCCGGTGGGGCGTCGTGCAGGTCGCAGGGCTCCTCGCGCGGCATCCGCGCTACGCCGACCTGCGGGTCGCGGTCCTCCACGGTAAGCTCCCCGCCGACGAAAAGGACGCCATCATGCAGGCGTTCTCGCGCGGCGACGTCGACGTCCTCGTGGCGACCACGGTGATCGAGGTCGGCGTGGACGTCCCGAACGCCTCGACGATGGTGATCCTGGAGGCCGAGCGCTTCGGGATCTCGCAGCTGCACCAGCTGCGCGGCCGCGTCGGCCGGGGCGAGCACGCCGGGCTGTGCCTGCTCGTCACGGAGGCGGCTCCCGGCACGTCGTCGCGCTCGCGCGTCGAGGCGGTCGCGCGCACGCTCGACGGCTTCGAGCTCGCCGAGGTGGATCTCGAGCTGCGCGGGGAGGGCGACGTCCTGGGCGCCGCGCAGTCGGGTGCGCGCTCGTCGCTTCGGCTCCTGCGCGTGGTCATGGACGCCGACCTCATCGCGATCGCGCGGGCCGAGGCGGAGGCCGTCATCGCCGACGACCCGACGCTGTCGCAGCATCCGGGGCTCGCCGGCGCCATCGAGCGGCGCGTCAGCGCGGAGGAATGGGCGGCGCTCGTCAAGGCGTGACGCGCCGTCGTGGTGACCACAGCAGCGCTCGATAGGGTGAGCGCATGAGCAGCCGGATCGCCGTCGTCCCGGGGTCGTTCGATCCCCCCACCCTCGGCCACCTCGACGTGATCCGCCGGGCCGCGCGGCTGTACGACCAGCTCCACGTGCTCGTGGTGCACAACCCGGGCAAGGAGGCGATGCTCCCGATCGCGCAGCGGCTGAGCCTGCTCGAGCAGTCGGTCGCCGAGGACGACATGGGCGACGCCGAGGTCATCGTGGCGTCGTGGAGCGTCGGACTCCTCGTGGACTACGCCACCGAGGTGGGGGCCGGGGTGCTCGTGAAGGGCATCCGCTCCCAGGTGGACGTGGCCTACGAGACGCCCATGGCGATCGTGAACCGGCACCTCGCCCACGTCGAGACGGTCTTCCTCCTGCCCGACCCGGCCCACGCGCTCGTCTCCAGCAGCCTCGTCCGTCAGGTCGCCGCGCTCGGCGGCGACGTCTCGCCCTTCGTGCCGCCGGCGGTGGCCCGTTTCCTCGACGGCGGCGCGCGCCGCTGACGTCGGCCCGCGGACGCGCGGGCGCCGGTAAAATCGGAGGGTGAAGACACGCAAGGGGCCGTTCGTCGTGCCCGTCCGCGACATCGTCCGGCGACCGGGGGAGATGCGCGAGTTCTCGCTCGAGATCCCCGCGCCCGAGAAATGGGGCGAGGGCCTCGTCTCCGTCCCGCAGGGCGAGCCGATCGACATCGAGGTGCGCCTCGAGTCCGTCCACGAGGGCATCCTCGTCTCCGGCACGGCCGACACCGAGATGGCGGGCGTGTGCGGACGGTGCCTGACCGACATCGCCGAGCCCGTCGAAGTCGAGTTTCAGGAGCTTTTCGCGTATCCTGGGGAGGAAGCGGAGGACTTCGAGGTTCGCGACGACCATGTGGACCTGGAGATCGTCGTCCGAGACGCGATCGTCCTGTCGCTTCCGTTCCAACCGGTGTGTCAGCCGGATTGCCCCGGGCTCGACCCGGAAACGGGCGAGCGGCTGACCGAGAGCACCGCGGAGCGGCGGCAGGAACCCGTCGATCCCCGATGGGCCGCGCTGCGGCAGTACACCCCAGACCCCGACGGCGACGCACCGCGTCGCGACGCCGAGAGATAGAGAAGAGTCAGCCATGGCAGGTAACCCCCCGAAGCGGAAGGTCTCCCGCTCGAACACCCGCTCGCGCCGTGCGCAGTGGAAGGCGGAGGCGCCCGCCCTCGTCAAGACGATCGAGAACGGCAAGGTCGTCTACAGCCGTCCCCACCAGGCGAAGGTCGTGACCGACTCGCAGGGCACCGAGCTGTTCCTCGAGTACAAGGGCCGCAAGGTCGCCGACGTCTGACGTCGGCGGCTGAAGCCGTGACGGACACTCGGATCGGACCGTCTCTGACCGATCAGCTCGGGGTCGACATCGACCCCGAGCTGCTTTCGCTTGCCCTGACGCATCGCTCGTACGCGTACGAGAACGGCGGCATCGCCCACAACGAGCGCCTCGAGTTCCTCGGTGACGCGGTGCTCGGGCAGGCCGTGACGGTGCGCCTGTTCACGCGGCATCCCGACCTCGACGAGGGAGAGCTCGCCAAGCGCCGCGCGAGCGTCGTCTCCACCGTCGCCCTCGCGGAGGTCGCGCGCACGATCGGCCTCGGCGCGCATCTGCTCCTCGGCCGCGGCGAAGACCTCACCGGCGGCCGCGACAAGGACTCGATCCTCGCCGACACGATGGAGGCCGTCATCGGCGCGACGTACCTGTCGGCCGGACCGGATGCGGCCACCGCTCTGGTGCTCCGCCTGGTGGAGCCCTTGCTCGCCGACCCGGATCGCTACGGCGCCGCGATGGACCCGAAGACGAGCCTTCAGGAGCTCGCCGCCCGACGCGGCCTGCCCGCGCCCGCGTACGACGTCGAGGCCCGCGGACCGGATCACGACCGGCGCTTCACCGCCACCGTCCGGGTGGGCGACGGTCTCGCCGCCACCGGCGAGGGTTCGAGCAAGAAGCAGGCCGAGATGGCCGCCGCCCTCACCGCGTGGCGCGACCTCAACTCCCGTGCCTGAACTGCCCGAGGTGGAGGTCGTCCGCGCCGGCCTCGAGCCCGCCGTCGCGGGTGCGCTCATCGCCGGTGTCGAGGTGCTCGACGAGCGCGCACTGACGCGGCACGGCGAGCCGGGGTCGGCCTTCGAGGCCGCCCTGACCGGGCGACGACTGGACGCGGCCGTCCGCCGGGGCAAGTTCCTGTGGCTGCCGATCGCGGTCGAGGACGGCGAGCCCCGGGCGGTGCTCGCGCACCTCGGCATGAGCGGGCAGATGCTGCTGCGCGCGCCCGGATCGCCGACGGAGCGCCACGAACGTGTGCGCATCCACCTCGAGCATCCCCGCCACGGCGAGGTCGCGCTCGTCTTCGCCGACCAGCGCACCTTCGGCTCGCTCGCGATCGACCCGCTGCTCCCGACGCCGGATGCGGCGCCCGGCGGCCGGGGGAGCGACCTGCCGCTCGTGCCCGCTCAGGTCTCGCACATCGCCCGCGACCCACTCGACCGCGCCTTCGACGAGCGGGCCTTCCGCCGGGCTCTCGCCCGCAAGGGGTCGGCCGTCAAACGGGTGCTCCTGGATCAGACGACCGTCAGCGGCATCGGCAACATCTACGCCGACGAGTCGCTGTGGGCCGCCCGCATCCATCCCGAGACGCCGGCGCGTGAGCTGTCGGGCCGCGCCGTCGGGCGCCTGCTCGCCGAGGTGCGCGCGGTGCTCGACAGGGCCCTCGCGGAGGGCGGCACGAGCTTCGACGCCCAGTATGTGAACGTCAACGGGCAGGCCGGGTACTTCGCGCACTCCCTCAACGCGTACGGCCGCACCGGAGAGCCGTGTCCCCGATGCGGCCGTCCCATCGTGCGCGTGTCGTTCACGAACCGGTCGAGCCACTTCTGCCCGCGGTGCCAGCGGCCGCCGCGCCCGGCGGCCGCGCGATCCGGCGACGCTACGCCAGCGTCAGCTTCCACGCGCCCGCGTAGGACACCGGGACGAACCCGAGCGCCTCGTTGATCGAGAGCATCGGGCGGTTCTCCTCGGCGTTGAACGTCGTCACGCGCGGCGAGAGCGGCGCGATCGTCCGCCAGCGCAGCAGATTGTCCGCCTTCACGATCGTGCCGAGCCGGCGCCCGCGGTGCTCACGCAGCACGAGCGTGCCGTACTGCTGCGTGACGCCGCTGCCGTCCCCACCGATCGCGAGCTCGTTGTAGGCGGCGACCGCGCCGGTGGGCTCGTGGATCACGGCGGCCACCGAGGTCGTCAGGCCCTGATCGGCCAGGCGCTTCTCGCGCCGCCGCACGCGCTCGGCGTCCCAGTGCTGCTCCTCGATGTCGAGCCCGCCCTGCGGCGCATCCGTCGACATCCGGGAGATCGCGTGCGCGAACGCGTCGACGTACGCATCGGGGGTGCGCGCGCCCCACTGCTCCCGGCGGTAGTCCGGGCCCACGTGGGGCAGCGCCTCGGCGAGCAGCCGCTCGACCGCCTCGAAGGACCCGTGCAGGTCGAAGGCGCTCGTGCGCTCGACCTGCTCGAGGCTGTACCCGCGCCCGGTGAGGAGCCGCACGTGCCGGTGCTCGACCGGGGCCGTCCCGAAACCGGTGCTCGGCACGACGGCCGGGCCGGGGGCGTCGGGGCGGTGCAGCGTCCAGGTGTGCAGCGACCGCAGGCCGCGCGAGCGCGCCTCGTCCTCGGCCGCCTGGGCGAGGGCCTCCTCGACGCCGTCTCCCCATGCGCCCGGGTCCACGACGAGGTCGTACTCCATGGTCGCCGTGCCGGGTGCGGTCGAGACCGTCATGGCGCACACGCCGAGCGTGCGGCCGTCACGGACGGCGCGCACGCCGATGTGCTCCCAGTCCTCGCGCGCGCGCCAGAACCCCCACACCTCGGCGGCGTCCTTCTCGAGTCCGTCGTGCCCGGTGTCGTCGCGGCAGACGGCGTTGTCCAGGCGGACATACTCGAGGAAAGGGCCGGCGCCGGCGTCATCGAGTGACGCCGGCACCACGAGCGGTTCGAGTCTCAGCGTGTCATCGGACATCGAGCACCTTCTTCCATGCGCCGTTGTAGGCGACGGGGGCGAACCCGATCGTCTCGTTGATGTCGAGCATCGGACGGTTCTCCTCCGCGTTGTAGGTGTGCACGCGCGCCGACGCCGGTGCGATGTCGCGCCACGCCACGAGGCCCGCGCACTTCACGAGCATGCCCAGCCGGTGTCCGCGGTGCTCCTTGAGCACGAGCGTGTCCTCCTGGTGGGTGGCCTCGGTGCGGTCGCGCCCGATCACGAGCTCGTTGAAGGCCACCAGCTCACCGGAGTCCACGTGCTGCGCAGCCGTGACCAGCATCGTGCGGCCCGCGTCGAGATAGACCTTCTCGTGACGGCGAAGGCGGGCCTCGTCCCACGTCTCCTCGTCGAACTCGAGCGCCGCCGCGGGTGCGTCGGTGACCATGCGCGACTTCATCCACGCGTAGCCGTCGACGAACTCCGGCGGCGTGGGCAGCTGCCACTGCACGACGCGGTACCCCGAGGAGGCCGCCACGGCCTCCTCGAGCAGCGCGTCGATACGTGCGGGAGCGCCTCCGGCAGCGACGTCGAGCACGCTGTGGCGCTCCACCTGCTCGAGCGCGTACCCGTGCCGCAGGTAGAACCGCGCGGCGTGATCCTCGGGGATGCTGCCGAAGCCCGTGGGCGGCTCCAGCCGCGGGCCGTCGGCCGCCGGATGCTCCGCCCACGACTGCAGGACGGACCGGCCGTTCTCGCGTGCGGTGCGCTCGACCAGCGCGTAGGCCGCGGAGCCGATGCCGCGTCCCCGCACCTCGCTCAGGAGCTCGATGAGGAAGAACGCCACGCGCGAGCCCTCCTCGAGCGGCACGTCGAGGCCCGCGCGTCCGACCACGGCGCCGTCCAGGACGGCGATCCAGACCAGTCGGCGCTCGGTGGGGGTGGGCGCGTAGGCCGGCAGGATCTCCGCCGCGGTCATGCTGTCGTCGTCGTTGCCGGAGATCTGGGCGTAGACGATGTTGCGTACGCGCACCATCTCGCGGAAGTCGGCGGCGTCGGGATCGTCGATCGACGCGGGGATGTGCAGGGGCCGGAGTTCGAGACCGGCGGGTGACGTGCTCATGGTGGGTTCTCTCGTCAGGGAGGGCCGGGGATCGCGGTGGCGATCCCCGGCCGCTCGATTCAGGTCAGGGCGCTGGCGAGCAGACGCGTGCGCTGGGCCTCGAGGTCGCGCGACTGGCGCTCGAGCTCGAGACGGCGCGCGTGGGCGTGCTCGTCGTGGGGGCGGATGCGGCGGATGCTGCGCGTGCTGCGCAGCAGCAGCCACAGGCCGAGCCGCAGCGACAGCCGATCGATCGGCGAGATGCGCGGCATGGACGAGTGGATCTCGTCGTGGACGGGTTGCGCGAGCTGGTCGAGAGACCGCGCGCGCGAAAGGGTGGTGTTCATCGTGGTCTCTTTCGAGTGGGATGGATGGGAGGGCGCCCGGAAGCGGGCAGGGTCGCGCGGGGCGACGTCGAAGGGCTCAGGCGTGAAGGAGCGCCGCGATGCGGAGGCATCGAGCGGGCGCGTGCTCCGTCGTGCAGACGGAGTCCTCCCGTGAGCGGGTCAGCCGGCCGTGCGGGCGAAAGCCCCGAAGGAGCGGGTCACCGCGGCGCGAGACGGCATGCCGAATGGCGTGGTGCCGGAAACGTTGCGCTGAATCATCATGGTGACCTCCTCTCGACTTCGGACGCGATCTGTGACGCTAGCGGACGAGTCCAGGAGACGTCAAGCTGATTCGCAGAAATGCCCGACATCCGGGCGTGTCGCCGTGCGCTGCGGCGGGCCGCGCGGGCCCGGGCGCGGCGGTCCGGTACCGTGAGGCGGTGGAATCGCCGGGCCGGAGGGCGTCGTCATGCACGTGAAGAGCATCACGCTCAAAGGCTTCAAGTCGTTCGCGCAGCCGACGACCTTCGCCTTCGAGCCGGGCGTCACGTGCATCGTCGGTCCGAACGGTTCGGGCAAGTCCAACGTCGTCGACGCGCTCGCGTGGGTCATGGGCGAGCAGGGGGCCAAGACCCTCCGCGGCGGCAAGATGGAGGACGTCATCTTCGCCGGCACCGCGACGCGTGGGCCGTTGGGCCGCGCGGAAGTGCAGCTCACGATCGACAACGCCGACGGCGCGCTGCCGATCGAGTACTCCGAGGTGACGATCAGCCGGACCCTGTTCCGCACCGGCGCGAGCGAATACGCCATCAACGGCGAGTCGTGCCGCCTGCTCGACGTGCAGGAGCTGCTGAGCGACTCCGGTCTCGGCCGCGAGATGCACGTGATCGTCGGGCAGGGGCGCCTCGACAACGTGCTGCAGGCCACGCCCGAGGACCGCCGCGGGTTCATCGAGGAGGCCGCCGGCATCCTCAAGCACCGGCGCCGCAAGGAGAAGACGCTCCGCAAGCTCGAGGCGATGCAGGCGAACCTCACGCGCGTGAGCGACCTGGCGGGGGAGCTGCGCCGACAGCTGAAGCCGCTCGGACGCCAGGCGGAGATCGCCCGCGAGGCCGCGACGATCGCGGCGATCGTGCGCGACGCGAAGGCGCGACTGTTCGCCGACGAGCTGACGACACTGCGCGCTCAGCTCGCCGACCACGCGCGCGCCGAGCACGAGCGCCATGCCGAGCGGCTCGTCCTGCAGGATCAGGCCGAGCAGCTGCGTGCGCGGGTCGAGCGGCTCGAGCACGATCAGCGCTCCGAGGCCGTCGATCGAGCGCGGGCCGTCGCCTTCTCGCTCGAGCAGGTGCAGGAGCGGCTGCGCGGACTCTACAGCCTCGCCGGGCAGCGGCTCGCGCTGCTGTCGGCCGACGACGATGCCGGTGCCGCGCAGATCAGCACCGTAACGACCGGCATGATCGACGATGCGCGCGCCGAGATCGACGACATCGGCGCGGGCCTCGGCGACGCGCAGGATGCCGCGGCGGAGGCCGCGCGCGCCGTGACCCGCGCCCGTGCCGAGCTCGACGCGCTCGACGTCGACATCGCCGCGCAGAGCGCCCTCGTGTCGGAGCACGACATGCGCCTGACCGCCCTCCGCGGCACGGCGGAGGCCGCCGCATCCGCCCTGGCCGCCGTGCGCTCGGCGGTGGAGCGGCAGCAGCGCGCCCTCGACGCCGCCCTCGAGCGGCGCGCCCAGGCGGAGGCCGAGCGCGCCGCGCTCGAGCCCCAGGCCGCTCCCGAGGAGTCGGCCGCCGAGCACGCGGCCGCGTATGAGCGCGCGCAGCGCGAGGCCGCCGAGGCTGAGACCGCCGTCGGCGAGCTGCGTGAGCGCCTCCACGCGACCGAGCGCGAGGTCGAAGCGCTCACCGCGCAGACCAAGGCCCTCGGCCGCGCGCTGGATGTGCGCAACGCGGCTGCCGCCCTCGCGGCGGGCGGCGGCGCCGGCATCCGCGGGCTCACGGCGGACGCCGTGAAGGTCGACCCGGGGTACGAGGCCGCGATCGCCGCCGCTCTCGGCCCGCTCGCGGAGGGACTGCTCGTCGATTCGCGCGACGACGCCTTCGCGACGGCACGCCTCGCCCGCGAGGCCGACCTCGGCGTCGTGGACATCGTCACGGCGGACGCGGATGCGGCCGCGGGGGAGGCGCGTGCGGTCGACGGCGCCGTGCGCGCCGCGGATGTCGTGAACGCGCCGGACGGCGTGCGCGGTCTCCTGGCGCGCGTGCTCGTGGCCGATGATCTCGACGCCGCCCGCCGCGTCCTGGACACTCTCGACACCGACGCTGCGGACGTCACCATCGTCACGCGTGCGGGCGAGATCGTCGGCGCGTACACGCTGCGAGCAGGCTCGGGCGCCGGCCGCTCGCGTCTCGAGCTCGCCGCCGAGCGCGACGCCGCATCCGAGCGCCTGGCCGAGATCGTCGTCGTCGCCGATTCGCTCCGCGCCGCGGTCGCCGACGCGAGCGCGGCGCTCGCGGAGGCGCGCACGCGCGCCAAGGAGACCCTCGCCGCCCTCCGCGCGCAGGACGCGGCGCTGGCCGCCCACGCGGAGCGCGTCAACCGCGTGACGGTGCGGCACGAGGCGGCGATCGCCGAGTGCGAGCGCCTCGCGGCGGGACTCGCGCAGGCGCAGGCCCAGGCCGCCGAGGCGGAGGACTCCGCGCGGGTCGCCGACGAGCAGCTCGCCCGCGCGCTCGAGGCCCCGCGCCCGATCCTCGACGCATCGGCGCGCGACGGCCTTCTCGCCGCGGTCGAGGAGGCGCGCGACGCCGAGATGCGCGCTCGGCTGGACGTCGAGACCCTCCGCGAGCGGGTTCGCGCCGGCGAGGCCCGCGTCGTGCAGCTCGAGCGTCAGCGGGAGCGCGAGCGGGCGGCGGCCGAGGAGGCGGCCCGCCGCGCCGTGATCCGCCGCGCCCAGCGGGATGTCGCTGCCGAGGTGAGCGGTCGCCTCCCCGCACTCCTCGACTCGGTCGACCGCTCGGTGAGCCGGGCGCGGGTCGAGCTCGCCGCCGCGGAATCGGCTCGCACCGCCGTCACCGCAGAGCTCGCCGCCGCCCGCGCGCAGGAGGCGGGCGTTCGTGAGCGCCTCTCCGCGCTCACCGAGAGCGTGCACGGGCTCGAGCTGCAGATCCACGAGAAGCGCCTGCACGCGACCTCGCTGGTCGAGCGGGTCCAGTCGGAGCTCGGCCTCGACCAGAATATTCTCCTCGCGGAATACGGCCCGGACCAGCCCGTGCCGTCGACGGACGCGGCGGACGGCGACGAGGCGGAGGGCACGCCGTTCGACCGCGCGGACCAGCGCCGCCGCCTGCAGGAGGCCGAGCGGAAGCTCGCCCAGCTGGGCCGCGTGAACCCGCTCGCACTGGAGGAGTTCGCCGCGCTGGAGCAGCGCCACGCGTTCCTCACGGAGCAGCTCGCCGACCTGGAGAGGACGCGCGCCGACCTGCTGACGATCATCGACGAGCTCGACGAGCGGATGCAGTCGATCTTCGTCGCGGCGTTCGAGGACACTCGCGCGGCCTTCGGCGAGATCTTCCCCATCCTCTTCCCCGGCGGCACGGGGAGCATCTCGCTCACCGACCCCGATTCGCCCCTGACGACCGGCATCGAGGTGTCGGTGCGCCCGGCGGGCAAGAAGATCGAGCGGCTCTCACTTCTGTCCGGCGGCGAGCGCTCTCTCGCGGCGGTCGCTTTCCTGGTGGCGATCTTCACCGCCCGGCCGAGCCCCTTCTACATCCTCGACGAGGTCGAGGCCGCCCTCGACGACGCGAACCTGGGGCGTCTGCTCGCCGTGTTCGAGCGACTCCGCGCGAGCAGTCAGCTCATCGTCATCACGCATCAGAAGCGCACCATGGAGATCGCCGACGCGCTCTACGGGGTGTCGATGCGGCAGGACGGCGTCTCGGCCGTCGTCGGTCAGCGCGTCGGCGACCGCGCCGCCGAACGCGCTGCCGTCTGAGCGCGCCGCTCTAGGCTGGGCGTATGGCGGAGAACTCCTGGTCGCTCGGGCGCGCGCTGCGCGGCCTGTTCGTCAAGCCCACGATCGACGAGACGACGTGGGAGGACCTCGAGACCGCGCTGCTCACGGCCGACTTCGGCCCGGATGTCACCGAGCGCATCGTCGAGGAGCTGCACGAGAAGGTCGACCGCTTTCGCACGACCGATCCGCGCGACCTGCAGCGGATGCTGCGCGAGACGCTCGAGGAGCACTTCGCGAAGTTCGACACGACGCTGCGCCTGACCGAGCGCCCCGCCGTGGTCCTCGTCGTCGGGGTCAACGGCGTCGGCAAGACCACGACGATCGGCAAGTTCGCCAAGTTCCTGCAGCGCTACGGGCGCTCGGTGGTCGTCGGGGCCGCCGACACGTTCCGGGCGGCCGCCGTCGACCAGCTCGCGACGTGGGCCGAGCGCGGCGGCGCGAGCATCGTGCGGCCGCAGCACGAGGGTCAGGATCCCGCGTCCGTCGCCTTCCAGACCATCGCGCACGCGAAGGAGACCGGCACCGAGATCGTCCTCATCGACACAGCCGGACGGCTGCACACCAAGGGCGGCCTGATGGACGAGCTCGGCAAGATCAAGCGCGTCGTCGAGAAGCAGGCGCCGATCAGCGAGGTCCTCCTCGTCCTCGACGCCACGACGGGCCAGAACGGCGTGCTGCAGGCACAGGCCTTCCTCGAGCACGCCGACGTCACGGGCCTCGTGCTCACGAAGCTCGACGGGTCGGCCAAGGGCGGATTCGTGCTCGCCGTGCAGGAGCGCACGGGCATCCCCGTGAAGCTCCTCGGCCAGGGCGAGGGCATCGGCGACCTCACCGGTTTCACGCCGCACGTGTTCGCCGCGTCGCTCGTGGACTGAGCCACGACTACCCGCGACCCGGCCGACCTGATTTCATAGGGACATGGCGATCGAGCACGACTTCTTCGGACTCCTGGAGTCAGGGCCCGACGGGGCGATCTTCTGGTCGGAGAACGTCGAGTTCGGCGACCAGACGGTGACGGTCGACCTGACCGCGCCCGACCAGGACGACGTGTCGCAGGCGGCGCTCGACGTCGCGGCGGCGATGGTGTCCTCGCTCGAGGCCATCGACCGCACCGCCCGCAACGCGATGGTGAACGAGCTCGACGACCGCACGAGCGAGGTGACGGAGTACATCCTGCAGCAGCAGGACACCCTGGGCGACGACCTCGAGGACCTCCTCGTCGACATCTCGGGCGACGTGCACATCGACGTCATCCGCTCCCTCCAGCTCATGAGCATGACGATCCTCGCCGACGAGCACGGCGGCAGCGAGCCGTTCGCGGTGCTCGAGTACGCACTCGACCCGGATGCGACGGACGACGTGCTGCTCGTGAACCTCGCCTCCGACGGCCAGGTGCAGTCGGTCACGAGCGCCGACTGACGCGCGGTCAAGCCCCGGCGCCCGTCCGTGCCGGCTCCGGCAGGATCGACGCGTGCAGACCTTCCTGCCGTACCCGTCCTTCGCCGCGTCCGCGCGTGCACTCGACGCGCCGCGGCTCGGCAAGCAGCGCGTGGAGACGCTGCAGCTGATCCGCGCCCAGACGGTGCCCGGCCACGGCTGGCGACACCATCCGGCGGCGAAGATGTGGGCGGGGCATGTGCCCGCCCTGGTCGCGTACGGGCTCGCGATGACCGACGAGTGGATCCAGCGGGGACACGCCGACACGGTGCGCGAGAAGCTGCTCGCGTACGCGCCCGAGGTCGACGGCGTCGACCAGCACGCCCTGGATCTGCCGCGCTGGATCGGCGACGAGGCATTCCACCGCGCGCACCGCTCGAACCTCATCCGCAAGGACGCCGCGTTCTACCGGCCGCGCTTCGGCGACGACGTGCCCGATGACCTGCCCTACATCTGGCCGGCGCCGTAGTCAGACCGCCTGCGCGAAGCCGCGCTCGTCCGCCGCGATGTCGGCGGCCAGATGGGCCAGGTCCGCGGGGATCTCGCGCCCGTACGACAGCATCGACTGCGCCCACAGCCGGCCGGCGCGGTAGGAGGAGCGCACGAGCGGTCCGGCCAGCACGCCCAGGAAACCGATCCGCTCCGCCTCCTCCTTGAACGCGACGAACTCGTCCGGCTTGATCCACCGTGCGACGGGCAGGTGGCGGGGGGTGGGACGCAGGTACTGCGTGATCGTGATGATGTCGGTGCCCGCATCCCGGAGGTCCTGCAGCGCCTGCACGACCTCCTCGGGCTCCTCGCCCATGCCGAGGATGAGGTTGGACTTCGTGATGAGGCCCGCCTCCCGCGCCCGCGAGAGGACGCCCAGCGACCGGTCGTAGCGGAACGCCGGGCGGATGCGCTTGAAGATGCGCGGCACGGTCTCGACGTTGTG
The DNA here is from genome assembly GCF_003931875.1 of Microbacterium sp. 10M-3C3. Taxonomy (NCBI): domain Bacteria; kingdom Bacillati; phylum Actinomycetota; class Actinomycetes; order Micrococcales; family Microbacteriaceae; genus Microbacterium; species Microbacterium sp. 10M-3C3. The sequence goes on along the minus strand of NZ_CP034245.1, from coordinate 2,018,996 downwards.
CGCGAACACCTCGGGGCGGCTCGAGAAGACCTCGTCGAGCAGGGCGGGGTCGCCGGAGAAGTCCGTCGCGAGGATCTCGACGCCGGTGCCGGGGTTCTCGGCGTGGATGCGGCGCACCGTCTCGGCGTGCAGCCACGCGCCCTCGTCGGGGAGGTCGTCGCGCGCGACGCCCGTGACGGTGGCGTAGCGCAGACGCATGCGCCGGACGCTCTCGGCGACCCGGCGCGGCTCGTCGGTGTCGTACTCCGCGGGCTTGCCGGTGTCGATCTGGCAGAAGTCGCAGCGCCGCGTGCACTGCGAGCCGCCGATGAGGAAGGTCGCCTCGCGGTCCTCCCAGCACTCGTAGATGTTGGGGCAGCCGGCCTCCTGGCACACCGTGTGCAGGTCCTCGGTCTTCACGAGGTCGCGCAGCTCGGTGTACTCGGGGCCGGTCTTCGCGCGCGTCTTGATCCACTCGGGCTTGCGCTCGATCGGCGTCTGCGCGTTGCGGACCTCCAGGCGCAGGAGCTTGCGTCCCTCCGGCGCGCTCACGCGGCCACCGCCGCGAACTCGTCGGCGAACACGGCGGCCACCGTGCCGGCCACGTCGGCGGGGGAGACGATGGCGCCCGCGACCTCGCTCACCGTCGTGACGCCGGCATCCGCGATGCCGCACGGCACGATGCGCCGGAAGGGGGCGAGCGAGTTGTCGCAGTTGATCGCGAAGCCGTGCATCGTGACGCCCTTCTCGACGCGGACCCCGATGGCCGCGACCTTGTCCTCCGACAGCGGCCGGCGCACCCACACGCCGCTGCGCCCGTCCACCTGGTAGCCGTCGACGCCGTGGGTGCGCAGCACCGCGATGAGGAGGCGCTCGATGCGGCGGACGTGCGCGACGACGTCCATCGGCTCGGGCAGGCGCACGATCGGATACCCCACGAGCTGCCCGGGGCCGTGCCACGTGATGCGGCCGCCGCGGTCGACGTCGACGACCGGCGTGCCGTCGACGGGCCGGTCCTCGGGCTGCGTGCGCTTGCCGGCCGTGTACACCGCCTCGTGCTCGAGCAGGAGCAGGGTGTCGGGCGCGCGGCCGGAGACGACGTCGGCGTGCGTGCGGCGCTGGAGCTCCCACCCGCGGGCGTATGGGACGTATGCCGGCGAGAGGCCCACCATGCGGATGTCCAGCATCCCGCCTCCTTTGTTGGATCGCGTCCAACAATAGCCTCGAACCGACCGTCCTGCGCAGGCCTACGCTGAGGACATGACCGATGCGCGCAGCGGACGACCCCGCGCGTCCTCGCGCGACGTGCTCGCCGAGGCCGCGTGCGAGCTGTTCCTCGAGCGGGGCTACGACGCGACGTCGGTGTCGGACATCACGCGACGCGCGGGCGTGAGCCGCTCGAGCTTCTTCAACTACTTCTCGTCGAAGTCCGACGTCCTCTGGGGCGCTCTCGACGACCGTCTCGCGCGCTTCGCCCACGCGCTGCGCGCCGACACGGCACCCGAGCTCGACGTCGCGGTGCGCGCCGCGGTGCGCACGCTGCTCGACGGCTTCGCGCCCGACGCCCTCGCCCTCGCATGGGCGCAGGCCGACGCCATGGGCCTCGGCGACGAGTTCGTGCGCGAGGCGGGCGTCCGCCGCGCCCGCGTCGCGCAGGCCGTCGCAGAGCGGCTGCGCCGAGGCGGCGTCGATGCGCTGCGCGCCGAGGTCGTGGGTGCCGCCTACGGCGGCGCGGTGCTCGCGGCGATCGCGCAGTGGGCGCTCGCCGGGGCGGGCCGTGTGCCCCTCTCCGACGTTCTCGACGCCGCGCTCGTGGCGGTGCCGGGCGCCGCGGCTCCCGCCGGGGTCCGCCAGCTGCGGGTCGTCGTCCGCACCTCCGACCTCGACGCCGCGCTCGCCCTGTACCGCGACACCGCCGGCATGGCCGAGCGCGCCGCCTTCTCCGGCGACGGCGACGCGCGCGTCGTGATCCTCGACGCGGGACAGGCGACCCTCGAACTCGCGAACCCCGCGCAGGTGGATTTCATCGACGCCGTCGAGACCGACGGGCGCACGCCGAGCGACCGCATCCGCGTCGCCCTCGAGGTGGCGGATGCGACGGCCGTCACCGAGCGGCTCACCGCGGCCGGGGCGCGGCTGGAGGCCGCCCCCCGCGTGACGCCGTGGGGCTCCCGCAACAGCCGTCTCCGCGGGCCCGACGACCTGCAGCTGACCCTCTTCGAGGAGGGCGCGGGCTGATCCGGGCGCGACCGGGCGCGGAGCCGACGCCGGACGGCCGCGCCGCCGCGTAAACTCGGGGGATCATGGCTACCTTCGGCACGCTCTCCGACCGGCTCACCGAGACCTTCCGCAACCTGCGCACGAAGGGCAAGCTCACGCCCGCCGACGTCGACGGGACGGTCCGCGAGATCCGCCGCGCGCTCCTGGACGCCGACGTCGCGCTGCCGGTCGTGAAGGATTTCACCGCCAAGGTGCGCGAGCGCGCCCTCGGCGACGAGGTCAACCGCGCGCTGAACCCCGCCCAGCAGGTCGTGCAGATCGTGAACGAGGAGCTCGTGGCGATCCTCGGCGGCCAGCAGCGGCGCCTGCAGTTCGCGAAGAACCCGCCGACGGTCATCATGCTGGCGGGCCTGCAGGGCTCGGGCAAGACGACGTTCGCGGGCAAGCTCGCGCGCCAGCTCGAGAAGGAGGGGCACACGCCCCTGCTCATCGCGGCCGACCTGCAGCGCCCGAACGCCGTCAACCAGCTCCAGGTGGTCGCCGAGCGCGCCGGTGCCGCGATCTTCGCGCCCGAGCCGGGCAACGGCGTCGGCGACCCCGTACGCGTCGCGCGCGACGGCGTCGAGTACGCCCGCCGCCAGCAGCACGACACGGTCATCATCGACACCGCCGGTCGGCTGGGCGTCGACGCCGAGCTGATGAAGCAGGCCGCCGACATCCGCCGGGCCACCGATCCCGACGAGGTGCTGTTCGTCATCGACGCCATGATCGGTCAGGACGCCGTCAACACCGCCAAGGCGTTCCAGGAGGGGGTGGACTTCACGGGTGTCGTCCTGTCCAAGCTCGACGGAGACGCCCGCGGCGGCGCGGCCCTGTCGGTCGCGTCGGTCACCGGTCGCCCCATCATCTACGCGTCGACGGGCGAGGGACTCGACGACCTCGAGGCGTTCCACCCCGACCGGATGGCCTCCCGCATCCTCGACCTCGGCGACATCCTCACGCTCATCGAGCAGGCGCAGCAGGCGTTCGACGAGGCCGAGGCGCTCAAGGTCGCCGAGAAGCTCGCGACCGAGACCTTCACGCTCGAGGACTTCCTCGAGCAGATGCAGCAGATGAAGAAGATGGGCTCCATGAAGAAGATGCTCGGGATGCTCCCGGGCATGGGCTCCATGAAGCAGCAGCTGGAGAACTTCGACGAGCGCGAGATCGACCGCACCGAGGCGATCATCCGGTCCATGACGCCGGGGGAGCGCCGCAACCCCAAGGTGCTCAACGGCTCACGCCGCCTGCGCATCGCCCGCGGTTCGGGCATGACCGTCACCGACGTCAACCAGCTCGTGCAGCGCTTCGAGCAGGCCGCGAAGATGATGAAGACCGTCGCCCGCGGCGGTGTGCCCAACATCCCGGGCGTCGGTCCGGTCCCCGGCGCCGGCCGCCCCGGTGCCTCGGCCAAGCGCGGCAAGCAGCAGAAGCAGAAGGGCTCGCGCTCGGGCAACCCCGCCAAGCGCGCCGCTGAGAACGCGGGCATCGCCGCGGCCGCACCGGCCGCGCCCACGGGCTCGGGCTTCGGGCTCGGCCGACCCGGTGCCGCGCAGCCCAGCGAGGCCGACCTCGCGGAGCTGCAGAAGATGCTCGGTCGCGGCTGAGCGGCCGCGCACTCACAGCGTGACGCCGGCGTCGTCGAGCGCCGCGCGCACGCGCTCGGCCAGCACGCGCTGCCCCTCGGGCGTCGGGTGCTCGCCGTCCGCCTGCAGCAGGTCCTGATCGTCCTGCAGGGGCTGGCCGAGCGACACGAACACGCCGCCCGCGGCATGCATGGCCGCGCGCAGCGCGTCCGTGCTCCCCGTGATCGCCGCGGGTGTGTCGCCCGGCACGTTCCACAGCGCGCCGATCCCGACGAGCTGCGCGCCGGGAAGGGCGCGGCGCAGCTCCCGCACGGCCGCGGCGGCCGCGGCGTCGATGTCGTGCGGGTCCTCCTCGAGGTCGTTGTCGGAGGCCTGGACGATGACGACGGCGGGATCGAACGCGATCGCCTCGTCGACGAGCGTCGAGAAGTCGGTGCCGCAGTCGCCGACGGCGACGAAGCCGGCGCCGCTGCACGCGAGATTCACCAGCGGCACGCCGGTGCGCCGCGCGAGCAGCTCGGGCCACGCCTCGCCGGGCTCGAGACCGTAGCCGGCCATGATCGAGTCGCCGATCGTCACGACCGCGTGCGCGTCGTGCGATGCCGCCGGCGCGGCGGAAAGGGCGGCCGAGGGGCGGGGGGAGGTCGCGGCCGGGGCGGCGTGCGCCACCGGCGCGCACGCGGTCGCGACGGCCAGCACCACGGCGGCGATGCCGAGCGCGAGCAGGCGTCGGACCACGGTCACCCGGGCACGATAGAGCGCGACCTTATGAATCGCGCGACCGCGCGGTTCGCGCGTCGCCGATGTCGCGCGGTTAAGGGCCGCAGCGACGCCAGGTGCTCGCGCAGGGTCGGCCCGCCCCGGAACTCGCGGATGAGGTGGCGGACGACCTCGCGCAGATCGCCGTCGGCCGCCTCGGCCACCGCGATCTGTCGCGCCGAGCTGCCGCCGGTGGCGAGGATCGTCTCCAGGCCCGAGAACTCGCGCGCGCACTTGAGCTCCGCGGCGATGTCGACGAGTTCGTCGCACGTCTCCCGCAGATGCTCGGTCACGGGCGCCTGACGGCCGTCCGCGTCGACGATGATGCGGGCGTCGAGCCCGTACCGCGCCGCGCGCCACTTGTTCTCGCGAACGAACCACGGCGGGATGCGCGGCGTCGGCCGCCCCTCGTCGAGATCGCGCGAGAACTTCTCCACGAGGGTCTGCACGAGCGCGGCGACCGCCGCGAGCTCGGGGAGCGTGGACATGCCGTCGCACGCGCGGATCTCGATCGTGCCCCAGCGCGGCGCGGGGCGGATGTCCCAGCGCACCTCGGTGGCGTCGGCGATCACGCCGGTGGAGATCATGCCGTCCAGGTACGCCTCGAACTGCGCCCAGTTCTCCAGCTGCCACGGCAGCCCCGCCGTCGGCAGCTGCTGGAAGACCAGCGCGCGGTTCGAGGCGTAGCCGGTGCGCTCGCCGGCCCAGAACGGGCTCGACGCCGACAGCGCCTGCAGGTGCGGCAGGTACACCGACAGCGCGTCGATGAGCGGGAAGACCTTTGTGACGTCCTCCACGCCCACGTGCACGTGGATGCCCCAGATCATCATGTTCCGACCCCACCACTGCGTCCGCTCGATGAGCTTGTGATAGCGGGTCTTGTCGGTCACCTGCTGGTCGTACCACTGCGCGAACGGGTGCGATCCCGCGCACAGGAGCTCGACCTCGCGCGGCTCGGTCTGCGTGCGCACCGCCGCGATCGCGTCGGCGATGTCGTCGACGGCGGCCGCCACGGTGTCGCCGATGCCGCTGGTCAGCTCGATCGTGTTGGTCAGCAGCTCCTGGGTGACCGTGAACCGCTCGAGCCGCGTCTCCTCCTCGAGCGCGTCGATGATCTCCGGGGCGCGACCGGTGAGGTCTCCCGTCTCCCGGTCGGCGAGCATGAGCTCCCACTCGATGCCCACGCTCGAGCGCGCGGAGGGGGCGAACGGCTCCGTCATGCCGTCAGTCTGTCAGGCGCGGGCGCCCTGCGGCCCGCCGCCTCCGGTGCGTTTCGCAGCATGTCGGGTTCTCTGGCAGAATGGAGGGTCGGAACGGCTGCTCGACCCTCTATCCAGCGCCGGACCTCCTCAGAGCTTCCGCCGGGTGTGCACCCCACGCTCCAGGCGTTCGGTTCGTTACCTTCCATCCATCAGGAGAATCGTGGCTGTCAAGATCCGCCTCAAGCGCCTCGGAAAGATCCGGGCGCCCTACTACCGCATCGTCGTGGCCGACTCGCGCACCAAGCGCGACGGTCGCGTCATCGAAGAGATCGGCAAGTACCACCCGACCGAGGAGCCCTCGTTCATCGAGGTCGACTCGGCCCGCGCGCAGTACTGGCTCGGCGTCGGCGCGCAGCCCTCGCCGCAGGTCCTCGCGATCCTCAAGCTCACGGGCGACTGGGGCACCTTCACGGGCGACAAGAACGCGGTCTCGACCGTGAAGACCGCCGAGCCGAAGGCCGCCTTCGAGGTCGACGCGGCCAAGAAGTCGGTCATCAAGCCCAAGGCCGAGAAGAAGGCCGAGGCGCCCGCCGCCGAGGCGCCCGCCGCCGAGGCGCCGGCCGACGCGGCCGCCGACGCCGAGTAACCCGGTGCTGGCCGCCGCGCTCGAGCACGTCGTCAAGGGGATCGTGGATCACCCCGACGACGTCACCATCCGTACCCGCACGTCGCCGCGCGGCGACGTGCTGGAGGTGCGCGTGCACCCCGACGACCGGGGTCGCGTGATCGGGCGCGGCGGACGCACGGCCAAGGCCCTGCGCACCGTCGTGGGCGCTCTGGCCGACGGCCAGCGCGTGCGCGTCGACGTCGCCGACGACTGATGGCGGCCGCAGCGCAATCCCGCCCGCCCAAGCCTGCGCGCACGCAGCTGCGCGTCGGCCGGCTGGTCAAGGCACACGGGCTCAAGGGCGCCCTCAAGCTCGAGCTGTACACCGACGACCCCGAAGGGCGCTTCACGCCCGGCGCGACCTTCACACTGCAGGTCCCCACGTCGTCGCCGTGGCACGGCAAGCCGCTCACGGTGCGCGAGTTCAAGTGGATGAACAGCCACCCCGTCGCGTTCTTCGAGGGCGTCGACGACCGCACTGCCGCGGAGGAGCTCGTCCGCGCGATCCTGTGGATCGACGAGGATGCGGCGGCCGCGCCCGCGGAGGACGACGCGTGGTACGACCACCAGCTCGTGGGCCTCGACGTCGTGCGGGACGGTGACGTCATCGGCCGCGTCGTGCGCGTGGACCACCTGCCCGCGCAGGACCTGCTCATCGTGAACCCGGCCGGCGACGGCGAGCGCGAAGTGCTCGTGCCGTTCGTGAAGGCGATCGTCCCCGAAGTGGATGTCGCCGCCGGCCGTGTCGTGGTGACCCCGCCTGCCGGTCTGTTCGAGGACCTCCCGGGCGAGGACGCCGAGCCCGAGCCCGGCGCGCCCGACGACGGCGCGGAGGACGAGCACGCCGGCGCGCCCGAGGCGGGCGACCGCGAGGACTGACGTGCGCATCGACGTCGTCTCGATCTTCCCGGCGTTCTTCGACGCCCTCGAGGTATCGCTGCTCGGTCGGGCGCGCGGATCGGGGATCCTCGACATCCGCGTGCACGACCTGCGCGAGTGGACGCACGACCGCCACCGCACCGTCGACGACACCCCGTACGGCGGCGGCGCCGGCATGGTCATGAAGCCCGAGCCCTGGGGCGAGGCCCTCGACGCGATCGCGGCGGAGGCCGCGCGTCCCCCCGTCTTCGTCTTCCCCTCGCCCGCCGGCGAGGTCTTCCGCCAGAGCACGGCGCGCGAGCTGGCGCTCGAGCCGCACCTGGTCTTCGGCTGCGGCCGCTACGAGGGCATCGACGAGCGCGTGTTCGAGTACGCCGCCGAGCGCGGCACCGTGCGCCTCGTGAGCCTCGGCGACTACGTGCTCAACGGCGGCGAGGTCGCCGCCATGGCGATGATCGAGGCGATCGGGCGACTCGTGCCGGGCGTCGTGGGCAACCCGGAGAGCCTCGTGGAGGAGTCGCACGAGGACGGCCTTCTGGAGTATCCGTCGTACACCAAGCCGTCGGAGTGGCGCGGGCGCGCCGTGCCGCCCGTCCTCCTGAGCGGCAACCACGGCGCCGTCGCGCAGTGGCGCCGCGCCCAGCAGCTCGAGCGCACGCGCAGCCGTCGGCCCGACCTGCTCCCGCCCGCCGAGCGCGGCGAGTGAGAGTCGGCGTCAGTCGACGCCCAGGAACGATCGGTCGGTGAGGACGACCGGGCCGTCCGCGGTGATCGCGACGGTGTGCTCGGAGTGCGCGCCGCGCGACCCGTCGGCGCTGCGCAGCGTCCAGCCGTCGGCATCCGTCACGAGGCGGTCGGTCGAGGCCAGGAACCACGGCTCGAGCGCAAGCACGAGCCCGTCGCGCAGCGGATAGCCGCGACCCGCCTTGCCGTCGTTGGGCACGTGCGGGTCGCCGTGCATCTCGTGGCCGACACCGTGACCGCCGAAGTCGGTGTTGATGCGGTAGCCGTCGGCCTGGGCGACGGCCGCGATCGCGGCGGAGATGTCGCCGATGCGGTGGCCGACGACGGCGGCGTCGATCGCCGCATCCAGGGCGCGACGCGTCGTGTCGATGAGGGCGAGATCCTCGTCGCGCGGCGTGCCCACGACGAACGACACCGCCGAGTCGGCGACCCAGCCGTCGACGGACGCGGCGAAATCGAGCGACACCAGGTCGCCGTCGCGCAGCGTGTAGTCGTGGGGGAGACCGTGCAGCACCGCGTCGTTGATCGACGTGCAGATGACCTTTCCGAAGGGGCTCGCCCCGAAGGACGGGTGGTAGTCGATGTAGCACGAGACCGCGCCCGCCGCGCGGATCATGTCGTGCGCGCGACGGTCGATCGTGAGCAGGTTGGTGCCGACCTTCGTCTCCGCGCGCAGCGTCGCCAGCACCTCCGCCACGAATCGCCCCGCGGGGCGCATGGCCTCGATCTCGGCCGGCGTGCGCAACTCGATCATGGGAATCCCTCCGTCCCCACCATCATCCCGGATGCAGCGGCCGTGAGGTTGCCGTGCGAACGCCCCGCGGCCGGGACGGCGGCCTGCCGCCGCGCGTACCCTGAACCCATGTGGCTTCGGCGCGCGTTCTTCGGCTGGCTCATCCCGTCCGCCTTCGTGCTGCCGCTGTGGCTGTTCGCGGGCTGGATCGCCTTCGACGCCGGCGGCTGGGCGCTGGTGTGGGTGCTGTTCCTCGCGATGCCGTCGGTGTTCTTCGGCCAGCTGATCCTGACGCTGCTCGTGCGCGCGCGCGGCACGGTGCGCGCCGAGCGCGCCGTGTCATGGTGGGACGTGGTGGGCTTCACCACGTGGCACGCGTCGATCGTGGCCACCGGCTTCTTCGCGTCCGCGTGGTTCGCGCCCGTCCTCGTGCTCGCGATCGCCTCGTTCGTGGCGCTCGTGTGGCTGTCGCTGTGGCAGCTGTGGGACGAGGGGCGCGCTCGCGCCCGCGTCTACCTGCGCGCCGCCGACGGCACCGGCTACATCCCGCCCACGCGCCCGGCGCCCGCCGCTGCGGTGCCGGAGATCGTGGTCGTGCAGGAGCGCCCGCCCGCGCCCTGAGCACCGGGCCCGCGGCGTCGCGCCCGGCCGCTGCGGTTTGGGAGCCGCGGACATCCGTGGCAGAATGGATGTTTGTGCCCTGACCCGGCTCTGCCTCAGGGGAGTCCGCCGCGTCCGCGCGGCTCGGGCACACCGAAAACCATTCCATTCATCGTGCGGTCGACCTGTGGCGGCCGCAGGAAGAGAAGATCATGCAGATCCTCGACGCCGTCGACGCGGCATCGCTCCGCTCCGACATCCCCGAGTTCGCCCCCGGCGACACGGTGAAGGTCCACGTCAACATCACCGAGGGCAACCGCTCGCGCATCCAGGTGTTCCAGGGCGTCGTCCTCGGCCGCTCCGGCGACGGTGTGCGCGAGACCTTCACGGTCCGCAAGATCAGCTTCCAGGTGGGCGTCGAGCGCACTTTCCCGGTGCACAGCCCCGTCATCGACCACATCGAGGTCGTCACGCGCGGCGACGTGCGCCGCGCCAAGCTGTACTACCTGCGCGCGCTGCGCGGCAAGAAGGCCAAGATCAAGGAGAAGCGCGACCGCTGATCCGATCGACGAACGCCCCGGCTGCGGCCGGGGCGTTCGTCGTCTCATCCGCGTCCGTGTCCGACAGCCGGGCCGGGATATGCGACCCTGGTAGCGCGGTTCGCGCAGTCGGGCCCGGTGAAGGATCTCCATGAGCAGTGAACAGGCCGTGCCCGTCGCGGACGCCGCGCGCCCGCGGGGCCGCGAGGGCCGCCGCCGCGGGTGGCTCGTCTTCCTCCGCGACGTGCTCATCATCGTCGTGGTGGCGCTGCTGGTCTCGTTCCTCGTCAAGACCTTCCTCGTCCGCTCGTTCTACATCCCGTCCGCGTCGATGGCGCAGACCCTCATGGTCGACGACCGCATCCTGGTCGATGAGATCACTCCGCGCTTCGGCGCGTACGAGCGCGGCGACGTCGTCGTCTTCCGCGATCCCGGCGGGTGGCTGCCGCCCTCGACCGAGCCCGCACGGCCGCCGGTCGTCGAGGCGATCGACTGGGTGCTCTCGCTCGTCGGCCTGTCGGCTCCCGACAGCGACGACCACCTGATCAAGCGCGTGATCGGCCTTCCCGGTGACCACGTGGTGTGCTGCAACGCGCTCGGACAGACGACCGTCAACGACGTCCCGCTCGACGAGACGCCGTACCTGAACCTGCCTCCCGGCCGCACGGCGCCCGAGCCGGTGCCGTACGACGTCACGGTGCCCGACGGCTCGCTGTGGGTGCTCGGCGACAACCGCGACAGCTCGCGCGACTCCCGATACAACCAGGACCAGCCCGGCGGCGGCTTCGTGCCGCTCGAGAACGTCGTCGGCCGGGCGTTCGTCGTGACCTGGCCGCTCAACCGCTTCGGGCCGATCGATTTCCATCACGACGTGTTCGCGGGGGTGCCCGCGGCGGGAGACGCGCCGTGACGGTGGTCGAGCCGCGGCTGACCCTTGAGCGTCGACTCCTGAAGGAGCATCCGATCGTCATCGCGTGCGACGAGGTGGGACGCGGCGCGCTCGCCGGCCCCGTCGCCGTGGGCGCGGCCGTGATCGACCCCGAGCGCTCGCGCAAGCGCGTGCCCACCGGACTGCGCGACTCCAAGCTCGTGCCCGAGCCGCGACGCCCCGAGGTGGCCGCGCGCGCGGCGTCCTGGGTCGCCGCGAGCGCGGTCGGCTGGGCGAGCTCGGCGGAGATCGACGAGGTCGGCATCATGCGCGCGCTCGGGCTCGCCGCCATCCGGGCGCTCGCCGACCTGCGCGTGCACGGCGTCGCACCCGAGTCGGCCATCGTGATCCTGGACGGCAACTACGACTACATCACCCCCGCGGGAGCGATCGGGCTGCGCGTGCAGCCCGTGATCAAGGCCGATCGCGATTGCGCGAGCGCGGCGGCGGCCTCCGTGATCGCCAAGGTCGCCCGCGACACGCTCATGACCGGACTGCACGACGAGCTGCCCGCCTACCAGTGGGCGCGCAACAAGGGCTACGCGAGCCCCGAGCACCGCGAGGCGATCCGGTCTCAGGGCATGAGCGACCACCACCGGCGGTCGTGGTCGATCGCCGACGCGCCCACGCTGTTCTGACGCTTCGGACGCCGCGGCCCGCCGGTGCCGGTCGGCCTAGGATGGGAGACACCATGGATGACGATGTCTTCGAGGATTACGACCGCGAACTGGAGCTCGCGCTGTACCGCGAGTACCGCGACGTCGTCTCCCAGTTCCAGTACGTGATCGAGACGGAGCGGCGCTTCTACCTCGCCAACGAGGTCAACGTCGTGCGCCGGGACACCGAGCACGACTTCTACTTCGAGATCTCGATGACCGACGTGTGGGTGTGGGACATCTACCGCGCCGACCGGTTCGTGAAGTCCGTGCGGGTGCTGACGTTCAAGGACGTCAACGTGGAGGAGCTGTCGCGGCGCGACTTCCAGCTCCCCGAGGAGCTCTCGCTCGACGGCTGAGCCGTCCTCCCCAGGGCCGGCGCGCGTGCAGGACTGCACGGATCGGACGGCCGCGACGCGCGCGGGGTGGGCGCGCGCCGAGGCTGTCGGCATGGCAGCGAAAGACGACCTCGGCCGAGCGGGCGAGGAACGCGCGGCGCGCTATCTCAGCGGCCGCGGCTACGAGATCCTCGACCGCAACTGGCGGTGTCCGCAGGGCGAGATCGACATCGTCGCGGTCGACGGGCGGCGCCTGGTCGTCGCCGAGGTGAAGACGCGGCGCAGCGACCGGTTCGGGCATCCGCTGGAGGCGGTCGACCGCCGCAAGGCGCAGCGGCTGTGGCGGCTCGCGATGGCGTGGATCCGCGCCCACCCCGAACAGGCGCGGGGCCGGATGCTGCGCCTGGACGCCATCGCGATCGTGGGCGACGATCCCGCCATGGGTGCGCTCGAGCACGTCGAGGTCGTCCCATGACCACGGCGCGCACGCTCGCGGTCGCCCTCGCGGGCCTGGACGGGGCGGTCGTCGACGTCGAGGCCGACCTCACCAATTCGACGCCCGGCTTCCGGATCATCGGGCTGCCCGACAAGGCGATCGGCGAGGCGGCGCAGCGCGTCGCGAACGCGTGCGCGAACCGCGGCGCCGAGCTGCCGCGCCGCCGTCTGACCGTGAATCTCTCGCCCGCGTCGCTGCCCAAGCACGGCTCGGGCTTCGACGTGGCGATCGCCGTCGCCGCGGTGGCGACCGATCTCGATCTCGATCACGCCTCCCTTGCCCGCACGGTGCACATCGGCGAGCTCGGACTGGACGGGCGCCTCCGCCCGCTGCCGGGCGTGCTGCCCGCGGTGCTGGCGGCCCGGCGCGCCGGCGTGCGCCACGTCGTCGTGCCGGCCGCGTGCGCGCCCGAGGCCGAGCTCGTCTCCGGCGTGCACGTGCATCCCGCGGTCTGCCTCGCCGATGTGCTCCGCCTCCACGGCGGCCGGGTGGAGGCCGCGGAGCTCGCACCCGTCCCCCTGCCCGACGACACGGCCGAACGCCCGGGCGGCGCCGATCGTCTCGACCTCGCCGACGTGATCGGCCAGCCCGAGGCGGTGGAGGCGCTCGTCGTGGCTGCGGCCGGCGGTCACCACGTGCTCATGAGCGGGCCGCCGGGTGCGGGCAAGACGATGCTCGCCCGGCGGCTGCCGGGGATCCTCCCACCGCTCGACGACGACGCGGCGCTCACGGCGGCGAGCATCCGCTCGCTCGCCGGGATCCCCGTGCACGACCTCGACCGCCGTCCGCCGTGGGAGGCGCCGCATCACAGCGCGAGCATGGGCGCGCTCGTCGGCGGCGGATCGCGTATCGTGCGCCCCGGCGCGATCGCGCGGGCCAGCGGCGGTGTGCTGTTCCTCGACGAGGCGGGCGAATTCGCCGCATCCGCCCTCGACGCGCTTCGCCAGCCGCTCGAGAGCGGCAGCATCGCGATCCACCGCGCCGGGGCGCATGCCCGCTATCCCGCGCGGTTCCAGCTCGTGCTCGCCACGAACCCGTGCCCGTGCGGGCAGTACGGCGTGCCCGGCGGCGACTGCACGTGCGCGCCGGTCGCGATCCGGCGCTACCTCTCGCGGCTGTCCGGGCCGCTCCTGGACCGCATCGACATCGAGCTGTCGCTGCGCCGCGTGTCGATCGCCCACCGCACGAGCGTCGAGGAGGGCGTGGTCGACTCGGCGGCGGCGCGCGAGCGCGTGCGAGCAGCGCGAGAGCGGACGATGCACCGGCTGCGCGATACGCCCTGGCGGCGCAACGCCGACGTACCCGGCACGTGGCTGCGTCAGGGCCCCGCCGTCCCGCCGCCGGCGCTGCGCCGGCCGTTGGATGCCGCGCTGCAGCGCGGCGCGCTCACGCTGCGCGGCTATGACCGTGTGCTGCGCGTGGCGTGGACCCTGGCCGATCTCGCGGGCCGCGCCGCGCTGGAGGTCGACGACATCGGACGCGCGCTGTTCCTCAAGCGTGGAGTGACGGCATGAGCGCGTCACCGCTGGGCGCGGCCGACCCTCGCCGGATGCTGCGGGGCCTCCGCGCCGACGGCGACCAGGACGCGCTCGCACGCGCAGCCTGGAGCATCATCACCGAGCCGGGCGACGCGGTCGCCGGACGCCTCGTCGCGGCGATGGGCGCCGGCGCGGCGCTCGCGGTGGCCACGGAAGGACCCGGCGTGGCGCGGAGGGCCGAGTTCGACGGGCTCGACGCGGGACGCGAGCGCTGGGCGCCGCGGCTCGCGACGCTGGATCGCGCGCTCGAGGACGCGCTCGACCGCGCGCGGCGGGTGCGCGCACGCCTCCTCGTGCCCGAGGACGCGGCGTGGCCGCGCCGGCTCGCCGACCTGGGCGAGCACGCGCCCCACGCGCTGTGGGTCGTGGGGGAGCGCGGCATCGCCGACCCCGCACCCGCGCTTGCGGTCGTCGGAGCCCGTGCGTCGACCGGGTACGGCGAGCACGTGGCGACCGAGCTGGCCGCCGGGGCCGCCGCCGCCGGCGTGGTCATCGTCTCGGGGGCGGCCTACGGCATCGACGGCGCCGCGCATCGGGGTGCGCTCGCGAGCGGCGGCGTCACGGTCGCGCTCCTGGCCGGCGGCGTCGACCGGCCGTATCCGGCGGGGCACACCGACCTGCTCCGCCGCATCACCGCGCAGGGCGCCGTGGTGGCGGAGACGCCGTGCGGCACGGCGCCGAGCAAGTGGCGCTTCCTCGCGCGCAACCGCCTGATCGCCGCGCTGTCGGATGCGACCGTGGTGGTGGAGGCGGGCATGCGCAGCGGCTCCCTCAACACCGCGGCCCACGCCGCGACGCTCGGGCGTCCCCTCGGCGCGGTGCCCGGACCGGTCACCTCCGCCGCTTCCGCCGGGTGCCACCGGCTCCTGCGCGAGTTCGATGCGACGTGCATCACGCGCGTGCACGACGCCCTCGAGCTCTTGGGGTTCGAGGCGCGGGACCCGAGTCGGGAGCCGGTCCCCGACCGCGACCTGTCGCGGTTGCTGGACGCGGCCAGCGCGCGGACCTCACGCGACGCGGCCGAGCTCGCGCGGCTGAGCGGCCTCTCGGTGCGAGAGGCGGAGGCGCGGATCGGGCTCGCGGTGCTCGCCGGTCACCTTCTCCCGGCCGATGGCGGATGGCGCCGCGCGGCCTCGCGCCCCCGCTCGAGATCGTGACCCGCACAGATCCCTCTCACGTGTCGCTCGTGAGCGACGGCTCCGGGGCGACACGGCCGGCGCGCACGGTGAGCGCGAGGGTGAGTACGGCGACGGCCGCGCAGACCGTCATGGTCGACGTCATCGCGACGGCGCTGCCGGTGCCGGCGATCGGCGCGATCGCGGCAGCCAGCGCGAACTGCGCGGCACCGACGACCGCGGAGGCCGTGCCGCGTTCTCGCGGCGCCTCGGCGAGGGCGGCCGCGGTCGCGTTTCCCACGACGAACCCGACAGCGGTCACGCCGACCCACAGCAGCAGGAGGAGAAGCGGTGTCGAGAGCACGCCGACGAGCGCGCACCCGACGAGGACGGCGGCGGCGACGGTCTGCACGCCGAGCCCCAGAACCAGGAGGCGCCGCGGCTCGGCGCGCCGGAGCAGCCGCGCGTTGGCGACCGATGCGAGGGTGAGGCCCGCCGCGTTCGCAGCGAAGGCGAGTGCGTAGCCCGCCGGCGTGAGCGCGTACTGCTCCTGAAGCACGAACGAGGATCCGGAGACGTCGGCGATGAGCGCCCCGTACGAGAAGACCACGACCGCGGTGGAGCCGATGAAGCGGCGTCTGCTCAGGGCGCGCCCCGCCCTGCGCAGCGTCGTGGACCATGCCGCGCTGTCACGTCGAGCCGGCGGCAGGCTCTCCGGGAGGAGGACGACGGCCCCGACGCACATCGCGACGGCGACGACCGTGAGGACCGCGAAGACGCCCCGCCACCCGCCGGCGACCGCGACGACGCCGCCGAGCACGGGCGCGAGCACCGGCGCGAGGGCCCCCACCGTCATGAGCACGGAGAACGCCCGTGCCGCCGTGCGCTCGTCCGACGTATCGGCGATGATGGCTCGTCCGAGGACGATGCCGCCGGCGCCGGCGAACCCCTGCACGAGTCGCCCACCGACGAGAACCGGCAGATCGGGTGCCACGACGCACGCCGCGGATGCGACCGCGCACACGGCGGTCGACGCGATGAGGATCGTTCGGCGACCGATCCGATCGGACAGCGGCCCGAAGATGAGCTGGCCGATCGCAGGCCTACGAGGAACGTCGTGGCGGTGAGCTGCACGCCGTGCGGGTCGGCGCCGAGGTCATGTGCCATCCACGGGAGTGCCGGCAGGTACATGACGGTGGCCAGCGGCGACAGCGCTGCCAGCAATGCCAGGACGACGAGCTGTCGCGGGCGCAGCGCGCCGGCCGCACGCCCGGGGGACGTGCTCCGCTCAGCGGGCAAGAGTCACGGAGAGCCACCGTGAGGTGCGCTCGATGATGTCGGGGAGGTGCTGCGAGAGGATCTCGTAGTGCTGCCCGGCATACTCGATGAGCTGTTTGGGCTCAGGGATGCGGGCGAACATCTCGCGGGCTTCCTCCACCGGCGCGACCGTGTCGTGCGAGGCGAGCACCATGAGAAGCGGTGCGTGGATGCGCTCGGCATAGGCGGTCACCTCCATCTCGAAGATGCGATCGAGCGTCGACACGGTGATCTCGTTGCGGAAACTGGGCAGACCGTGGATGGCCTTCTCGACGAACTCGAGCCCTTCCGCGTCGCTGAACATCACCGGGCGCCCCGGCTCGGGCCGTCCGTGCAGACGGATCGTCGCGGCCGGCTCGCCCCGCAGGCGGTTCTGGCGGTCGACGGGGATCAGCGCTTCCAGGGCGGTCAGGGTCTCCGGCGGTTGCAGGCGGCGCGCGCTCCAGCCACTCACCGGCGGGATGATGCTCACCACGGCGCCGACGCGGCGATCCATCGCCGCCGTGAACATCGAATTGGCGCCCCCGATGCTCACCCCCCACAGCCCCAGACGCGTCGCGTCGACATCGTCCCGCAGGGTGAGGTGCGTGATGACGTCGCGCAGGTCGCGGCACTGCTGCCACGGGTCGAACTCCTGGCGGGGTTCGCCGTCGCTGTACCCCGTCGAGCGGTGGTCGTACGCGAGGATCGCGAGGCCGTGCGCGGTGAAGGCGGGGGCCATCGGCCAGTTGGATTCGGCCGGTCCGCCCAGTCCGCCCTGCACGATGACGACGGGAGGCGGCTCGACGGTGCCGGCCGGCAGGAAGAGCTTCCCGCGAAGGAGGACTCCTCCGGCGGCGAACTCGACGTCTTCGGTACGTGCGGCGGCGTGGGCGGCCCGCGGTTGCGTGGTCATCGGCGAGCCTCTTCCGGGAGAGTGTCGGCGTGGACGGCGTCGGGGTCGGCCGAGGCGCGCATGATCGGGAAGACCTCCTCGCGCATCTGCCGCTCGTAGTCGCCGATGGCCTCGAGCAGGTCGCGCCCGTCCGACACGACGTCCTGCAGCGCCTTCGTGAGCGCGGCGGCGTCGCGCAGCGCGGAGTTGGCGCCGGCGCCGAAGGTGGGTGGCATGGCATGGATCGCATCCCCGAGCAGCGTCACGCGAGACGGCGCCCACGGGTCGGCGACCTCGAGGTGACGCACAGCGCTCGGGGCGATGGTGGACTCGTCGACGCCGTCCACGAGCGCGACGAGTCCGGGGTGACCCCCACGAGCCGCGCGACGCAGGGCATCGTGCAGGACCGCGGGAGAGTCGTGCGCGAAATCGGGCAGGTCGTCCCCGGGCGCCGCACCCATGTCATTGCCGTAGGTGACCATCACGTACGGCGCGACATCGTCGATGTGCGCGCCCGGAGCAAGCTCCGCCACAGCCTCGGCGACGGGCCGACGCGGGTCGTAGACGCCGAGGGCGAGGATCGTGCCGTCCCCGAGGTTCACGATCACGAACCCGTCGTAGAACACGTCGGGCAGCTGCGCGGCGAGTTCATCGGTGAGGGGAGCGATCGACCACATCCCGCGCATACCGGTGTCGACCTCGCGGACATCCGGGAGGAGTTGCCGCCGGATGCGCGAGTGGATGCCATCCGCACCGATCACGACGTCGCCGCGGACGCGTGAGCCGTCGTCCAGGAGCAGTGTGACGCCGTCGTCATCCGTCTCGAAGCCCACGGCGGACCGGCCGAAGTGCAGCTGATCGTCGAGCCCGGTGGCGAGGATCTGGCGGAGCGTGCGCCGATTGACGGCCGTGTGCGGGCGCGGCGAGTCATTCGGCGGTCCGACGTGCGGGCGCGCCCAGATCTCGTTCGCCTGCGCGTCGACCATCACCGACACCTCGCGGCGAGGAGTCCGGCGGGAGGTCTGCAGGTACAGCTCGTAGAGCCCGTCGGGCAGACAGTCGCGCAGCGCGTCGCCGCCGAGGACGTTCATGTGAAGGCGGTAGCCGCCCTGGACGAGTCCCGGAGCGGCTTCGTACACCTCGCAGTCGATGCCGGCCTTCTTCAATCCCTGCGCGACGCACAGTCCTCCGATGCCGCCACCGGCGACCAGTACACGCATCGACGACATCGTCGACTCCTTCGAGGTCTCCACCGTGCCGGACGTACCGCCGGCGCACCGATCGTCTCGTGCCCGCGAATATCGTGGAAGTCGAACCTGACTATGGTGAGTATCGGAATCGCCAATGATGCGAGGAAGACCGGGAGTGTTGCGTGCGCGTGGACCTGAACCTGCTGGTCTCGCTCAACGCGCTTCTCGAGGAGCGCAGCGTCACGCGCGCCGCCCAGCGACTGGGGCTCAGCCAGCCGACGCTGAGTACCGCGCTCAATCGGCTTCGCGCACACTACGCCGATGCGCTGCTCGTCCGGGACGGCAGGACGTATCGTCTCTCGCCGTTGGGCGAGGAGCTCCTCGAATCCACGCGGCAGGCACTGTCATGGACCGAGCGGGTGTTCGACACCCACTCTGTGTTCGACCCGGGTCACGTCCAGCGCGAATTCGTGATGGTGGCCTCGGATTCCCAGCTCCCGGTGCTCGGCGCGGCGATGCTGCGGATCATCGCCGCGGAGGCACCGGGCGTGAGGCTGCGTTTCGAGCACAGCACGGCGCGACTCGTGCAGCCCGGGATCGATTGGCTGCGCGGTGTCGACCTGGTCGGGCTTCCGCAAGGCCTCATCGCCGACGCGCCGAGCCTCGATCTCTATCGCGACCGCTGGGTCTGCCTCGTCGACGCGTCCCGGCCCGTCGGGCCGCTGACGCTCGAGGAGGCCGTGGAGCGACCATGGGTCATGCCGTATCACGCACGCATGCCGGTGCTCTCGGCGCTGCATCGCCTGCGGCAGGGGGGCGTCGACCCGCGAGCTACCGTCAGCACCGAGAACTTCCTCGCTGTGCCGCACCTGGTGGCGGGGAGTGACCGCATCGGTCTCGTGCCCGCCCGGGTCGCCGCTCTCGCGGCGCGCTCCGGGGAGGTGTCCGTGATCGATCCCCCCTTCGCGCTCGGCATGCTGGTCGAGGCGCTGTGGTGGCATCCCATCCACGAACGCGATGCCGGGCACCGCTGGCTGCGCCGGGTCGCCGTCCGCGCCGCGCACGAGCTCGAGCGAGAACCGGGGGTCGCTCCGACCCCGTGACGCGCCGGGAGCGCGCCGCTCTCCTGGAGCGGAGCGCGGCATCCTGGGGGCATGCTCAGCGCCGCGATCGACGTGTACGTGCGTCACGCCGCCGACGTGCGGCGGCTCTCGCCGGCGACGGTGCGCGGCTACGCGTCCGATCTGCGAGACCTCGTGGCCACCGTCGGAGATCGGCCGCTCACCGACGTGGACGTCGAGCACCTGCGCGAATGGGCGTGGGCGGGCGCCCAGGCGGGCCTTGCCCGCAGCACGCTCGCGCGGCGTACGGCGGCCGTCCGCGGTTTCTTCCGCTGGGCGAGTGAGGAAGGACTCGTCGACGCCGATCCGTCGCTGCGGCTCGTGACCCCCAAGCGCGGGCGCACCTTGCCGCGCGTCGCCTCAGCACCGGCGCTGCGCGATGTGCTCGAGGGGTACGTGGCGCGTGCCGAGACCGGCGGGCCGGACGACGCGCGCGACGCGGCCGTTCTCGAGCTGCTCTACGGCGCCGCCCTGCGCGTGTCGGAGCTGTGCGGGCTCGACGTCGACGACCTCGATCGCGACCGCCGCACCGTGCGGGTCCTCGGGAAGGGGGCGAAGGAGCGCGTGGTGCCGTACGGCGGCGCCGCCGCGCGGGCGCTCGAGACGTACCTCGTGCGCGCGCGGCCCGCGCTCGCGTCGCGCGGCGACGGTGCCGGCGCAGCGCTGTTCGTCGGCGCGCGCGGCCGCCGCCTCGGCGCCCGCTCCGTCTACGACCTCGTCGCGCGCGCGGTGGGGCCGGCGGTCGGGTCGGCGGCGGTGGGTCCCCACAGCCTGCGGCACTCGGCCGCGACGCACCTGCTGGACGGCGGCGCCGACCTCCGCGCCGTGCAGGAGATGCTCGGTCACGCGAGCCTCGGCACGACGCAGATCTACACGCACGTATCGAGCGAGCGGATGCGGGAGGCCTACCGTCTCGCGCATCCCCGCGCGTGAGCCCGCTAGCGTGAGCGCATGACCTCTCGCTCGCGCGTCGCGGCGTCCGCGGTGACCGTGCTCGCGGTGCTCTCGCTCGCGGGCTGCGCGGGATTCGCGCAGCCGCGGATCACACGCCTGCCCACGGACGGCCCGGCCGGCGGCGCGTCGAGCCAGGCGCCCGCGCCGGGGCCGACCACGTCCGCGGCGCCCGCGGCGAGCCCCGCGCCCTCCGCCCCGCCGGCCTCGGGCGAGGTCGACTGCGGCGGCGTCGCGATCAGCGTCACATCCACGGGGACGCAGCTCGTGGGCGACTGCCCCGACGTGACGATCCAGGGAAGCGCGCTCGCCGTCGACGCGACGCGCGCGTCGCTCGTGCGCGTCGCCGTGCGGGGCGACCGCGTCACCCTGACCGCCGAGAGCGTGTCGGAGCTGACCGTGCAGGGCAACGACGTCCGCGTCGACGCGCGCTCCCTGTCATCGGTGGCCGTCGAGGGCGATCGCAACACGGTCACGGCGACCGGCGGTATCGATGCGGTGACGCTGCGCGGCAACGACAACACCGTGCGCGCGCAGGTGGACCGCGTCGACGACGGCGGCGCGCGCAATACCGTCGGCTGATCAGCAGCACGGCAGCAGGTCAGCAGCACGGCAGCAGGATCGCGCGCGGCACGCCGTCGAGGTACCGCAGCGGATTGACGTAGGCGCCCGACTCCCGGACCCCGATGTGCAGCGTCCCCGGCGCGCTGTGTCCGCCCGAGCCGACGCCGGCCACGAGATCGCCCGCGCGGACGGGCGTGCCAGCGGGAAGCGCCGACGTCACGGGCTCGAACGTCACCACGACACCGTCGCCCACGTCGATCGTGAGCACGTCGCGGTCGACCACGCGGCCGCTGAACGCGACCACCCCGTCGGCTGGGGCGTGCACGTCGCCGTCGGCCGCGACGTCGATCCCGCGATGCCCGGCGCCGTACGCGTGGGCGGGGGCGACGTAGGGCACGACGACCTGGACGGGATCGACGGGCCACGTCCACGGCGGCGCGGATGCGGCGGCCGGGCCGAGGCCGAGGGACACGACGTTGAGAGACACGATGTTGAGGGACACCAGGGCGAGGAGGCGCACACGGTCAGCGTGCCGCGCTCCCGGGCGCGAGGGCGGGTGCGCCGACCGGGCCGTGGAGGGTGTTCGCCCCGCGCCCGATGGGGAGGAGCGGCTGATATGCTGGTGGGGCATCCCGTTCATCGGGGTGACTCCGCGTGCCCACAGCGCGTGCTCTCCGGAGCCACGCGCGGCATCCGCACCCACCGGTCCCTCGACAGCGAGGGCGGGTGCGCGCCGGGCACCAGGCTCGCCGGTCATCGAGGCCGGCGTAAGAAAACCGCAACCGGCGCCCGCGCGCCCAGAACAGGAGAACGGCCATGGCCGTCGTCACCATCCGCCAGCTGCTCGACAGCGGCGTCCACTTCGGACACCAGACCCGTCGGTGGAACCCGAAGGTCAAGCGCTTCATCCTCACGGAGCGCAGCGGCATCCACATCATCGACCTGCAGCAGTCGCTGTCGTACATCGACAAGGCGTACGAGTTCGTCAAGGAGACCGTCGCCCACGGCGGCACGATCCTCTTCGTCGGCACCAAGAAGCAGGCCCAGGAGGTTCTCGCCGAGCAGGCGACCCGCGTCGGCCAGCCGTACGTCAACCAGCGCTGGCTCGGCGGTCTGCTGACCAACTTCCAGACGGTGTCCAAGCGCCTCGCCCGCATGAAGGAGCTCGAGGAGCTCGACTACGACAACCCCGCCGACAGCGGCTTCACCAAGAAGGAGCTCCTGCTCAAGAAGCGCGAGCTCGACAAGCTGCACAAGTCGCTCGGCGGCATCCGCAACCTGCAGAAGACGCCGTCGGCGATCTGGGTCGTCGACGCCAAGCGCGAGCACCTCGCCGTCGACGAGGCGAAGAAGCTCGGCATCCCCGTGATCGGCATCCTCGACACCAACGCCGACCCCGACGAGTTCCAGTACCCGATCCCCGGCAACGACGACGCGATCCGCTCGGTGAGCCTGCTCACGCGCATCATCGCCGACGCCGCCGCCGAGGGTCTCATCCAGCGCCACCAGCCCGCCGGTGAGGCCGAGGCCGCCGAGCCGCTGGCCGAGTGGGAGCGCGAGCTGCTCGAGCAGAGCTCGCCGACGCAGGGCTCCGCCGAGACCGCGAAGGTCGCCGACGAGGCCGAGGCCCGTGCCGAGGCGTCCGAGATCGTCGCCGACGAGCAGGCCATCGAGGGCGAGGCGGCCACCGCCTCCGCCGCCGATGAGGCCGGCGCCGCCGCGCACGACGAGGCCGTGGCCGCCGCCTCCGGCGAGACGGCCGACGAGGTCGCCGCCGCCGAGGCCGCCGACGCCAAGTAAGTCCCGCGTCGCGTAACCCGCGCGCCACCCGCAACACCTAACGTCGGCGGGGTCGTCTCCGGACGGCCTCGCCGACGCAGCACGAGAACCCCCTACGACAAGGAGCCAGTACCCATGGCAAACTTCACGATCGCCGACATCAAGGCTCTGCGCGAGCAGCTGGGCACCGGCATGGTCGACACCAAGAAGGCGCTCGAGGAGGCCGACGGCGACGTCGAGAAGGCCGTCGAGATTTTGCGCCTGAAGGGTGCGAAGGGCAACGCCAAGCGCGCCGACCGCTCGACGAGCGAGGGCCTGGTCGTCGCGCGCGAGCAGGGCGGCAAGGTCACGCTGCTCGAGCTGGCGTGCGAGACCGACTTCGTCGCCAAGAACGAGCGCTTCATCGCCCTCGCGGACAAGGTCGTCGACGCCGCCGCGGCCGTCGCGGCCGACTCGGTCGAGGCCGCCCTCGCGGCGCCCGCCGGCGACCAGACCGTCGAGCAGCTGATCTCCGACGAGGCCGCCATCATCGGCGAGAAGGTGGAGCTCCGCCGCGTGCGCACCCTCTCCGGCGATCACTTCGAGATCTACCTGCACAAGACGAGCAAGGACCTGCCGCCGCAGATCGGCGTCGTCGTGGCCTACTCGGGCGACGACGCGGAGACGGCGCGCAGCATCGCGCAGCACATCTCGTTCGCGAACCCCAGCTACCTCTCCCGTGACGACGTGCCCGAGGCCGACGTCGAGAAGGAGCGCGAGATCGTCACCGAGATCTCCCGCAACGAGGGCAAGCCCGAGGCGGCGCTGCCGAAGATCGTCGAGGGACGCGTGAACGCGTTCTTCAAGCAGGTCGCGCTGCTGGACCAGGACTACGCGAAGGACAACAAGCTGTCCGTCGCGCAGGTCGCCAAGGACGCCGGCATCACGATCACCGACTTCGCGCGGTTCAAGGTCGGCGCCTGACCCCACGGGTCAGCGTGCCGGAAGGCCCGGGGTGCGTCGCATCCCGGGCCTTTCGCCTGCCCGGCAGGGCGATAGGTTGAGATGCGACGAGAGGGAACCCCACGTGATCGATGAAGCGACCAGACGCCGCCGCGTCCTCCTGAAGCTCTCCGGTGAAGCATTCGGCGGTGGTCAGCTGGGGGTGAACCCCGATGTCGTCAGCCAGATGGCGCGCGAGATCGCCGCGGCGGTCGACCGCGTCGAGATCGCCGTGGTCGTCGGCGGCGGCAACTTCTTCCGCGGCGCCGAGCTCAGCCAGCGCGGTATGGACCGTGGGCGCGCCGACTACATGGGCATGCTCGGCACCGTCATGAACGCCCTCGCCCTGCAGGACTTCCTCGAGCAGGCGGGCGCGGCCACGCGCGTGCAGTCCGCCATCTCGATGACGCAGGTGGCCGAGCCCTACATTCCGCGGCGTGCTGTCCGGCACATGGAGAAGGGCCGTGTCGTGATCTTCGGCGCCGGCGCCGGCCTGCCGTACTTCTCCACCGACACCGTGGCCGCCCAGCGCGCGCTGGAGATCGGCGCGACCGAGGTGCTGGTCGCCAAGAACGGCGTGGACGGCGTCTACACGGCCGATCCGCGCAAGGATCCGGATGCGACGCGCATCGACCGCATCACCTACATGGACGCGCTGCAGCGCGGTCTGAAGGTGGTCGACTCGACCGCGTTCAGCCTGTGCATGGACAACGGCATGGACATGCGCGTGTTCGGCATGGAGCCCGCGGGCAACGTCACGCAGGCGCTCCTGGGCGAGTCGATCGGCACGCTCGTCACGGTGTGACGGCACGGCGCGCCCGGTGCCCGAGCGCCCGGATGTCTAGACTGGGACGTCGAGCCTGACGAATGGAGTACCCGTGATCGAAGATGTTCTCACCGACGCCGAAGCCCGCATGGATCGCGCGGTGGAGGCGGCGAAGGACGACTTCGCCACCGTCCGCACCGGTCGCGCGAACCCGCAGCTCTTCCAGAAGCTGCTCGTCGACTACTACGGCTCGCCCACGCCGCTGAACCAGCTGGCCTCCCTCAACAACCCCGAGGCGCGCACGCTCATCGTCACGCCCTACGACAAGTCGGCGCTCAAGGCCATCGAGCAGGCGATCCGCGACATGCCGAACCTCGGCGCCAACCCCACGAACGACGGCAACATCGTGCGCGTCACGATGCCCGAGCTCACCGCCGATCGCCGCAAGGAGTTCGTCAAGCTCGTGCGCTCGAAGGGCGAGGATGCGAAGGTGCACGTCCGCGGCATCCGGCGCAAGTCCAAGGACGAGCTCGACGCGCTGAAGTCGGACGTGGGCGAGGACGACCTCGTGCGCGCCGAGAAGGAGCTCGACGCCCTCACGAAGGCGCACGTCGACGCCATCGACGAGGCGCTCAAGCGCAAAGAGGCCGAGCTCCTCGAGGTCTGATCGTCGATGACCGACCCCGCCGACCCCGTCGGACCGCCGCCCACGGACGCCCCCGTGACGCGGCGTGAGGCATCGCGCGCGCGGCGGGCGCAGAGCGCGGCAGACGCAGGTGCCGCCTTCCAGACGCACATGCGCGCTGCCCGGGTGGAGTTCGAGAGCCAGGTCGCGCACGCCCGCGCGGAGTTCGAGGAGGCGAACGCCCGGATCGCGCAGCGCACCGGTCGGAACCTGATCCTCGCGATCCTGATCGGGCTCGCGATCGGCGCGGTCGTGCTCGCGTCGCTGCTGTTCTTCAAGTGGCTGTTCCTGGTCTTCGCCCTCGCGGCGTGCTCGCTCGGGGCGTTCGAGTTCATCCGCGCGCTGCAGGCGGCGGGCCGTCGCATCGACCTCGCTCCCCAGCTGGGCGCCGGTGCGCTGCTGCTGGTGTCGGGGTACTTCTCGCCGCTGTGGCTGCACTGGGTCGCGCTGCTGGTCGCCGTCGCGGTCGTGGTGGTGTGGCGCCTGCTCGGCCAGATGTTCGCCCGCGACGGTCGCACGTACGGCGCCGTGCTGTCCGACGTGCTCATCTCCGCGTTCGTGCAGCTGTACGTGCCGTTCCTCGGAAGTCTCGCGATGGTGCTGCTGGCGGCGCCGCGCGGCGAGTGGTGGGTGCTCGCATTCCTCATCGTGACGGTCGTCGCCGACACCGGCGCGTACGTGTCGGGTCTCACCTTGGGGCGCAACGGCCGTCACCCGATGGCGCCGCGCATCAGCCCCAAGAAGACGTGGGAGGGCTTCGCCGGCGCCACCGTCGTCGCCCTGGCTGCCGGCGTCGTGCTCGCCGTGTTCATGCTGCAGCTGCCGTGGTGGGCGGGGCTCGTCTTCGGCGCGCTCGTGCTCGGCACCGCGACGGCGGGCGACCTCGGCGAATCCATGATCAAGCGCGACCTCGGCATCAAGGACATGAGCTCGTGGCTGCCCGGTCACGGCGGTGTGCTCGACCGCCTCGACTCGATCCTGCCCTCGGCCACCGCCGCCCTCGCCCTGTACTGGCTCCTGACCCCTCTGGTGACGACATGACCACGCATCTCGATCCCGACGTGTCGGCGGACGACGCCCTGCCCCCTGAGAACAAGGGCGAGCCGCACGCGGTGCAGGAGGCCGGCGCGCCCGCGCCGTTCCCCGACGCGCCGCGCCGGCAGAAGGGCTATGAGAAGCGGGCCGTCGACGCGTTCCTCGCCCGCGCGCGGGAGGCGTTCGAGTCCGACGACCCGGAGGCGCTGCGCTCCGCCGAGGTGCGCCGTGCCGCCTTCCCGCTCGTGCGTCACGGCTACAGCGTCGCCGACGTGGACGCGGCGCTCGGGCGCATCGAGGACGCGTTCGCCGCGCGCGAGCGCGAGGCGGCCATGAGCCGGCGCGGGGCGCGGGCGTGGGTGGCCGAGTCTCGCGAGACCGCGCAGGTCGTGCTCGACCGGCTCGCGCGCCCCCGCGGGCGGCGCTTCGACCGCGTCGGGGTGCTGCACTGGGGCTATCGCGTCGACGAGGTCGACCTCGTGTCGGACAAGATCGCCCGCTACCTCGCCGACGGCGAGCCGATCAGCGTCGAGCAGGTGCGCGGAGTCGCCTTCCGGATGCAGCGCGGCGGCTACCGCGAGACGCAGGTCGACGCGGTGCTCGACGCCGTCGTCGAGGTGATGCTCGCCGTCGGATGACCACGCGCGACGAGGACGGACACGACGCGGCCGCGGCTGGTGGGCGCCGGACGCCCCCGCTAGAATCGAGCGCATTGTGACTCCCGGCACCGAGATGACACGAACCGCCTCCCGACGGGTCGTCCGCCGGACGGGCGCCGCTGCGGTGGACGTCGTTCCCCCCGCCCCGCCCCGCCGAACGGCGCGCTGGTCGCGTCGACGCGGCGTGCTCGCGGTGTTCGCGGCCTTCGCGGCGGTCGGGTTCGTCGCCGCCTACGTGGGCCCGACCGGGGCGGCGCTGGCCGAAGCGGATGCGGCGAAAGTGTCGCTGTACGAGAGCGCCCTCGCCGACGTCCAGACCTACGCGCTCGTCACGCAGCCGGGCGTTCCCGCCCCCGCGCTCGACCGCGGCGGCTACTCGGTCTACGTCACCCCCAAACCCACCCCGACGCCCGTCGCCAAGACGGCCGCCGCCGGCAACGGCTCGGGAGGCGGCTGGCGTCCGCCGTTCGTCTCGCCCGACCCCGGCACGGCGCAGGCCATCGCGTACGACATGGTGCGCGCCCGAGGCTGGGGAGACGACCAGTTCGCGTGCCTGCAGGCGCTGTGGAACAAGGAGTCGGGCTGGCGCGTGAACGCGTACAACGCCTCCAGCGGCGCGTACGGCATTCCGCAGGCCCTTCCCGGCAGCAAGATGGGCAGCGTCGCACCGGACTGGGAGACGAACCCGGCGACGCAGATCACGTGGGGGCTCGGCTACATCAGCGGGCGCTACGGCGACCCGTGCGGCGCGTGGGGCCACTCGCAGTCGCGCGGCTGGTACTGATCCCGTGCCGCGCGCGAACCGGCGCCGGCCGGAGCCGCCCGACGACGGCCTCGAGCGGCTGCTCGCGGGCTGGAAGCGCACCGAGATGCGCGGCGGCCGGGAGTGGTACGTGCAGCCCGTGTCGGCCGCAGCCGCGCAGAAGGCGTACGTCTGCCCCGGCTGCGGGCTCGCCATCGACCCGGGTACGGCGCACGTCGTGACGTGGCGCGCCGACGGCGTGCTCGGAGATGCCGCGGACCTCGCGGCGCGCAGACATTGGCACACGCACTGCTGGAGGATCGGCTGATGGAGATCCGCGGACCGCTCGCCCTGCCCGCTCGGCGCGAGGAGATCGAGCTGCGCACGAGCGACGGGCTGACCCTCGTCGGCGAGCTCGCCCTGCCGCCGCACGGCGACCCGGTCGCGACACTCGTGACGCTGCATCCGCTGCCCACCGCCGGCGGCTTCATGGACTCCCACATCCTTCGCAAGGCGGCGGCACGGCTGCCTCAGCTCGCCGACCTCGCGGTGCTGCGCTTCAACACGCGCGGCACCACCTCGCCGCGCGGGACCAGCCAGGGCGCCTTCGACGGGGGCGTCGCGGAGCGTCACGACGTCGACGCCGCGATGCGGTTCGTGACCGAGCGGGCGCTGCCGCGGCCGTGGCTCGTGGGCTGGTCGTTCGGCACGGAGCTGGCGCTGAAGTACGGCCGTGACCACGACATCGCCGGTGCGATCCTGCTCTCCCCGCCGCTGCACCGGGCGACTGACGCGGAGGTCGCGGCATGGGCCGGCGACCCGCGGCCGTTGGTCGTGCTCGTCCCCGAG
Organism: Microbacterium sp. 10M-3C3; assembly: GCF_003931875.1. Taxonomy (NCBI): domain Bacteria; kingdom Bacillati; phylum Actinomycetota; class Actinomycetes; order Micrococcales; family Microbacteriaceae; genus Microbacterium; species Microbacterium sp. 10M-3C3. The sequence continues at coordinate 1,990,465 of NZ_CP034245.1, read as the reverse complement.
TTCGACGACTATCTGAGGCCCGCCGAAGCTGCGGAGCGCTTCGCCGCCGTCCCCGAGGCGACGCTCATCCCCGTCGACGGCGGCAAGCACCTGTGGGTCGGGGAGACGCAGACCCGCCGCGTGCTCGAGGAGATCGTGCGGGTCGTGAACCCGGGGGCGCTCCCGCTTCCCACCGAGTGGGACGGGCCGCTCGGCGACCCGGCCGCCTAGCCCCCGCCGTCAGCGTTCGTTCTGCCGCGGGATCAGCACCTGACGGTAGATGATGAGGATGCTCGCGGCCACCGGGATCGCCACGAGCGCGCCGAGCAGGCCCAGGAGGGAGCCGCCCGCGAGGGCGGCGATGACCACCACCGCGCCGGGGATCGACACCGCGCGGTTCATGATGCGCGGCGAGATGATGTACGCCTCGATCTGCATGTAGACGAGGTAGTAGATCGCCGCGATCCACCACGCGTTCCCGTTGTCCGACAGACCGGGGATGAGGCACGTCAGCACGATGATCGTCGATCCGGTCAGCGTGCCGACGAGGGGGATCAGCGAGAAGAAGAACGCGATCACGGCGAGCACCGCGGGGAAGGGCGCCTGGATGATCGAGAGGAAGATGAAGCTGAGGATTCCGTTGATGACGCCGAGGCTCAGCTGGCCGATGACGTAGTAGCCGACCGACGCGGTGATCTGCTCGGCCAGGTCGATGAAGCGCGCGCGCTTGGACGCCGGCACGAGCTGGTACACGGCGGCCTTCAGCGACGGGGTCGAGGCGGTGAAGTAGATCGTCAGGATCAGCACGATGAACGCGCCGCCGAACCCCGCGATGACGGCTCCGCCGACCTGGAGGATGCCGTTGCCGATCGTCGTCGACAGCGACCCGAAGTCGAGCGTCGACCACCACTGCTCGACGTAGCTCCACGCCAGGTCGATGTTCAGCGCCGGGAACTGTTGCTCGAGCCACGTGCGGGCGTTCTCGACGATCGAGTCCCACCCGCTCTGCTGGATGAGGTCGTCGATCGTCGCGATGAGCTGCGCCACCTGGTTCACGATGACGGGCACGACGATGAGGATGATGCCGGCGAACACGCCGAGCACGCCGAGGATCGCGATCAGCACCGCTGCCCAGCGGGGGAGCTTGCGCCGTTCGAGCCACGAGATGATCGGGTCGAGGCCGAGGGAGAGGAACAACGCCGTTCCGACGTAGAGCAGGATCGTCGACAGCGTCTGGACCGCGCCGATGAGCAGCAGGCCGACGCCGACGCCCAGGGTCGCCACGAGGGCGACGCGGAACGGGTTGTGGATCTTCACACGCTCTCCTGTCCGATCGCGCTCGGGCGCGGCCGTGGGGCCAGGATACTGAGGCCCTCGGGCGCGGATGCGGCGCCACCCCCTCCGGGCCCACTTTCAGGTCGATTTCGCTAGTCTGGAACGTCGTGTGCTCGGCCCGGTCCGACGGGCCGGCCGGGGAAGGTGTGATTCGTGCGATTCGTGTGGGCCGTGGCGGCGTTCGTCGTCGCCGCGATGATGATCGGCCTGGGCATCGCCCAGCGCACCGTCTTCGAGGCCCCTCCCGCGGAGAGCACCGCCGTCCCGGCGGGCGAGGACGAGCCGTACACGCTCATCGACGGGTCGGTGCTGAACCTCTTCCCGGGTGCGCAGACGCTCACCGCCGAGGGCGACGGCACGATCTTCGCCGCGTACGGCCGGACGGCCGACGTCGAGGCGTGGCTCGCCGACGTGCCCTACAACCACGTCACCGTCGGCGGTGACGGCGCGCTGCAGACGCAGGTCGTCGAGCCGGGCTCCGGGGAGGACGGCGCGAGCCCGGCGCCCTCGCCGGCACCGAGCGAGACCGCGGCGGCGGATGCGACCGTGGGAGACGCCGCGGCGGCCGACCCGGCGGCAGCGGACGCGGCCGCCACGCGCAGCCCTGTCGGATCCGACCTGTGGCTCGACGAGTTCCAGCAGGAGCGGCGCCTGTCGACCCCGCTGCAGCTGCCGGAGGACATGAGCGTGCTGCTGGCCTCCGACGGCACCGAGCCCGCGCCGTCGGAGGTGTCCGTGACGTGGCCCGTCGACCGCAGCACGCCGTGGGCGGGGCCGCTCATCGTCGGCGGCGGGATCGTCCTTGTCGTCGGCGTGATCCTCTACATCCTCGGCATCCGTCACGTGCGCCGCTCGCGGGGCCCGCGCCGCAAGGGCCTCCCGCTCCCGGTCACCGAGCCCATCGACCTGTCGATCGAGGGGGCGGACAAGGGCGTCATCTCCGCCGGCCCGTCGCCGCGTCGGCGCTCGATCGGCCGTCGGCGGCCGTTCATCGTCGTGCCCGCCCTCGCGGTGTCGGCCGCCCTGCTGGCCGGATGCTCCGCCGATGCCTGGCCGCGCTTCGCCCCCGCCGAGACGCCCTCGCCGACGCCGAGCGTCATCGTCCCCGAGGGACAGCAGTCCCCGGCGGTGACCGAGTCGCAGGCCGAGCGGATCCTCACCCGCATCTCGCAGACGGTCGCCGACGCCGACGCCGCCCGCGACAGCACGCTCGCCGCCACGCGCCTGTCGGGTCCCGCCCTGGCCGAGCGGCAGACGAACTACACCCTGCGCGGGGCGCTCCCCGACGTGGCCGCGCCGCCCGCGATCCCCGACCAGCCGGTCGAGATCATCCTCCCGCAACAGTCGGACACGTGGCCGAGGTCGGTCCTGACCGTCGTCGAGGATCCGCAGGACGCCACGGTCGCCCCGACGATCATGCTCATGACGCAGACCGATCCGTGGTCGGAGTACAAGGCGGAGTACATCGCCAGCCTCGAGGCCTCGACGTCGCTGCCCGAGCTGCCCGCGCCGTACGTCGGCTCGGTGCTCGCTCCGCCGGACTCGGCGTTCCTCCGGCTCGCCCCGGCGGAGGTCGCCGCCGCGTACGCCGACCTCATCAACAACGGCGACAACAGCACGTTCGCCGCCGACTTCGACACGTCCGGCGACCTGCTGCTCCCGAGCATCACGCAGAATCAGCAGCAGCGGCTCGACCAGTTCAACCAGACCGCCTCCGACACCGGCAAGCTCGAGTTCCAGGCGACCGCGGGCACCGCGGCGCCCATCGCCCTCACCACCAACGACGGGGGAGCGATCGTCGCCGTCGAGGTGCACGAGAACGACCGCGTGTCTCCGACCAACCCCGACGCGGTCATCCGCCTCGAGAACAACGCGGTCGTCAAGACGCTCGTGGGCGTCGACCAGTCCGCGAAGGGCTTCACCACGACCTACACCGATCAGCTGTTCTTCTACGTCCCGCTCGAGGCCTCGGACGAGCCCATCCGACTGCTGGGCTACCGGTCGAACATCCTGCAAGCCAAGGAGATCCAGTGAGCACCCCCAACCCCGGCGCCGTCCTGCGCGGCGCGGTCGATCTCTCGTCCCTGCGCAACCGGCCGCAGCCGCCCGCCGAGGGCGCGGCGCCCGCGTCGCCGGATGCGGCGGCGGCGCCGTCGCTCGTGTTCGATGTGACCGACGCCTCGTTCGGCCAGGTGCTCGAGCTCTCGCGCACCGTGCCGGTCGTCGTGGACCTGTGGGCGGAGTGGTGCGGGCCGTGCAAGCAGCTGAGCCCGATCCTCGAGAAGGTCGTGATGGAGCTCGCCGGCCGTCTGGTCCTGGCGAAGGTGGACGTCGACGCGAACCCGCAGCTCGCGCAGGCGTTCCGTGCGCAGTCGATCCCGCTCGTGGTCGCGCTCGTCGGCGGCCAGCCTGTGCCGCTGTTCACCGGCGCCGTGCCCGAGCAGCAGGTGCGCGAGGTGTTCACCCAGCTCCTGCAGCTCGCGGCGCAGAACGGCGTGACCGGCACCGTCCCGGTGGGCGAGGGCGGCGAGTCGCCCGCCGAGCCGGGCGAACCGGAGCTCCCGCCGCTGCACGCCGAGGCGTTCGCCGCGATCGAGGCGGGGGACTACCCCCGCGCGATCGCCGCGTACGAGAAGGCGATCGCGGAGAACCCGCGCGACGCCGACGCGCGCGCCGGTCTCGGTCAGGTGCGTCTCCTCGACCGCGTCCAGGGCGTCGACCTGCAGGAGGCGCGCGAGGCCGCCGCCGCGTCGCCGCGTGACCTCGACGCGCAGTTCCGCGTGGCCGATCTCGACCTCGCCGGCGGCCACGTCGACGACGCGTTCGACCGGCTGCTCGACCTCTTCGCCCTGCTGCCGGCCGACGAGCGCGCGCCGGTGCGCGAGCGGCTCCTGGAGCTCTTCGGGCTCGTGGGCGACGCCGACCCGCGCGTCATCCGGGCCCGCTCGCGCCTGGCCTCGCTCCTGTTCTGACCCGTCGTGCGTGATTCGGCGGCCATTCCCGAAGGGATGGCCGCCGATTCACGCAGCCCGCGGGGTCAGCCGGCGGTGCGGGGGACGTGCGCGTCGGTGCGGTGATGCAGCCACAGCGTCCCCAGCGGCGGTAGGGCGAGCGTCGCGTGTCCGTCGGCGGCCGCCTGCACGACGCCGAGGTTGCCGACGCCCGATCCGCCGTACTCCACGGCGTCGCTGTTGAGGATCTCCTCCCACACGCCCGCCTCCGGCAGGATCAGCTCGAAGTGCGAGATGGGTTCACCGGAGAAGTTGCACACGATCGCGACGGTGTTCCCGTGCCAGTCGCGACGCGCGAACGCCTGCACGTTGGGGTTCCACTGCGGCGCGCCCAGACGGTTGAATGCCTGGCCGTCGGAGTCGCGCGACCACAGCGCCGCCTGCGCGACGTACGCGCGGTTCATCGCGGCGACGAAGGACTGCAGCTGCGCGTGCGAGGGCTGATCGAGCATCCACCAGTCCAGGCCCCGGCCCTCGGACCACTCGGACATCTGCCCGAACTCCTGCCCCATGAACAGCAGCTGCTTGCCGGGGTGGCCCCACATGTACGCCAGGTACGCCCGCATGTTCGCGAGCTTCTGCCAGTGGTCGCCGGGCATGCGGTTGAACAGGCTCCCCTTCCCGTGCACGACCTCGTCGTGGCTGATGGGGAGGACGTAGTTCTCGCTGAACGCGTAGACGAACGAGAACGACAGCTCGCCCTCGTGGTGCGACCGGTACAGCGGGTCGCGGGAGATGTACTGGAGCGAGTCGTTCATCCAGCCCATGTTCCACTTGAACCCGAATCCGAGTCCGGCCTGGCTCGTGGGCGCCGTGACGCCCGGGAAGCTCGTCGACTCCTCGGCGATCATCGCGATGCCCGGGTAGCGCTTGTAGGCGGTCGCGTTGACCTCCTGCAGGAACCGGATGGCCTCGAGGTTCTCCCGTCCGCCGTACTGGTTCGGCACCCACTCGCCCTCGTTGCGGGAGTAGTCCAGGTACAGCATCGACGCCACGGCGTCGACGCGGAGGCCGTCGACGTGGAACTCTTCGAGCCAGTACAGCGCGTTCGCGACGAGGAAGTTGCGCACCTCGTTGCGCCCGTAGTCGAAGATGAGCGTTCCCCAGTCCTTGTGCTCGCCGCGCCGCGGGTCGGGGTGCTCGTAGAGCGCCTCGCCGTCGAAGCGGGCCAGCGCGAAGGCGTCTTTGGGGAAGTGGCCGGGCACCCAGTCCATGATCACGCCGATGCCGGCCTGGTGCAGGCGGTCGATCAGATAGCGCAGGTCGTCGGGCGCTCCGAACCGGCTCGTGGGCGCGTAGTAGCCGGTGACCTGGTAGCCCCACGATCCGCCGAACGGGTGCTCGGCGAGGGGGAGGAACTCGACGTGCGTGAATCCCTGCGCCGTGACGTACTCGATGAGCGGGTCGGCGGCGTCGCGGTACGACAGGCCGGGCCGCCACGAGCCGAAGTGCAGCTCGTACACCGACATCGGCGCCGACACCGGCTGGGTCTTCGCGCGCTGCGCCATCCACGCGTCGTCGCCCCACGTGTACGCGGATGACGTGACGACCGACGCCGTGGCCGGCGGCTGCTCCGCGAAGCGCGCCATCGGGTCGGCCTTGAGGATCCACTCGCCGCTGCGCGTGAGGATCTGGAACTTGTACGTCTCGCCGTCGCCGAGACCCGGGACGAACAGCTCCCACACCCCGCTGCCGCCCATCGAGCGCATCGCGTGCGCCTGGCCGTCCCAGCCGTTGAAGTCTCCGGCGACGCGGACGGCGCGGGCATCCGGCGCCCACACCGTGAACGCGACCCCCGCCGAGCCGTCGAGCGTGCGCACGTGCGCCCCGAGCACGCGCCACAGCTCCTCGTGCCGGCCTTCCGCGATGAGATGCAGGTCGAGCTCGCCGATGCTCGGAGTGTGACGGTAGGGGTCGTCGGCGGTGTGGTCGGGCCCGCCCTCGTACGTCGCGGTGAGCGTGTAGCGGCCCGGTGCCGCCACACGCCCCTCCCAGATGCCCGCGTGCACGTGCGCGAGCGGCACCGTCGTGCCGTCCGCGAGGTCGGCGGTCACGGATGCGGCGAGGGGCCGGCGCGCGCGGATGATCCAGCCGTCCGCATCGCGGTGGAGACCCAGCACAGCGTGCGGGTCGTGGTGGCTGCCGCCGGCGACGGCCTCGAGCAGACCCGTGTCGGGTCGGGCGTTGTCGGTCATCGCTGCTGCTCCTTCACGGCGAGGATGTGCACGGGTTCGGCGAACGCGTCGAGGCGCACGAAGTTGTGCTCGCCCCACGTCCAGACCGCTCCGGTGACGAGGTCTTCGACCTCGTAGGGGGTGCCGGGCTCCACGCCCCACACACGCGTGTCGAGGTGGACCATCGTCTCGCGCACCGAGTGCGGGTCGACGTTGGCGACGACGATGATCGTGTCGGCGCGGCCGGTGCCGGTCAGCTCCGCGTCGAGGTGCTTGGAGTACACGAGGATCGAGTCGTCGTCGCTCCAGTGCACCGACAGGTTCCGCAGCTGGGCGAGCGCGGGGTGCTCGCTGCGCACGCGGTTCAGCATCCGCAAATACGGCGCGAGGGATTCGCCGCGCTCTTCGGCCCCCTCCCAGTCGCGGAATTTGTACTCGTACTTCTCGTTGTCGATGTTCTCCTCGGAGCCCGGCCGCGCGACGTTCTCGTACAGCTCGTACCCGGCGTACACGCCCCACGTCGGCGAGGCCGTCGCGGCGAGGGCCGCGCGCACCTTATAGGCGGGCCGCCCGCCGAACTGGAGGTACTCCGTGAGGATGTCGTGCGTGTTCACGAAGAAGTTCGGGCGCATGTAGTCGCTCGTCTCATGCGAGATCGAGGTGAAGAACTCCTCGAGCTCCTCCTTCGTGTTGCGCCACGTGAAGTAGGTGTAGCTCTGCTGGAAGCCCGCCATCGCGAGCGCGCGCATGACCGCGGGACGGGTGAACGCCTCCGAGAGGAAGATGACGTCCGGGTCTTCCGCGTTGACGGTCGCGATGAGCCACTCCCAGAACCGCAGCGGCTTGGTGTGCGGGTTGTCGACGCGGAAGATCTTCACGCCCTGCGCGATCCAGTGGCGGATGATGCGGAGGATCTCGGCGTAGATGCCCGCGGGATCGTTGTCGAAGTTGGGCGGGTAGATGTCCTGGTACTTCTTCGGCGGGTTCTCCGCGAAGGCGATCGACCCGTCGGGCAGCTGCGTGAACCACTCCGGATGCTCCGTCACCCACGGGTGGTCGGGGGACGCGTTAATCGCGACGTCGAGCGCCACCTCGAGGCCGGCCGCGCGGGCGGCGCGGACGAACGCGCGGAAGTCCGCGAGCGTGCCGAGGTCGGGGTGGATCGCGTCGTGCCCGCCCTCCGCCGAGCCGATCGCGTACGGCGACCCGGGGTCGCCGGGCTCGGCGGTGAGGGTGTTGTTGCGGCCCTTGCGGTTGGTCCGCCCGATGGGATGGATCGGCGGCAGGTAGACCACGTCGAAGCCCATGCCCGCGACGCCGGGGAGCCGCTTGGCCGCGGTGCGGAACGTGCCGCTCTTGACGGTCCCGTCCTTGAAGCGCTTGGCGCCCTCCGAGCGCGGGAAGAACTCGTACCACGCGCCGACGCCGGCGCGCCGGCGCTCGACGAGCAGCTCGCGGTCGTCGTCGACGGTCACGAGGGTGCGGAGAGGCCGGTCGTGGAAGAAGCGGGCGATGCCCTCGTCCTCGACGATCGTCAGGGCGTCCGCATCCGACACGTCCACGTCGCGCAGCCGCGCAGCGGCCGCGGCCAGCGCGGTGCGCTCGGGGCGCGGGCGGTCCTTCTCCGCGGCCGCGCGGTCGAACAGGATCGCACCGCTCTCGCGCATGACGGCGGTGTCGATGCGCGCGGCGATCTTGATCTCCGCGGCATGCTGCCACGTCGCGAAATCGTCGGCGAAGGCCTCGAATCGGAACCGCCACACGCCCTGCTCGAGCGGCACGACGAGCGTGCTCCAGCGGTCGAAGCCGTCGCCGAGCGCCGTCAGACGGTGCAGCGACTCGTCGCCGCCGGGCGAGAAGAGGCGCACGTGCACGCCGATGATGTCGTGGCCCTCGCGGAACGCGGTGACCGTGAACGGCACCGCCTCCTCGACGTAGGCGCTCGGGCGGAAGCGTCCGTCGGGCACGGACGGGTGCGGCAGAGCGACGGGGATGCGCGGCGTGACGGTGCCGTCGTGCGGCGTCGGCACCGCCGCGCGCACCGGGATCGCACTGCCGCTGCGCCACGGACGGGGGGCTGAGGGTCGCGTCGGAGAGGCCACGCTCCGAACCTACCCCGCGGCCTCTCGCCCGCGCAGGCGCGGACGCGGCCGTTGACAACCGGGCCGCGAGGGGTCAGACGACGCGGAAGAGCCGCATCGAGGTGCCGGGGAGGGGGATGACCTCGCCCGGGCCGTGAGGGGTCTCCTCGTCCGCGGGCGCTTCGTCGGCGCTCGACCACAGCGACACGAATCCGGTGGCCTCCTCGAGTGTCGGCAGGGTCACCTCGGTGGGCGACTCGACGCCGTGGATCATGAGCAGGATGCGGTTGCGCTCCTCGCGCTCGGGCGTGGAGGTGGCGACGTACTGGAGCGTGCGGTGGGCGGGATCGGTCCAGCGCTCGCCCGACATCGTCTCGCCGTTCTCGTCGTACCACTCCATGACCGACGCGGACGGCGTGTGCTCGCCCAGGCGCGCGAAGCGGATGGGGCGCAGTGCGGGGTTCTCGGCGCGCAGCCGCGTGAGCCGCTGCACGTGTGCGAGGAGATCGCGCTGCCAGGGCGCGTGGTCCCACGACAGCCACGTCAGCGGCGAGTCGTGGCAGTACGCGTTGTTGTTGCCGCGCTGCGTGCGGCCGGTCTCGTCGCCGGCCGTGAGCATCGGGATGCCCGCCGACAGCAGCAGCGTGCCGAGGAGGTTGCGCATCGCCTTGCGGCGCACGGCCAGGATCTGCTGGTCGGGCGTGGGTCCCTCGGCGCCGTGGTTGAACGAGCGATTCGTGTCGGCGCCGTCGCGGCCGTGCTCGCCGTTGCCGAGGTTGTGCTTGACGTCGTACGACACCAGGTCGTTGAGCGTGAAGCCGTCGTGGGCGGTCACGAAGTTGACGCCGGCGAGGGGCCCCCGCTCGGTGCTGAACGTGTTGGACGAGCCGGCGAGGCGCGTCGCGAAGCCGCCGATCCCGACCGGGGGAGCATCGGCGCGCCGCGCGTAGTCGATGTCGCTCAGCCAGAAGTTGCGGACGCGGTCGCGGTAGCGGTCGTTCCACTCCACCCAGCCCTCGCCGAAGTTGCCGGTCTGCCAGCCGCCCAGCCCGACGTCCCACGGCTCGGCGATCTTCTTCACGCCCTCCAGCGCCGGGTCCTCGACGATCGCGCGCAGCAGCGGATGCTCCGGGTCGAACGTGTGCGACGCGTCGCGGCCCAGCGTCGCGGCCAGGTCGAACCGGAACCCGTCGATCTGCACGTCGTTCGCCCAGTACCGCAGCGAGTCGAGCACGAGGCGCGCCGCCGCGTCCGTCGCGGTGTTCACGGCGTTGCCGCACCCGGTGACGTCGATGTACGCGCCCTCGTCGGTCTGCCGGTAGTAGGCGCGGTTGTCCAGGCCCCGCAGCGACGAGCGCGGGCCGCCGATGCCCTCCTCGGCGGTGTGGTTGTAGACGACGTCGAGGATCACCTCGAGACCCGCCTCGTGCAGCAGCCGCACCATGCCCTTGAACTCCCGCAGCACCGCCTCGGGGCCCTCGCGGCGCGCGTCGGCCGTCGCGTAGGGCGCGTGCGGCGCGAAGAAGCCCAGCGAGTTGTATCCCCAGTAGTTCGCGAGACCGAGCTGCAGCAGGCGCGGCTCGGTCGCGAACGCGTGGACGGGCAGGAGCTCGATCGAGGTGATCCCCAGTGCGAGGAAGTGCTCGATCATCGCGGGGTGCGCGAGTCCGGCGTACGTGCCGTGCAGCGCCGGCGGCACCGCCGGATGGCGCTTGGACAGGCCCTTCAGGTGCCCCTCGTAGATCACGGTGCGATCGAGCGGGATGCGCGGCTTGCTCACGCCGCCCCAGTCGAAGGATCCGTCCACGACGGCGGAGCGGTACCCGCCGTGGTCGGCGGCCACGAGTCCGCGCGCGTAGGGATCCAGCAGCAGCGACTCGCGGTTGAAGGTGTTGCCCGGCCCGTGCGGACCGTCGGCCCGCACGGCGTAGCGCGCGCCGGGGCGCAGCAGCGGTGTCGTCACCTCCCACACGCCGCCGTCGCGGGGGACCATCGGCAGGCGCTCGACCGCCCAGTCGAGGTCGGCGTCGTCGAAGACGACGAGCTCGAGCGCTTCGGCGGCGCCCGACCAGACCCGCAGCGTGCCGCCGTCCGGCCCGAGGCGCACGCCGAGATCGTCGAGGCGGGGGTCGAGCAGGCCGGCCGTCGCGGTGAGCGCGGTCGAGGACTCCGTTCCGGGCATGCGAACTACGATAGTTACGGGTCGTGTCGGGCGTGTGACGGGAGGGCGCATGACGGTCTACCTCGACCACGCCGCCACGTCGCCGCTGCGCGACGAGGCCCGTGACGCGTGGCTCGCCGCGACCGTCGTGGCCGGCAACGCGTCCTCGATCCACGGCGCCGGACAGGCCGCGCGGCGGCTGCTGGAGGAGGCGCGCGAGAGCCTCGCCGAGACGCTGCGGTGCGACCCCGTCGAGGTCGTCTTCACCTCCGGCGGCACCGAGGCGGTGAACACGGCCGTGAAGGGGCTGTGGGCGGCGCGCGCCGCCTGCGCCGACGCGATCGTGCTGCCCGACGGCGAGCACCACGCGACCCTGGACGCCGTCGCGGGGCTCGCGGCGTCGGAGAGGGCGCGCGTGCGCGCGGTGTCGCTGGACGCCGTCGGCCGCATCGACGCCGAGGCCTTCGGCGACGCGCTCGACGGGGCTGCCCTGGCGACGGCGCTCGTGGCGAACAACGAGGTCGGCACCGTGCAGGACGCCGGCCGTCTCGCGGCGCTCGCCGCGACCGCGCGCGTGCCGCTGCATCTGGACGCCGTCTCGGCCCTGGGGCACGTGCCGGTGACCTTCCGCCCGTGGCGCGGGGATGCGCCGGCGGGGGCCGGGCTCGTCGCGCTGAGCGTGTCGGCGCACAAGGTCGGCGCGCCCGTCGGGGTCGGCGCGCTCGTCGTGGCGCGCTCGGCGCGCCTCGCGCCGCTCCTGCACGGCGGCGGTCAGCAGCGCGGGCTGCGCGCGGGCACGCAGGACGTCGCGGGTGCGCAGGCGTTCGCCGTCGCCGCGCGTCTCGCGGAGGCCGAGCGCGAGGCCGAGTCCGACCGGCTGACCGCCCTCGCGGACAGGCTGTGGCGCGGCATCCGCGAGGCCGTCCCCGCAGCGGAGCTGCTCGGCGACCCGCTCGCGCGGATCCCCGGCAACGTCCACGTGCTGTTCCCGGATGCGGCGGGCGAGACGCTGCTGTTCCTCCTCGACCAGCACGGCGTGGCCGTATCGACCGGATCGGCGTGCCAGGCCGGTGTCGCCGAGCCCTCGCACGTGGTGCTCGCCCTCGGCCGCACCGAGCGCGAGGCGCGCTCGGTGCTGCGGCTCACGCTCGGTCGCACGTCGACCGACGCCGACGTCGACGCCGTGCTGCGCGCCCTGCCCGACGCGTATGCGCGCGCCGCCGCCGCATCCGCCCGCGCCGCCCGCTGAGCGGGCCGCGCGCGGTCGCTCGTAGACTGGGCGGATGCGCATCCTGGCGGCCATGAGCGGCGGAGTGGACTCCGCCGTCGCCGCCGCGCGCGCCGTCGACGCGGGCCACGACGTCGTCGGCGTGCATCTGGCGCTCTCCCGCGCGGGCGGGACGCTGCGCGCGGGCAGCCGCGGCTGCTGCACGATCGAGGACGCGATGGACGCCCGTCGCGCCGCCGATCGCCTCGGCATCCCGTTCTACGTGTGGGACTTCTCCGAGCGCTTCCGCGACGACGTGATCGACGACTTCGTCGCCGAGTACCGCGCCGGTCGCACCCCCAACCCGTGCATGCGCTGCAACGAGCGGATCAAGTTCGCCGCGCTCCTCGAGCGCGCGCTCGAGCTCGGCTTCGACGCCGTGTGCACGGGCCACTACGCGACCCTCGTCGACGGCCCCGAGGGGCGCGAGCTGCACCGGGCGTCGGATGCGGCCAAGGACCAGTCCTACGTCCTGGGCGTGCTGACGGCCGAGCAGCTCGGCCACACGTACTTCCCGCTGGGCGCCACGCCCTCCAAGGCGCTCGTGCGCGCCGAGGCGGAGGCCCGCGGCCTCACCGTCGCGCACAAGCCCGACAGCCACGACATCTGCTTCATCCCCGACGGCGACACGCGCGGCTGGCTCGCCGAGCGCGTCGGCGCCGAGCGGGGGCCGATCCTCGACCGCCACGGCGCCGTCGTCGGCACGCACGAGGGTGCCCACGCGTTCACGGTCGGGCAGCGCCGGGGCCTGTCGCTCGGCGTGCCGGCGCCCGACGGCAAGCCGCGCTTCGTGCTCGAGGTGCGCCCGGTGTCCAACACCGTCGTGGTCGGCCCGAAGGAGGCCCTCGCGACGGCCGAGATCGCGGGGGAGCGGTTCACGTGGGCCGGTCGAGCGCCGGCGCACGGGACGTTCGCGTGCCACGTGCAGATCCGCGCGCACGCCGACCCCGTCCCGGCGTCCGCCCGCCTCGAGGGCGGCGCCCTGCACGTGCGGCCCGACGCGCCGTTCGACGGCGTCGCGCCGGGGCAGACCGCGGTGCTCTACGACGACACGCGCGTCATCGGGCAGTTCACGATCGACCGCACCGTCTCGGCCGTCCCCGTCGGCTGAGCGCGGTCGCGCGCGCCGCGGTCAAGGCCCGGGCGAGGTCGGAGGGCGTCCCTAGACTGACGTGCGTGACGGATGCGGAAGCGATCGACGACGACCTCGGCCCGGCAGGTCTCGGCCTCGACGAGGCCCGCGCCGAGGCGGCGGACCTCACCGAGCGGATCCTCGCCGCTCGCGACGCGTACTACGGCCGCAACGCCGAGCTCGTCGACGACGCCACCTACGACGGCTGGATGCGACGCCTCGAAGAGCTCGAACGGCTCTTCCCCGAGCTGCAGAGCCAGGACTCGCCGACGCTGAGCGTCGGGGCGGCCTCGACGACGATGTTCGCGCCGGTCGAGCACGCCGAGCGCATGCTGAGCCTGGACAACGTCTTCAGCCCCGACGAGCTGCGCGAATGGTGCGAGAAGGCGCAGTCCGCGGCGGGGCGTCGCGTCCGCTGGCTCACCGAGCTCAAGATCGACGGTCTCGCGATCAGCCTGCGGTACGAGGGCGGCGTGCTCACCTCCGCGGCGACGCGTGGCGACGGACGCATCGGCGAGGACGTCACGGTCAACGCGGTGCGCGTCCACGGCATCCCGACGCGCCTGGCCGGCACGGGGCATCCGCCGATCGTCGAGGTGCGCGGCGAGGTCTACATCCCCGTCGCCGCGTTCGACGAGCTGAACGCCCTCCAGGCCCGCATGCGCGAGCGCGTCATCGAGGAGGCCCGAGCCCGTGGGCGCGGCTTCGACGAGGCGAAGGCGACGCTGAGCGCGGAGCGGCGCTTCCCGGCGTTCGCGAACCCTCGCAACGCCGCGAGCGGGGGACTGCGCCAGCAGCTGGACAAGAAGGACGGGCTCGAGCTCGAGGCCGGTCAGGCACGGCTGGACTCGCTGCGCCTGCTCGTCCACGGCATCGGGGCGTGGCCGGCGCCGCCGGTCGCGTCGCAGAGCGAGGTGTACGGCCTGCTCGCCGAGTGGGGTCTGCCGACCAGCCCGTACTCCCGCACGTTCGACGACATCGACGGCGTGCTCGGCTACGTGGCGCACTACGGCGAGCACCGCCACGACGTCGAGCACGAGCTGGACGGCATCGTCGTGAAGGTCGACGAGCTCGCGCTGCACGACGAGCTGGGCGCGACCAGCCGCGCGCCGCGCTGGGCCATCGCATACAAGTACCCGCCCGAGCAGGTCAACACGAAGCTGCTCGACATCGTCGTGTCGGTCGGGCGCACCGGACGGGCCACGCCCTTCGCGGTCATGGCCCCCGTGCGCGTCGCCGGCTCGGTCGTCCGCCAGGCGACGCTGCACAACCAGGACGTCGTCAAGGCCAAGGGCGTGCTCATCGGCGACACGGTCGTGCTGCGCAAGGCCGGCGACGTCATCCCCGAGGTGCTCGGGCCCGTCGCCGAGCTGCGCGACGGCACCGAGCGCGCCTTCGTCATGCCCGAGCGGTGCCCCGAATGCGGGACGCCCCTGGCCCCCGCGAAGGAGGGCGACATCGATCTGCGCTGCCCCAACGCGCGCTCGTGCCCCGCGCAGGTGCGCGGCCGCGTCGAGCACATCGGATCGCGCGGAGCGCTCGACATCGAGGCGCTCGGCGAGGTGACCGCCGCCGCGCTGACGCAGCCGGAGGTGCCCGAGCGACCGCCGCTCGACACCGAGGCCGGGCTGTTCGAGCTCACGGTCGAGCAGCTCGTCCCGATCGAGGTCGTCGTCCGCGACTCCGAGACCGGTGAGAAGAAGATCGACGAGAACACGGGGGAGCTCGTCCGCCGCGCGCCGTTCCAGAAGCTCGGACCGGCGACGTACCCGCCGGGGACGGAGGCGCTGGGCGCGGCGGAGCGCCGCCGGCGCGGCATCCGCAAGGACCACCGCGAGGTGCTGCCGTCCGAGCAGGCGGTCCGCCTGATCGCGGAGCTCGACAAGGCGAAGACCAAGGACCTGTGGCGCCTGCTCGTCGCGCTCAACATCCGCCATGTCGGCCCCGTGGCCGCGCGGGCGCTCGCGCGGTGGTTCGGCTCGCTCGACGCGATCCGTTCGGCCTCGCGCGACGAGCTGGCCGCCGTCGAGGGCGTCGGCGGGATCATCGCCGACGCCGTCATCGACTGGTTCGCCGTCGACTGGCACCGCGAGATCGTCGAGCGCTGGCAGGCCGCCGGCGTGCGGTTCGCGATCCCGGGGCACCCCGGTCCCGGGGCCGCGGCCGAGGCCGGCGGCGTGCTGTCGGGCCTCACGGTCGTGGCGACCGGCTCGCTCGAGGGCTATTCGCGCGAGGGAGCCCAGGAGGCGATCCTCAAGGCCGGCGGCAAGGCCGCCTCGAGCGTGTCGAAGAAGACCGACTTCGTCGCGGCGGGGCCGGGCGCCGGCTCCAAGCTCGCGAAGGCGGAGGAGCTCGGCATTCGGATCATCGACGCCGCGCAGTTCCACATCCTCGTGACCGAGGGCCCCGCGGCGCTCGACGCCCTGGACCCCGACGCCGGCTGACAGCGCGCGTCTGGCGGGGTCAGTCGGCGAGGAGCTGCTCCCGCACCTGACGGCGCAGCACCTTGCCGATGAGCGAGCGCGGCAGCTCGTCCACCACGACGATGCGCCGCGGCACCTTGTACGGCGTCAGGATGCCGCGGGCGAACGCGCGCACGTCGTCGACGTCGAGCCCGCCGTCGCCCTCGGGCACCACCGCGGCCACGACCTCCTCTCCCGAGTGGGCGCTCGGGAGCCCGACGACCGCGACGTCGGCGACGCGCGGGTGCTGGCGCAGCACGTTCTCGACCTCGGTGGGGGCGACGTTGAACCCGCCCGTGATGATGAGCTCCTTGATCCGGTCGACGATGCGGACGAACCCGGCCTCGTCGATCGTTACGATGTCACCGGTGCGGAACCAGCCGTCGACGAAGACCTCCTCGGTCTCCTCGGGCTTGCCGTAGTAGCCGGAGAACACCTGCGGTCCGCGGACGAGCAGCTCGCCCGCCGACCCCGGCGCGACGTCGCGCCGCGGGTCGTCGGGATCGACGACGCGGCACTCGGTGCCGGGGAGGGGAAGGCCCACCGTGCCGGGCACCCGATTGTCGGCGACCGGGTTCGCCATGAGCACGGGGGAGCACTCGCTCAGGCCGTACCCCTCGACGAGATATCCGCCGGAGGCGGCTTCGAACGGCACGACGAGGTCGTGCGGCAGCGCCATGGCACCGGAGATCGCGATGCGCGTGCCCGCGAGCGGGATGCCCCGCGCCTCCGACGCCGCGAGCAGCCGCTCGGCGATCGGGGGCACGAGCGGCAGGAACGTGGCCGGATGCCGCTTCGTCACCGTGAGCACCATGTCGGGGTCGAACCGGGGGAACAGCACGAGCCGTGCCCCCATCGACATCGCGAACGTCAGGCACAGGGTGAGCCCGTAGGCGTGGAACATCGGCAGCACGGCGTACACGACGCATCCGTTGCCGCGACGGATCTCGGGGACCCACGCACGGGCCTGGGCCGCATTGGCGGCGAGGTTGCGGTGCGTGAGCGCGGCGCCCTTGGGGGTGCCCGTCGTGCCGCTCGTGTACTGGATGATGGCGAGATCGTCGGTGCGCGGGCGCGGATGCGACGCCGGGAGGCGCTCGGAGCGCAGCAGCTGCTCCCACGTGACGGTGCCCGTCACGCGCGCGTGCAGCGCGGCGCGCGACTCCCGCGCCTTGGCGACGGGGAGGCGCAGCGCGACGCGCGTGGGCAGCGGCATCGCGCGGGTCACGTCGATCGAGACGAGCGTGTCCACCCGCAGGTCGGCCGGGAAGTCCTGGATCGTGCGGACGACCTTGCTCCACACGATCGCGTGGCGTGCGCCGTGATCCTCGAACTGCTTGCGCAGCTCCCGCGCCGTGTAGAGCGGGTTGTGCTCGACCACGATGGCGCCCAGGCGCAGCACCGCATAGAACGCGACGATGTGCTGCGGGCAGTTGGGGAGCACGATGGCGACGGGGTCGCCGGCTCGCACGCCCTGCGCGCGCAGCCCCGCCGCGGCGCGCTCGATCTGCTCGTGGAGCGAGCGGTACGTCGTCTCGCGGCCGAAGAACTGCAGCGCCGGCGCATCCGGGTAGTCGCGCGCGGAGGCGTCGACGATGTCGACGAGCGACCCCTCGATGGGGCCGAGGTCTTCGGGGACGCCGTCGGCGTAGCTGGCGGTCCACGGTCGAGGCGGCTCGAAGGTCGTCACCGCGCCAGCCTACGGCCGGGGGTCGGCGGCCGGCCGAACTAGGATCGAAGGGTGTCTGAAATCACCCCCGATCTCGTGCGCCATCTCGGCGTGCTCGCCCGGATCCAGCTGAGCGACGAGGAGGTGACGCGCCTCACCGGCCAGCTCGACGTCATCGTCGACAACATCGCCAAGGTCTCCGAGGTCGCGACCCCCGACGTCCCGGCCACCAGCCACCCGGTCCCGCTCGCCAACGTCTTCCGCGCCGACGAGCCGGGCGACGTCCTCACGCGCGCGCAGGCGCTGCAGAACGCGCCGGATGCGACGGACGACCGCTTCCGCGTCACCGCGATCCTGGGGGAGGAGCAGTGAGCGACCTCACGCGCCTGAGCGCCGCCGACCTCGCCGGAGCCCTCGCCGCCGGCGAGGTCTCCAGCGTCGAGGCCACTCGCGCCCACCTCGACCGCATCGCGGCCGTCGACGGCGACCTGCACGCGTTCCTCCACGTCAACGCCGGCGCGCTGGAGGTCGCCGCCGACGTCGACCGCCGTCGCGCGGCGGGGGAGCAGCTGGGCCCGGTCGCGGGTGTGCCGCTCGCGATCAAGGACGTGCTCGTCACGATCGACATGCCCTCCACGAGCGGATCGAGGATCCTCGAGGGTTACATGTCGCCCTACGACGCGACCGTCGTCGCCCGCTCGCGCGCGGCCGGACTGGTGCCGCTCGGCAAGACGAACATGGACGAGTTCGCGATGGGCTCGTCGACAGAGCACTCCGCGTACGGCCCGACCCGCAACCCGTGGGACCGCGAGCGCATCCCCGGCGGTTCCGGCGGCGGCTCCGCCGCGGCGGTGGCCGCCTTCGAGGCGCCGCTCGCGCTCGGCTCCGACACGGGCGGATCGATCCGCCAGCCCGCGCACGTGACGGGGACCGTGGGGATCAAGCCGACGTACGGCGGCGTGAGCCGCTACGGCGCGATCGCGCTCGCCTCGAGCCTCGACCAGGTCGGGCCGGTCACGCGCACCGTCCTCGACGCGGGCCTCCTGCACGACGTGATCGCCGGGCACGACCCGCACGATGCGACCTCGCTCACGGACGCGTGGCCGTCGTTCGCCGAGGCGGCGCGCGAGGGCGCGCGCGGCGACGTGCTCCGCGGCCTCAAGGTGGGCGTCATCCGCGAGCTCGACGAGAGCGGCTTCCAAAAGGGCGTGTCGGCGTCGTTCCGCAGTGCCCTGGCGGCGATGGAGGCGCATGGCGCCGAGATCGTCGAGATCAGCGCGCCCCACTTCGAGTACGGCGTCGCGGCGTACTACCTGATCCTCCCCGCCGAGGCCTCGAGCAACCTCGCCAAGTTCGACTCGGTCCGCTTCGGCATGCGCGTGACCCCGCACGCCGCGGCCACCGTCGAAGAGGTCATGGCCGCCACGCGCGAAGCCGGCTTCGGCGACGAGGTGAAGCGCCGCATCATCCTGGGTACGTACGCCCTCTCGGCCGGCTACTACGACGCGTACTACGGCAGCGCCCAGAAGGTGCGCACGCTCATCCAGCAGGACTTCGCGAACGCCTTCGCCGACGTCGACGTCATCGCGACGCCCTCGGCGCCCACGACGGCCTTCCGCCTGGGCGAGAAGCTCGACGACCCGCTGCAGATGTACCTGAATGATGTCACGACGATCCCGGCGAACCTCGCCGGCGTCCCCGGCATCTCGATCCCGTCGGGGCTCGCGGAGGAGGACGGCCTGCCCGTCGGCATCCAGTTCCTCGCCCCGCTCCGCGAGGACGCGCGGCTGTACCGCGTCGGGGCGGCCCTGGAGAGCGTCCTCGTCGACACGTGGGGCGGGCCGCTCCTCGACCGGCTGCCGGCGCTGCGAGAAGCCCCCCGCGCGACGGAAGGAGCGGTGTGATGGCCAAGGCCGAGCTGATGGACTTCGACAAGGCGCTCGAACTGTTCGAGCCCGTGCTCGGGTTCGAGGTGCACGTCGAGCTGAACACGCGCACGAAGATGTTCTCCGGCGCGCCGAACCCCGCCCACGGCGAGAACCACGGCGCGGAGCCGAACACGCTCGTCGCTCCGGTGGACATGGGGCTCCCGGGCGCACTGCCGGTCGTGAACGAAGAGGCGGTGCGCTCCTCGATCAGCCTCGGCCTCGCCCTCGGCTGCTCGATCGCGCCGTCCAGCCGGTTCGCGCGGAAGAACTACTTCTACCCCGACCTCGGCAAGAACTACCAGATCTCGCAGTACGACGAGCCGATCGCCTTCGACGGGCAGGTCGAGGTCGAGCTGTCCGACGGCACCGTGGTGACGGTGCCGATCGAGCGCGCGCACATGGAGGAGGACGCCGGCAAGCTCACCCACATGGGTGGGGCGACCGGGCGCATCCAGGGCGCCGAGTATTCCCTCGTGGACTACAACCGCGCGGGCGTGCCGCTCGTGGAGATCGTGACCAAGCCGATCTTCGGGGCGGAGGCCTCCGCCCCCGAGCTCGCCAGGGCCTACGTCGCGACCATCCGCGACATCGTGCGGGCGCTCGGGATCTCCGAGGCGCGCCTCGAGCGCGGCAACCTCCGCTGCGACGCCAACGTCTCGCTGCGCCCGCGCGGGCAAGGGAAGCTCGGCACGCGCACGGAGACCAAGAACGTCAACTCGATGCGCTCGGTCGAGCGGGCCGTGCGGTACGAGATCCAGCGGCAGGCGGCGATCCTCGCGGCCGGCGGCGCGATCACGCAGGAGACGCGGCACTGGCACGAGGACACCGGGACGACCTCGCCCGGTCGCCCGAAGTCCGACGCCGACGACTACCGCTACTTCCCCGAGC
This sequence comes from Microbacterium sp. 10M-3C3, assembly GCF_003931875.1. NCBI lineage: Bacteria > Bacillati > Actinomycetota > Actinomycetes > Micrococcales > Microbacteriaceae > Microbacterium > Microbacterium sp. 10M-3C3. Next base: position 1,970,378 of record NZ_CP034245.1, on the reverse strand, counting down.
CCGACCTGCTGCCCGTGGAGCCGTCCAGCGCGCTCATCGAGCAGCTGCGCGCCGCCCTGCCCGAGCCGCCGGCGGCGCGTCGGCGGCGCCTGAAGACGGACTGGGGCTTCACCGATCTCGAATTCCAGGACGTCGTCAACGGCGGCCTGCTCGCCGAGGTCGAGGCCACCGTCGCCGCGGGGGCCGCGCCCGCCGCGGCGCGCAAGTGGTGGACGGGCGAGATCACCCGCATCGCGAACGCGCAGGACCGCGAGCCGGCCGAGCTCGTGACGCCCGAGAGCGTCGCGGCGCTGCAGGCGCTCGTCGACGCCGGCACGCTCACCGACAAGCTCGGGCGCCAGGTGCTCGAGGGCGTGATCGCGGGCGAGGGCACGCCGCAGGAGGTCGTCGACGCCCGGGGCCTCGCGGTCGTCTCCGACGACGGGGCGCTCCGTGCCGCGATCGACGAGGCTCTGGCCGCGCAGCCCGACGTCCTCGCCAAGATCCGCGACGGCAAGGTGCAGGCGGCGGGCGCCGTGATCGGTGCGGTCATGAAGGCCATGAAGGGCCAGGCCGACGCCGCACGCGTGCGCGAGCTCGTCCTCGAGCGCGCCGCGCAGTAGCTGCCCGCGCGGGCCGTCGATGTCGGCGGTCCGCGCGAGAATGGACCCATGGGACGCGGCGACGGCACGGGGAGACTGATCTCGCCGCCCGACGCCGACGACACCGGCACGGGGATCCTCCACGTCGACATGGATGCGTTCTACGCGTCGGTCGAGGTGCTCGACGACCCGTCGCTGAAGGGCAAGCCGATCATCGTCGGCGCGGCCGAGGGGCGCGGCGTCGTCTCCAGCGCGTCGTACGAGGCCCGCCGGTTCGGCGTGCGCTCGGCGATGCCCGTCGCCCATGCGCTGCGGCTGTGCCCGACCGCGACGGTCGTGCGGCCGCACCTCGACCGGTACGTCGAGCTGTCGCAGCGCGTCATGGCGATCTTCGGCGACGTCACGCCGCTCGTCGAGCCCCTCTCGATCGACGAGGCCTTCCTCGACGTGCGCGGCGCCCGGCGACTGTGGGGGAGTCCCGGCACGATCGCGCGGATGCTGCGCCGGCGCGTGCTCGAGGAGACGGGGCTCACGTGCAGCATCGGGGTCGCGGCGACCAAGCACGTCGCGAAGATGGCCTCCACGATCAGCAAGCCCGACGGGCTGCTCATCGTGCCGGAGACGCGCACGCAGGAGTTCCTCGCCGCGCGCTCGGTGCGCGCGCTGTGGGGCGTCGGGCCGAAGGCGGCCGAGGCTCTCGAGTCCCGCGGCATCCGCACGGTCGCCGACATCCTCGCCACGCCGCGCACGCTCCTGGACCGCGCGCTCGGTGCCGCGATGGGCGAGCGCATCTGGCAGCTGTCCCGCGGCATCGACCCGCGGGTCGTCCACACCGAGCGCGTCGAGAAGAGCATCGGGCACGAGGAGACCTTCAGCCACGACATCGGCGACGTGCGCGTGCTGCACGTCGAGCTGCGCCGCCTCGCCGACCGCGTCGCCTCGCGCATGCGCCGGCACGGCGTGGAGGCGGCGACGATCGCCATCAAGGTGCGGCTGTCGGACTTCACGACCCTCAGCCGCTCCCGCACCCTCCCCGAGCCGACCGCCGTCGGGCAGCGGATCGGCGAGGCCGCGATCGAGATGTTCGACACGATCGAGCGGTCGCTCCCCGTGCGGCTCGTGGGCGTCCGCGGCGAACGGCTGCGCGCGGCCACGGGGGCGCTCGGCCTGTGGGACGACGACGAGGAGTGGCGCGCCGCCGAGGACGCGCTCGACGGCGCCGCCGAGCGCTTCGGCCGCGGCGCCGTCACCCGCGCGGCGCTCCTGGGGCCGCGACGGGACGACGGCGTGCTGCCGTCGCATCCGCTGCCCTCCCACGACGGCTAGCCCATCGATCCCGCCCTGTCGACACCCTGGCGAGCGGGCGGTGTGGCGGTACGGTGAGCGTATGCCCAACATCGCCTTGGATCTCGGCAAGCAGGCCGCGCAGTTCGGCGTCTCGAGCGCCTACGGAGAGCAGCAGGACGTCGACGGCGTGCGGTTCGTGCCCGTCGCCCTCACGTGGAGCGGCTACGGGGGCGGCTCGGACGAGTCCGGCAACGGCGGCGGGGGCGGCGGCGGGTACACGGTGCCGCTCGGCGCCTACATCCGGCGCGGCGACGACCTGCGCTTCGAGCCGAACGTCGTGTCGTTCCTCGCGATCGCGATCCCCTTCGTGTGGGTCGCCGGCCGCGCGCTCAGCCGTGTCATCCGCGCCCTCAGGAAGTAGCGCCGACCCCTTCGCCCGCGCGCTGGACGCCGCCGTCGCGGCGGTGATCGAGGCCGTGCGCGGTGTCGCGGCGAGCAACCCGGTCGTGCTCGTCGACGGCCGCAGCGGCGCCGGGAAGACCTCGCTCGCGCAGCGCGTCGTCGCGCGGTGGCCGCAGCGCGGGCGCGTGCAGCTCGTCGCCCTGGATGCGCTGTACCCCGGCTGGGGCGGGCTCGTCGAGGGTGTCGAGTACGCGCGGCAGACCGTGCTGGTGCCGCACGCGCGCGGCCTCATCGGCGTGTGGCAGCGGTGGGACTGGCAGGCGGGGGAGCGCGCCGAGGCGCACGCCGTCGACCCCTCACTTCCGCTCATCGTCGAGGGCGCGGGACTCCTCACCGCCCGCACCGCGCCGCTCGGCGACGTGCGCGTGTGGCTCGAGGCGCCGGCGGCGACGCGCAAGCGACGAGCGCTCGCCCGCGACGGCGAGACGTACCGCCCGCACTGGGACGAATGGGCCCGGCAGGAGGACGCCCACGTCCGGGATGACGACCCCGCATCCCGCGCGTCGCTCGTGCTCGCCGTCCCCTGACGTCGCGCGGATGCCTCAGCGCGCGTCGAGCGTGCGGGTGTGCACGTCGGTCTCGAGCGCCGTGCCGTTGACATCGACGTAGAGCCGGTCCTCGATGCGCGACACGGTCAGGCGGTTGCGGCGCTCCACCGCCGCGGCCGCCGCATCCACGAATCCCGCGTCGAAGGAGTGCACGGCGATGTGCTCGGCGTCGTGGATGCGGCGCCCCGCCCACCCCGCGACGAGCTTGTCGGGGTCGCGGTGGGTCCACCCGCGGGTGCGGTCGGCCAGGCGGCTGCCGTAGTGGAGGCGCTCGGCGTCGGGCGCGCCCACCTCGATCCACGCCGTGACGCGTCCGGTGGCATCCCGGACGAGCACAGCCGGCTCGTCGGTCGCCGAAATCCCCTCGCTGAACACGATGCCCTCGTCGTACTCGAGGCAGTACGCGAGCAAACGGGTCACGAGGAACGCGTCGGTCTCGGAGGGGTGACGCGCGAGCCGCACCGTCATGTCCTCGTACACGCCGCGATCGACGTCCGCGATCTGCACGTCGAAGGTCATCATCGTCGCACCGATCGCCATGGTCTCCGAGCCTAGCCCGGCGCGGCGTACGGCCTCGACGCGACGGCGTCAGCCGCGGTCGAGCGCGGCCACCATGCCGTCGAGGCGGCCGCCGATCCAGTCGTACAGCAGGAACCGCGGGTCGTCGGGGGAGTGGTCGTCCTCGCGGTCGATCCCGAGGCGCGAGGCCATGACGAGACGGACGGCCGCGAGCGTGCGCACCCACGAGGCCGCCTCATCCGCGGTCAGCGACACCGTCCGCACCGCGAGGCCGACGGCGTCGTCGATGTCGGGCGCCTGGGGCAGCGCGCCCGTCCGGTCGAGCGTCGCCATCATCGCGCGCGCCTCCGCGGCGCGGCGGCGCAGCAGATTGTCGCCGGTGAGCCGGCGGAACTCCGCGGATGCGGCGTCGTCGCCCGGATACGCGTCGGGCACGAGGCGCCGCACGGCCGGGTCGCTGGCGGAGGCTGCATCCGAGCCCTCGAGGAGCTCCACGAACTGCGCCGCGAGACCGCGGAGATGAGCGGCCTCGATGACGGTGATCTCCATCACCAGGACGGGGGCGTCGTCGCTCATTCGGGTGCCTTCCGGACGGTCGCCCACAGCCCGTAGTCCTGCAGGGCGTGGGCGTGGAGCTCCATCTGCTCGCGCGCCCCCTCGGCGACGACGGCGTGCCCCTCATGGTGCACGGCGAGCATCAGCCGCCGTGCGTGCGGCTCCGGAAAGCCGAAGTACGTCCGGAACACGTGCACGACGTAGCTCATGAGGTTGACGGGGTCGTCCCACACCACGGTCTGCCACGGCCCCGCGACCGCCGCATCCGAGGCGAGATCCTGCTCCTCCCGCGTCAGGGTGTCGTTCACGCCCACCCCAGCTCGTGCAGACGCTCGTCGTCGATGCCGTAGAAATGGGCGATTTCGTGCACGAGCGTGGTGTGGATCTCCTCGCGCAGCTGCGCCAGGTCGTCGCACGCCGCCAGGTGCGGCTCGCGGTACAGGATGATGCGGTCGGGCAGCTCGGCGGCGCTGCCGTAGCGCTCGCGCTCGGTGAGCGCCCAGCCGTCGTAGAGGCCGAGCAGGTCGAGGCTGCCGTCCTCCGGCCGGTCCTCGACGACGAACACGACATTGTCGAGGCCTTCGACCATGTCGTCGGGGAGGCGATCCAGCTCGTCGACGACGAGCCGTTCGAACCCGGCGGCGTCGATGTCGGGGAACGAGGGATCGGTCATGACGGAGCGCACAACGAATTGGGGTGAGTAACGGGACTTGAACCCGCGACCCCCTGGACCACAACCAGGTGCTCTACCAACTGAGCTATACCCACCATGTGTCCGGCGGAGCAGGACAACCAGAAGATTCTCTCACACCGCGAAGGGGTACGACGACACGGCGCTGCTCGCCGCCGCCCGCGCACCGTCGCTCGTCGGCCCGGGCTCGGGCACGAACACCGCGGTGCGGTAGTACGCGAGCTCGCGGATGGATTCGTGGATGTCGGCGAGGGCGCGGTGACCGCCGTTCTTCGCCGGGGCGTGGATGTAGGCGCGCGGGTACCAGCGCCGGGAGAGCTCCTTGATGCTCGACACGTCGACGTTGCGATAGTGGAGCCACCGGTCGACACGGGGCATGTACTTCGCGAGGAACGTGCGGTCGGTGCCGATCGTGTTGCCCGCCAGCGGCGCCTTGCCCTCGGCGGGGGCGAAGCGCTGGATGTACTCGAGCGCCTGGAACTCCGCGTCGGCGACGCTCACCCCGTGAGGGATCTCCTCGAGCAGGCCCGAGCTGCGGTGCATCTCGGTGACGAACTCGCTCATGTTCGCGAGCGCCGAGTCGTCGGGCTTGATGACGATCTGGAAACCGGGGTCGAGCACCTGCAGGTCGAAGTCGGTGACCACGACGGCGATCTCCACGAGCTCGTCGACCGCCAGATCCAGTCCGGTCATTTCGCAGTCGATCCAGACCAGACGGTCGTTCGCGGAAGCACCCACCATGCCGCTCATCCTATCGACGCGTCGCGCCCGCCCGGCGGGAGGGGTTCTCGGCCCCCCAGACACGATTCGAACGTGTGACCGGCGGATTAGAAGGCCGCTGCTCTATCCACTGAGCTACTGGGGGTCGACCATCCACAGTACCGAGCCGCCTGCGCGGATGCGACCGGCGGCGCGCCACTGGCCGAACCGCGCGACGCGGCGTAGCGTCGGGGTCATCGCGGAAGGAGTCGATGATGACCGAGACCACGACCCGGCGACTGTGGGTGGCGTACGGACCGGCGGGTGCCGTCGGCAAGATCCAGAAGGACGCCGACGCGTACACGGTGCAGATGGCGGGGGCGGACCAGCCGCTGGGCACCTACCCCACGATGGACATCGCCAAGCGCGCGCTGCAGACGCACCTGAAGCCGGGCGCGGACGCTCCGGAGTACCGCGAGCACTGATCCTGCCGTCAGTGCAGCGCGGGCCGCCCGCTCACGAGGATCGCGGCATCTCCCCGCTGCGGGAGGTCGAACAGCGGCAGGGTGACGTGCACGAGCGGCCCGATGCACAGCGCGAACAGCACGGTGCCGAGGCCGACCGTGCCGCCGAGCGTCCAGCCGAGCACGAGCACGGTGCCCTCCACGACGAGCCGGCACAGCCAGATCGGCGCGCCGGTGCGCGCGTGCAGGCCGGTCATGAGGCCGTCGCGCGGCCCGGGGCCGAAGTGGGCGCCGATGTACAGGCCGGAGGAGATGGCGACGACGAGCACGCCCACGAGCAGCATGACGAGCTGCGACCACAGCTGCACGGGTGCCGAAACGAGGCTGATGGTCGCCTGCATGCTCGTTCCGACGACGGCGATGTTGGCGACCGTGCCCACACCCGGGTGCTGGCGCAACGGGATCCACGCGAGCAGCACGGCGGCACCCAGGAGGTTCGTGACCCAGCCGACGCCGATGCCCGTGCGCAGGCCGATGCCCTCGGCCAGCACGGTCCAGGGGTCCACGCCGAGGCCGGCGCGGAGGGTGAGGCCGGCACCCACGCCATAGAAAGCCAATCCCACGATCAACTGGATCACTCGCCGGGTCATACGTCGATAACATCCCACAATTGGCTGGTACGCCAGATGCCAATCCGCGTACAGTGGCCTCATGGATTCGCGGATCAGCGCGCGGTCTCTCGCGGCGGCGCTCGGAGGGTGGCGCGGCAGCGGCCCGGTCTATGAGGCGCTCGCGGACGCGATCCGCCTCCTGTGCCTCGACAACCGGCTCGTTCCGCACACCGCCCTGCCCGCCGAGCGCGAGCTCGCCGCCGCGCTCGGACTCAGCCGAACGACCGTCGCCGCGGCCTATGCGAGCCTGCGCGACACCGCGCACATCCGCAGCATCCGCGGCTCGGGGAGCGTGACGCTGCCGCTCGCCCGCCGCGACCCCGGGATCCGGCCCGGCCAGGCCGACGCGATAGATCTGCAGCAGGCCTCGCCGCCGGCGTGGCCGGGACTGGCGGGCGTCTTCGCCGAGGTCGCCGCGCGGGCGACGACCCTCGTGGCGCGTGCCGGCTACGACGTCGTCGGGCAGCGGGAGCTGCGGGAGGCCGTGGCCCGGCGCTATCGCGAGCGGGGCCTGCCCACGCGGGCCGAGGAGGTGCTCGTCACGCCCGGCGCCCAGAGCGCGATCCACCTGCTCGCCGCGGTGCTCACCGCGCGCGCCGACCGCGTGCTGCTGGAGACTCCGACGTACCCGCACGCGGCCGACGCGTTCCGGCGTGCCGGCGGGCGGCTCGTGTCTGTGCCGGTGACCACCCGCGACGGCTGGGACCTCGATCGCGCCGAGCAGGCGTTCGCGCGGACGCTGCCGACCCTCGCCTACCTCATGCCGACCTTCCAGAACCCGACCGGCCGGACGATGACGCCTGTCGAGGCCGAGGCGATCGCGCGCGCGGCCGACCGCGCGGGGACGATCCTCATCGCCGATGAGACGACCGCCGAGCTCGCGATCGACGGCCCGCCCGCCGACCCGTTCGCTGCGGTGCCCGGCGTGATCCGCATCGGGTCGCTCGGCAAGACCGTGTGGGGCGGACTCCGGGTGGGCTGGATACGGGCGCCCGAGGAGACGATCGCGCGCCTCGCTGCGGCGCGGCCGGTGCACGACCTGGGCACGCCGGAGTTCGAGCAGGCCGTGGCCGTGGAGCTTCTGGCCCGCATGACGGAGATCGTGGCCCAGCGCTCGGCCCACCTGCGCGCCGGCCGTGACGCGCTCACGGCGGCCCTGCGCGCGGCCCTCCCCGCGTGGCGGGTGCCCGAGGTCGCGGGCGGCGTGTCGCTGTGGGTGGGACTGGATGCGCCGCTGAGCGCCCCGCTCGTCATGGCGGCGCGCGCGCGTGGCCTGTATCTGTCCGCGGGTGCCCGCTTCGCCGTCGAGGGGGGACATGACCGCCATCTGCGCGTGCCGTTCACCGCGCCCGTCGACGACCTCGAGCGCGCCGCGGCGATCCTCGCCGAGAGCTGGTCGGTCGCCGCGAGCACCGGCGGCGACGGCCGATTCGAGCGCCTCGAAGCCGTCGTCTGACCTCCTCCGTCTCAGACCGAGCACCGGAGGCACTCGAGCGCTTCGTCGGGCGACCAGAAGCGGCCGATCTCGCGGAACGCCCGCGTCGCGCTGTTGAAGCGCTCCGCCACGAACCGCCAGCCGCCGTCGACGTGGACCGCGCGCACGTGCCCGACGATGCGCCGGCCACGGTCGCTGACACGCCACCGCCCGTGGCCGACCCGCTGCAGCGACGCCCACGCGGGCGCGGTCGGCTGCGGCGCGGAGTCCGGGTGCGGCGCGGTGAGGATCGTCATGTCCGTCACGATATGCGGGGGCTCCGACATCGCCGTCGACCTCCCGTCCCCAGCCGCCGGCCGGCGCGTGGTCTCCCCAATCCGGGGGCGCGGTGCTCGGCCCGCCACGGTCGGAGGCGAGGGTGGGGAGCACTCCGGCGATCGACGGGCACGCGGTCGCCGGAGCATCCACCGAAGGGAAGCCGCCATGACCGAGATCCTCACCATCACCGGGAACGTCGCCACCGTCCCCGAGCAGCGCACGCTGCCCGGCGGCGCGACGGTCACCTCGTTCCGCCTCGCCGCCGCACATCGTCGCTTCGACAAGAACACCGGCGGATGGATCGACCAGTACACGAACTGGTATCAGGTCTCCGCCTTCCGGGGTCTCGGCGAGCACGCGCTCGCCTCCCTCCACCAGGGCGATCGCGTCATCGTCGTCGGTCGCATGCATCTGCGCGCGTGGGAGAACGGCACCCGCTCGGGCACGTCGGCCGACATCGAGGCCGACGCGATCGGGCACGACCTGCTCTTCGGCACGACGGTGTTCACCCGGACCGCCCGCCGTGACGGCGCGGCGGCGCCGCGCGAGGCCGCGGAGTCCGACGGCTCTCCCGCCGCCGCATCCGCGCCCCCGGCGGGCGCACGGGACGCGGACGGGTGGGCGATCCCGGCCACCGACGAGCTCGTCGGTGCGGCGGCGGCTGCCGACGCCGACACGCCGTTCTGAGCGCCGACCGTAGACTCGCGGTGTGGCCCGAACGCACGCGCTCCGCCGTCTCGCCGTGATCTCGCTTGTGAGCGCGTCGGTGCTCGTCACCGCCGGCTGCACGCCGCCGCAGCCGGAACCGTCCCCGAGCCCGACCGTCGCGGCGACCGTGCAGGCGCCGTCCGCGACGCCGACTCCCACTCCCACCGGACCGGCCCTCGTCCCCGAGGGCTCGGCGAGCGACAACCTGCCGTACTTCACGCAGATCGTGCAGGCGGTGTGGGCGACCCCCGATCAGGTGCGCGGACGCGCGTACGTCGACGCGCTCGTCGCCGGAGGGTTCGACAAGGCCGCGATGCAGGTCACCGCCGACGAGTCGACGGTCGGCAACCCCGCCGAGAGCATCCAGTTCTCGGTGCGATGGGGGAACGAGTGCCTCGTCGGTCAGGTCGGGCCGGCGACGGGGAACCCGGTCACGACCGTCCTGCCGGGCCTCGACGACGGCACGTGCCTCATCGGCACGACCCGGCCGATCGACTGGTGACGCGGCGGCCGCGTCCGCGCGGCCCCGTAGACTGGACCGGTTATGGCTGAATACATCTATTCGATGGTGCGCGCCCGCAAGGCCGTGGGCGACAAGCTGATCCTCGACGACGTCACGATGGCGTTCCTCCCCGGCGCGAAGATCGGCATGGTCGGTCCGAACGGCGCGGGAAAGTCCACGATCCTGAAGATCATGGCGGGCCTGGACACGCCTTCCAACGGCGAGGCGAAGCTCAGCCCGGGGTTCTCGGTCGGGATCCTCATGCAGGAGCCCGAGCTCGACGAGTCCAAGACGGTGCTCGAGAACATCCAGGACGGCATCGCGATCAAGGCGAAGCTCGACCGGTTCAACGAGATCTCGGCTCTCATGGCCGACCCCGACGCCGACTTCGACGCGCTTCTGGCCGAGATGGGCACCCTTCAGGAGGAGATCGACGCCGCCGACGCGTGGGACCTCGACTCCCAGCTGGAGCAGGCGATGGATGCGCTCCGCACGCCCCCGGGTGACGCCGCGATCGCTCCGCTCTCGGGCGGTGAGAAGCGCCGGGTGGCGCTGACGAAGCTCCTCCTGCAGAAGCCTGACCTCCTGCTCCTCGACGAGCCCACGAACCACCTCGACGCCGAGAGCGTGCTGTGGCTGGAGCAGCACCTGCAGAAGTACCCCGGCGCCGTCATCGCCATCACGCACGACCGGTACTTCCTCGACAACGTCGCGGAGTGGATCGCCGAGGTCGACCGCGGCCGGCTCATCGGCTACGAGGGCAACTACTCGACGTACCTGGAGAAGAAGGCCGAGCGCCTCGACGTCCAGGGCAAGAAGGACGCCAAGCTCGCCAAGCGCCTCAAGGAAGAGCTGGAGTGGGTCCGCTCCAACGCCAAGGGCCGTCAGGCGAAGTCGAAGGCCCGTCTCGCCCGCTACGAGGAGATGGCGGCCGAGGCCGATCGCACGCGCAAGCTCGACTTCGAGGAGATCCAGATCCCGCCGGGGCCGCGCCTGGGCAGCATCGTGATCGAGGCGAAGAACCTGCAGAAGCGCTTCGGCGACCGCTCGCTCATCGACGGGCTGAGCTTCAGCCTCCCGCCGAACGGCATCGTGGGCGTCATCGGCCCCAACGGCGTCGGGAAGACGACGCTGTTCAAGACGATCGTCGGTCTCGAGCCCCTCGACGGCGGCGACCTCAAGGTCGGCGAGACGGTCAAGATCAGCTACGTTGACCAGAGCCGCGCCAACATCGACCCGAGCAAGACGCTGTGGGAGGTCGTCTCGGACGGACTCGACATCATCACGGTGGGCAAGACGGAGATCCCCTCGCGCGCCTACGTGTCGAAGTTCGGCTTCAAGGGGCCCGACCAGCAGAAGAAGGCCGGCGTGCTCTCCGGCGGTGAGCGCAACCGCCTGAACCTGGCGCTGACCCTCAAGGAGGGCGGCAACCTGCTCCTCCTCGACGAGCCGACGAACGACCTGGACGTCGAGACGCTGCAGTCGCTCGAGAACGCGCTGCTGGAGTTCCCCGGCTGCGCCGTGGTGATCACGCACGACCGGTGGTTCCTCGACCGCATCGCGACGCACATCCTCGCGTACGAGGGCACCGAGGAGCACCCCGACCGCTGGCACTGGTTCGAGGGCAACTTCGAGGCGTACGAGGCGAACAAGATCGAGCGCCTGGGCCCGGATGCGGCGAACCCGCACCGCTCGACGTACCGCAAGCTCACGCGTGACTGACGGCTTCCGCATCCACGTCCCCATCCACCTGCGCTGGGGCGACCTGGACGCGCTCGGGCACGTGAACAACACGTCGATGCTGAAGCTCCTCGAAGAGGCGCGACTGCGCGCGTTCTGGAAAGGCGACGGAGCAGATCCTGCACCCCCGACGGCCGTGTTCGACATGGACGTCCTGGAGAACGGTGGGGCGCGGGCGACGCTCATCGCGCGGCAGGAGATCGAGTACTACCGCCCCGTGCCGTACACGCAGCGCCCGCTCGACGTGCAGCTGTGGATCGGCCGCATGGGCGGCTCGAGCGCAGATGTGTGCTTCGAGGTCTACAGCCCGGCAGGCGATCCGTCGCCGATCCTGTACGCTCGTGCGACGGCGGTCGTCGTGATCGTCGACACCGCGACCGGTCGCCCGATGCGCTGGAGCGCGGAGGAGCGCGCGGCGTGGGAGCCGTTCCTGGGCGACCCGATCGAGTACCGCCGCCGGGCGCAGGCCTGATCCGCCCTCGAGCGGACTCAGTCCTGCGGCACGCGGACGGTGATCTCCTGCGCGACGCTGGCGGCGAGCACGCCTTCGCGCGTGTAGATCCGCCCCGTGGCCAGGCCGCGGCCGCCGCGGGCGCTCGGGGACTCCTGCACGTACAGCAGCCAGTCGTCCACGCGGGCGTCGCGGTGCCACCACATCGCGTGGTCGAGGCTCGCGACCTTCAGCCCCGGGCGCGACCACGCGACGCCGTGCGCGCGCAGGATCGACTCCTGGATGGTCAGGTCGCTGAGGTAGGCCAGCACGGCGCGGTGCAGGAGCGGGTCGTCGGGGAGCCGCCGGCGGGCGCGCATCCACACCGCCTGCCGCGGTGCGGGCCGCTCGACGTCGAAGTAGATCGGCGACGGATCCCAGCGGATGTCCACGGGACGCTCGGCGAGCAGCCGCCGCGTCATCGGATGCTGCGCCGCCGGCCCGGCGGCGGGATCGGGGAGATCCCCGGGCGGGGCGACATCGGGCATCGGCTCCTGGTGGTCCAGGCCCGGGTCCGAGGTCTGGAACGACGCGATGGCGGAGAAGATGGGCACACCGGACTGGTAGCCCTGGGTGCGCCGCGTGGAGAAGGACCGACCGTCGTGGATGCGGTCGACGCCGAACGTGACGGGCTGGGACGCGTCGCCCGGCCGGAGGAAGTAGCCGTGCATCGAGTGCGCCCGGCGGTCGTCGGGCATCGTTCGCGAGGCCGCGATCAGAGCCTGCGCGAGCACCTGGCCGCCGTAGATGCGCCCCGTGGGCATCGGCTGCGACACCGCGGTGAAGATGTCCTCGCTCGTGCGGGCGCCGGCATCCCGCAGATCCAGCACGTTCAGCAGTGCATCCACCGGATCGGCGTTGTCCGTCACGAGCCCTCCCGACGGCGGACCGTCCGCCGCTTGCTAGTTTAGAGCGGGTGTCCGCCCGCCTCGTTCTCCCCGACGCCGAGGCCGCCGCCGACCTCCTGACCTTCGCCTCCCGTGCCGCACGGGTCGGCGACGGCAACGTCCGCCTGCAGGGGCGCGACGGCGTGCTGGTCGTCACGGCGGCGCCGATCGCGCCGCAGACCCTGCTCGAGCCGCTGCCGACGGTCCTCGGGCTCCGCGTGCTGCCGGTCGACCCCGAGCTCGAGTGCGACCTCGTGGTGGCGGCCGACGCGCTCACGCCCGCGCTCGACGATCCGACGGCCGTCGCGCTGCCGACGACCGCCGTGACGGCCGCGTGGGCCGGTGTGTCGCCCCCGCGCGGCGGGTGGACGGAGTCGGCCCGCCTGTCGGCAGCCGTCCTGGCAGCCCGAGCGCAGTGGGGCATCGCGGCGGTGGCCGAGGCGCTGCCGCCGTCTCCGGGGGAGGAGATCGTCCGGTCGGTGCGTGGCCACGTCTGGGGCGCGCCCGACGACGAGCTCGGCGGCCTGCCGCGCGGCGTGGCCTTCGCGGCCTTCTCGCTCGGTTTCGTCTCGGGCGAGGAGGAGGCGGTCGTCCGCACGGCCGGCCCGTGGACCCGCGTGACTCTCGCCCGCGGTCACGTGCTCAGCCGCACGACGATCCGCGCGGGTCTGACGCCGGTCCGGCGCACCGGCCCGGCGTCCTGACGCCGCCGGCTCAGACCGCGGAGGCGGCGGATCGTCCCGCGGCGCGGCCGGAGAACAGACATCCGCCGAGGAACGTCCCCTCGAGCGCCCGGTATCCGTGCACGCCGCCGCCGCCGAAGCCGCTGGCCTCGCCGGCGGCGTAGAGCCCCGCTACCGGTGACCCGTCGGCGCCCAGCGCCCGGCCGGACAGATCGGTCTCGATACCGCCGAGCGACTTGCGGGTCAGGACATGCAGTCGGACGGCGATGAGAGGCCCCGCGGCGGGCTCGAGGATGCGGTGCGGCGCCGCGGTGCGGATCAGCCGGTCGCCGCGGAACGCGCGGGCCGAGCGCAGCATCGCGATCTGCGCGTCCTTCGTGAAGTCGTTGGGGATCTCCCGGTCGCGGGCCACGAGCTCGGTGCGTGCGCGCTCGATATCCAGCACCTCGCCGCCGGGAAGCGCGCGCATCCCGGCCAGGAGCGCGTCGAGGTCGTCGCGCACGACGAAGTCCTCGCCGTGGTCGAGGAAGGCCTGCACGGGTCCGGCCGCGCCCTTCCCGAGGCGCGATCTGACGAGGAGTCCGACGTCCTTGCCGGTGAGGTCGGGGTTCTGCTCACTGCCGGAGAGCGTGAACTCCTTCTCGACGATGCGCGAGGACAGCACGAACCACGAGTGGTCGTGTCCGGTCGCGCGCAGGTGGCGGAGCGTGCCGAGCGTGTCGAACCCGGGGAACAGGGGAGCGGGCAGGCGCGCGCCGGTTGCGTCGAGCCAGACCGACGACGGCCCGGGGAGGATCCGGATGCCGTGGTGGGCCCACACGGGGTCCCAATTGCGGATGCCCTCGACGTAGTGCCACATGCGGTCCATGTTGATCACGCGTGCGCCCGCCGCGGCCGACGGGGCCAGCATCGAGCCGTCGACGTACGCGGGGACGCCGGCGACCATGTCGTCGGGCGGTGTGCCGAGCGCGGCGGGCCAGTTCGCGCGGACGAGGTCGTGATCGCCGCCGATGCCGCCGGAGGACACGATGGTCGCGGCGGCCCGGATCTCGAAGTCGTCCACCCTCTCGCGGGACGATGCGGCGCCGCGCGGCGCTCCGCTGGGCGCGAGGACGGCGCCGGAGGCTCCGACGACCGCGCCGTCGGCCGTGTCGAGCCGCTCCACGCGATGGCGCTCGAGGATGCGCACGCGGCCTTCACGCTCGGCCTCGGCGACGGCGCCCGCGAACGGCGCGACGATGCCGGGGCCGGTGCCCCACGTGATGTGGAAGCGCGGCACGGAGTTGCCGGGGCCCGTGGCCGTGTACCCGCCGCGCTCGGCCCAGCCCACGATCGGGAAGAAGCTGACGCCGAGCTCGCGCAGCCAGGCCCGCTTCTCGCCGGCGGCGAAGTCGAGGTAGGCCTCCGCCCACCGCCGCGGCCAGGCGTCCTCGTCGCGGTCGAATCCCGCGGTGCCGAACCAGTCCTGCCGGGCGAGGTCGAGGGAGTCGGTGATGCCGAGACGCCGCTGCTCGGGCGAGTCGACGAAGAACAGACCGCCGAACGACCACCACGCCTGCCCCCCGAGGTTCGCACGCGGCTCCTGATCGACGATCGTCACGCGCCGGCCCGCAGCGAGTGCCTCGCGGGCGGCGACGAGGCCGGCCAGGCCCCACCCGATCACGAGCACGTCGGTCTCGATCGTGGTCCGGCTCATCGCGACTCCTTCGTCGTCGACCGCGTCAGCGGGGTGCGTCGGGATGCAGCGGCAGCTGCGGGCGCGAGCCGGCCGGGCTCGCGGACATCGTGTTGACCATGGCAGAGGCGGCGCGCGAGAGGTAGTCCCACAGCGTCGCCTCGTGCAGCGGGGGGAGCTGCAGCTCGTCGACGGCCGTGCGCATGCAGCGCAGCCATCGGTCGCGCGCGTCGGCGTCGACGGGGAACGGCATGTGCCGCATCCGCAGACGCGGATGCCCGCGCTGCTCGCTGTACGTCGTCGGGCCGCCCCAGTACTGCATGAGGAAGAGCGCGAGGCGCTCCTCGGCAGGGCCGAGGTCCTCCTCGGGGTACATCGGCTTGAGCACCGGGTCGGCCGCGACCTCGCGGTAGAACACCGACACGAGGCGGCGGAACGTCGGCTCGCCGCCGACCTCGTCGTAGAAGCTGAGGGGAGTGGTCACGCGCCGACCTCCGCGTCGTCGGTGGGTGGCGCCGGGGGGTTCTTCGGCTTCGCGGCCTTGGGCTTCGGGGCCCGCGCGGCCGGCGGCGTGCGCGGTCCGTCCGCAGCTGCGGCCGTCGAGACGGCGTCCTCCGCAGGGGCGTCGCGCTTGCGTCGCGGCTTCCACACCGGCCGCTCGGGGGCGGCGACGGGTGTGGGCTTCGTCTTCGGCGGGTTCGCACCGCGCACGCGCGCGGCCCCTTCGAGCCCCGACAGCGTGATCGAGTTGAGCTGGGGCAGCTTCAGACCGAGGCCGTCGATCGCGTTCTTCAGCCGCATCCGCAGCTCGCGCGCGACGTCGTCCTTCGCGTTCGCGCGGGTCTTCATGACGAGGCGGATGACCAGCGCGTCGCCGGTGACCGACTCCAGGCCCCACACCTCGGGCTGCTCGATCACGCGCGTGCGCCACTTCGGGTCTTTCGCGAGCGACTGCGCCGCATCGAGCATCGCCTTCTCGACCTCGGCGATGTCGGCGTCGACCGGGACGGCGAGGTCGATGATGACGCGCGACCACCCCTGCGACATGTTGCCGATGCGCAGCACTTCGCCGTTGCGCACGTACCACAGCGTGCCGTTGACATCCCGGACGTGGGTGACGCGGACGCTCACGTACTCGACCACGCCCGTCGCGAGCCCGAGGTCGACGACGTCGCCGATACCGATCTGGTCCTCGGCCACGATGAACAGCCCGTTGAGGACGTCCTTGACGATGTTCTGCGCGCCGAAGCCGAGGCCGGCGCCGATCGCCGCCGTCAGCAGCGTCAGCGACCCGAGCACGTCGGGCGCGAGCACGCCGACGATCAGCACGATCGCGACGATGACGATCGCGACGTTGACGATGTTCTGCAGGATCGAGCCGAGCGTGCGCGTGCGCTGGACGAGGCGCACCGCCGCGAGCGGCGAGCGCTCGAGGGCCTGGGTGTCGTCGACGTTGGCCTGGCGCTTCGCGCCGTTGACGATGCGCTGCACGACGCGGCGGATGACGAAGCGGAGGACCCAGGCGAGCACGATCGCACCGACCGCGATCGCGAGCGCGCCGAGGATCTTCATCCCCGCGTCCCAGAACCAGGCTCCGACCTGCTGCCAGCCTTCCGGCTGCGTGAGATTGGGGAATCCGTTCATCGTCACCATCGTATCGGCGCCGCCCTCCGCGCTCCCTGGACGCTGGACGTCGGGGAGCGCGGAGGTTGGCCGGTGCTACTCGGCGTCGCGCTCCTGGACGGCGAGGGCGCGCTCGACGCCGGCGAGATTCTCCTGCACCAGGCGGCGCAGTGCGGGCGCGGCGTCGGTGTGCGCGGCCAGCCACGCGCGCGTCGCGTCGCGGAGCGCCGCGTTCGCCAGCGGAGCGGGGTAGAGCCCGACGATGAGGTACTGCGCGATCTGGTACGTGCGCGACTCCCAGACGGGCAGCAGCATGTCGAAGTAGGGCGTGACGAACTCCGTGAGGTCGGCGACGGTCGCGGGGTGGACGAAGCCGGCCGCCGCCGCCCGCACGATCGTGTTCGGCGCGTCGTCCTTGACGACGAGGCCGTCCCACGCGGCGAGCTTGGCCTCGGCACCCGGGAGCGCCGCCTTCGCCTGGGCGGCGAACTCGCCGCCCTTGGCGGTGTTGTCCGCGGCGAGGGCGGCCTCGATGTCCTTCGCCGTGACGAGGCCGCCGGCGGCGAGGGAGACCAGGAGCTGCCACGACAGGTCGGTGTCGATGTCCAGGCCCTCGAGCGCCGTCGTGCCGTCGCGGAGCGCGCGCACGCGCTCCCATTGCTCCGGCGTGGCCGCGGCCGAGGCGAAGTTGGTCACGAACTGCAGCTGCGAGTCGCTGCCGGCCTCCGCGCCCTGCGCGAGCTCCCACAGCCCGTCGGCCACGCGCGCGCGGGTCGTGTCGCGCGTGTCGGGGGCGACGTAGGCGTTGGCCGCGAGCTGCAGCTGCGCGAGGGTCGTGCGCACCGTGGTCGACTCGGTCTCCGAGCCGATGTTCTGCAGGACCAGCTCGACGTAGTCCGACGCCGAGGACTCCGCGTCGCGGGTCTGATCCCACGCCGCACCCCACACGAGTGAGCGCGCGAGCGGGTCGGAGATGTCCTTCAGGTGCGCGATCGCGGTGCGCAGCGACCGGTCGTCGAGCCGGATCTTCGCGTAGGCGAGGTCGTTGTCGTTGAGCAGGACGAGGTCGGGGCGCTTCATGCCCTTGAGCTCGGGCACGTCGGTGCGGTCGCCGTCGACGTCGAGCTCGAGGTAGTGCACGCGCTCGAGGGCGCCGCCCTGCAGCGCGTAGAAGCCGACGCCCAGGCGATGCGGCCGGATGGTCGGGTAGTCGGCCGGTGCGGTCTGCACGATGGCGAACCGCGAGATCGTGCCGTCGGAGGACTCCTCGATCAGCGGCGACAGCGTGTTGACGCCCGCGGTCTCGAGCCACTTGCGGGCCCAGCCGCCGAGGTCCCGTCCGCTCGTGGCCTCGAGCTCGGCGAGGAGGTCACCGACCTCCGTGTTGGACCACTCGTGCTTCTGGAAGTACGCGGCCACGCCGGCGAAGAACTGCTCGATGCCCACCCACGCGGCCAGCTGCTTGAGGACCGATCCGCCCTTGGCGTAGGTGATGCCGTCGAAGTTGACCTGGACGTCCTCGAGGTCGTTGATCTCCGCGACGACGGGGTGCGTCGACGGCAGCTGGTCCTGCCGGTACGCCCATGTCTTCTCCATCGCGTTGAAGGTGGTCCACGCGGCGTCCCACTCGGTGGCCTCCGCGGTCGCGATGGTCGACGCCCACTCGGCGAACGACTCGTTCAGCCACAGGTCGTTCCACCACTTCATGGTCACGAGGTCGCCGAACCACATGTGCGCAAGCTCGTGCAGGATCGTGACGACGCGGCGTTCCTTCACCGCATCCGTGACCTTGCTGCGGAAGACGTAGGTCTCGGTGAAGGTGACGGCTCCGGCGTTCTCCATCGCCCCGGCGTTGAACTCAGGCACGAAGAGCTGGTCGTACTTGGCGAACGGATACGGGTAGTCGAACTTCTCCTCGTAGTACGCGAAGCCCTCGCGTGTCTTGTCGAAGATGTAGTCGGCGTCGAGGTACTGCCACAGGCTCTTGCGCGCGTACACGCCGAGCGGGATGACGCGGCCGGACGCGCTCGTCAGCTCCGAGAACGTCGACGCGTACGGGCCGGCGATGAGCGCGGTGATGTACGAGGAGATGCGGGGAGTGGGCTCGAAGGCCCACGTGGCGGTGCCGTCGCCGCGGCGCGTGGGGTCGGGCGTCGGCGAGTTGGACACGACGGCCCACTCCTCGGGCGCCCTGACGGTGAACTGGAACGTCGCCTTGAGGTCCGGCTGTTCGAACACCGTGAACATCCGACGCGAGTCGGGCACCTCGAACTGGGTGTAGAGGTAGACCTCGCCGTCGACCGGGTCGACGAAGCGGTGCAGGCCCTCGCCCGTGTTCGTGTACGCGCAGTCGGCCACGACGACGAGCTCGTTCTGCGCCTGCAGGCCGGTGAGCTCGATCCGCGAGTCGCGGTGCGCCGAGACGGGTACGTCGCGGCCGTTCAGCGTGATCGAATGGACGTAGCCGGAGATCAGGTCGATGAACGAGTCCGCGCCCTCCGTCGCGGCGAACCGCACGCGCGTGGTGGAGCCGAAGACCTCGGCGCCGCGCGTGAGGTCGAGTTCCACCTCGTAGTGGATGCCGCCGCCCGCGGTCGGGTCGATGACGGCGCGTCGCTGCTGCGCTTCGATGCGGGTGAGGTTCTCTCCAGGCACGTGCAAGCTCCCAGGGGTGAAGGGCGGAGGACGCCGCGGCACTGCTGACGCCGACGGCAACCGTCACAGCCTAGCGCCGCCCGCGCTCGCGGCCGCCCCACAGCGCGGCGGTGTGAAAATGGGTGACGTGACGATCGACGCCCCGCGAGAGAACGCCCCCTCCGCCGAACCCGTCCCCTTCGCCAGCCCCGCCGCACGGCCCGGCCGTCCGTGGGTCGAGGAGCCCGTCGCGTACGACGCCGTGCTGCTCGCCGGCTTCGGCGGGCCCGAGGGACAGGACGATGTCATCCCGTTCCTGCGCAACGTGACGCGCGGCCGCGGCATCCCCGACGAGCGCCTCGAAGAGGTCGCCCACCACTACCGCCACTTCGGCGGCGTGAGCCCCATCAACGAGCAGAACCGTGCGCTGAAGGCGGCTCTGGAGAAGGAGATCGCCCGCCGCGGGCTCGACCTGCCGGTCTACTGGGGCAACCGCAACTGGGCGCCCTACCTCGAGGACGCGGTGCAGGAGGCCGCCGCCGCCGGCGACACCACGCTCCTCGCGGTCGCCACGAGCGCCTACAGCTCCTTCTCGAGCTGCCGGCAGTACCGCGAGGACTTCGCCCGGGTCCTCACGGCGACCGACCTCGCGGGCACCGTGACGATCGACAAGGTGCGGCAGTTCTTCGACCACCCCGGCTTCGTCGAGACCTTCGTCGAAGGCGTGCGCGGCGCGATCGCGCAGCTCGTCTCCGACGGCTACGCACCCGCGGACATCCGGGTGCTCTTCTCGACGCACTCGATCCCCACGGCCGACGCCGAACGGTCGGGACCGCGTGACCGCGACTTCGGTCCGGGCGGCGCGTACGAGGCGCAGCATCTCGCGGTCGCGGAGGTCGTGATGGCGGAGGCGGCACCGGAGGTGTCGTGGTCGCTGGTCTATCAGTCCCGTTCCGGCCCGCCGTCGCAGCCGTGGCTCGAGCCCGACGTCAACGACGAGATCCGCTCCCTCGCCGAAGCAGGGGTGCGCGCTGTGGCGATCGTCCCGCTCGGGTTCGTCAGCGACCACATGGAAGTGCTGTGGGATCTCGACACCGAGGCCATGGAGACCGCGGAGGAGGTCGGCATCCGGGCCGTCCGCACGCCGACTCCCGGCGTCGACCCGGCCTACGTGTCGGGCCTGGTCGACCTCATCGAGGAGCGGCTGCGCGGAGTGCCCGCCGCGGACCGCCCGCACCGCACGGCGCTCGGTCCGTGGTTCGACGTGTGCCGGCCGGGATGCTGCGAGAACGTGCGCGCCGGCTTCAAGCCCGCGGCCTCCGGGGTCGCTCCCTAGGATGAGCCCCATGCGCATCCACATCGCCACCGATCACGCGGGGCTGGACTTCTCCACGCAGCTGCAGCACCACCTCGCCGAGCAGGGGCACGACGTCATCGACCACGGCCCGCTCGAGTACGACCCGGTCGACGACTACCCGGCCTTCTGCATCCGGGCCGCGCAGGCGGTCGTCCACGACCAGGCCGCCGGGATCGAGACGCTGGGCGTCGTCTTCGGCGGCTCGGGCAACGGCGAGCAGATCGCGGCCAACAAGGTGCGCGGCATCCGCGCGGCCCTCGTGTGGAACATCCCGACCGCCGAGCTCGCGCGCCAGCACAACGATGCGAACGTCATCGCGATCGGCGCCCGCCAGCACACGTTCGAGGAGGCGGCCTCGTTCATCGACCGCTTCATCGCGACGCCGTTCTCGGGCGAGGAGCGCCACGCGCGTCGCATCGCGCAGATCGCGGCCTACGAGGACGACGGCTCGCTCCTGCCCGACCCGCGCGCCACGACGGCGGGGCCGGACGTGCTCGACGCGAGCGACACGTTCGACCCGGAAGCGGGCTGATGCCGGAGGGACATTCCGTCCACCGCATCGCGCGCCAGTTCGATCGCAACGTCGTCGGGCGACGTGTCGCCGCCTCGAGCCCGCAGGGGCGCTTCGTCGAGGGAGCGTCGGTGATCGACGGGCGCGAGGCGCTGTCGGTGCGGGCCGTCGGCAAGCAGATGTTCCTCGAGTTCGAGGGCGACACGTGGCTGCGTGTGCACCTGGGCATGTACGGCGCGTGGGATTTCTCGGGCGAGATCGTGGTCGATCCGACCATCGCCGCGGCCAACGGGCGCATGGGGCAGACGAACCAGCGCGGCACCGTCCTGGCCGACGAGCCGATCCTGGATGCGGCGGGCGAGAACTCGCTCACCTCGATCGGGGCGCCGCGTCGCGCGCGCGGGCGGGTGCGCATGTCGGAGCAGACGACGGGGCTCGCGGACGACGCCCAGTGGCCGCCGCCGGTGGTCGGGCAGGTGCGCCTGCGTCTGCTGACCGCCACCACGTGCGCCGACCTGCGCGGTCCGACGGCGTGCGAGCTGCAGACGCCCGACGAGGTGGCGGCCACGATCGCGAAGCTCGGCCCCGATCCGCTCGTCGACGACCCCGCCGACGGAGAGGAGCGCTTCGTCACGGCCGTGCGCAAGCGCGCCACCCCGATCGGTCTGCTGCTGATGGATCAGACGGTCGTGTCGGGGATCGGCAACGTCTACCGCGCCGAACTGCTGTTCCGGACGCGGCTGAACCCGCACACGCCGGGGCGCGAGGTGCCCGAGGAGGTCGTGCGAGACATCTGGCGCGACTGGGTGCGGCTTCTCGCCATCGGCGTCGAGACCGGTCAGATGATGACGATGGACGACCTCGATCCGGAGTCGTACCGGCGGGCGATGGCATCGCGCGACGACCGGCACTGGGTCTACCATCGCGCGGGGCTGCCGTGCCGCGTGTGCGGGACGGGGATCGTCGTCGAGGAAGCGGCCGGTCGCAAGCTCTACTACTGCCCGTTCTGCCAGCGGTGAGGTGACACGGTGAGACAGAATCCGTCGTTCGCGATGACGGACGTCGGCGAGATCCGTCGGCTGATCGAGCGGCATCCGTGGGCGACGCTCGTGTCCAGCACGCCCGACGGGCTCGTCGCGTCGCACTACGCCGTGCTTCTCGACGACGATCGCGACGACCTCACGATCGTCGCGCACGTGGGCAAGCCCGACGATCTCATCCACGGCTTGGGGGAGCGGGAGCTCCTCGTGGTGCTCCAGGGCCCGCACGGCTACATCTCCCCGGCCTGGTACGGCGACGTCGCCGCCGTACCCACGTGGAATTTCGTCTCGGTGCACCTCTCGGGCATCCCCGAGATCCTCAGCGCCGAGGAGAACCTCCGCGTGCTCGACCGCCTCGTCGCGCGCTTCGAGAGCAGGCACGACGAGGCGCGGATGCTGTGGCAGACGCCGAACGACGCCGCCTTCGTCGAGCGGCTCGAGCGCGGCACCGTCGGCTTCCGGCTCACCCCGACGCGCGTCGTCGCGAAGCGCAAGCTCAGTCAGAACCGTTCTCCGGAGGTGGTCGACACGATCATCGCCGAGCTCTCCGGCGACGGCCCCTTCGCTCAGCCCGAGCTCGCGGCCGAGATGCGACGCGCGGCCGACGCGAGGCCGCGTCCGTGATCGGGAACGGTATCGGCACGATCCGCGCCGTGCGGATCACGGGCGCAGGGCGCGAGATGCTGCCCTCCGACGAGCCCATGGATGTCTTCCTGGACGGCGGGCGCGTCGCCGACATCGCGCCGCACGGCGCGCTCGCCGCGCGGGGGGAGGTGCTCGACGCGGACGGCGGATGGCTCGTCCCGGGGCTGTGGGACCACCACGTCCACGTCGTGCAGTGGGCCCTCGTCGGCACGCGCGTCGCGCTCGGCGAGGCCGTGACCGCAGCCGGGGCTGCCGCGATGCTCGGCGCGTCGCCGATCAGCGAGGGCCGACGCGTCGGCACCGGCTTCCGCGATGCGCTGTGGCCGGATGCCCCGAGCCTCGCGGTCATCGATGCCGCCACGGGCGACGTCCCGGCGTACATGATCAACGCCGACGTGCACAGCGTGTGGCTGAACTCCGCCGCCCTCCGCCGCGAGGGTTTCGACGCCGTGGACGGCGTGCTGCGAGAGGAGGACGCGTTCGAGATCTCGCGGCGGCTCAACGCGGTCGCGCCCGAGGTCGGCGACGCCCGTGTCGACGTGATCGCTCGCGAGGCGGCCGCGCGGGGCGTCGTGGGCATCGTGGATCTCGACATGGCGTGGAATCACGACGCGTGGGTGCGCCGCGTCGCCCGCGGCTTCGAGGCCCTCCGCGTCCGCTACGGGATCTACCCCGAGCACCTCGACCGGGCGATCGCCGCGGGTCTGCGATCGGGCGACGTCGTGCCGGGCGACATGTCCGGACTCGTCCGCACGGGCGCGCTCAAGGTCATCACCGACGGCTCGCTGGGCACCCGCACCGCGGCGTGCTCCCACGCGTATCCCGACGGCGGGCACGGACTGCTGACGGTGGGGGCGCGCGAGCTGGTCGACCTCATGACCCGGGCGACCGCCGCGGGGCTGGAGTGTGCGATCCACGCGATCGGCGACGTCGCCAACTCGGTGGCCCTGGACGCGTTCGCCCTCACCGGCGCCGCCGGGACCATCGAGCACGCGCAGCTCGTCGCCCATCGCGACATCCCGCGCTTCGCGCGGCTGGGGGTGGGCGCAAGCGTCCAGCCGGCCCACGCCCTGGACGACCGCGACCTGACCGACACCGTGTGGGCGGCGCAGACCGCGCAGCCCTATCCGCTGCGCGCGCTGTCCGACGCGGGAGCCAACCTGCTGTTCGGCTCGGATGCGCCGGTGTCGCCGCTCGACCCGTGGGCGGCCATGTCCGCCGCCGTCTTCCGCACGCGCGACGGCCGCGAGCCGTGGCAGCCGCACGAGAGCATCGCCATCGCGACGGCCCTCGCCGCCAGCACGGCCGGCGGATCGACCGACGGTGCCCGGATCGAGCCCGGCGCCGTCGCCGACCTCGCGGTGTGCGCGAGCGATCCGCTGACGGCGGACGAGGCGGGACTGCGGGGGATGACGGTCGTCGCGACGCTCCTGGAGGGTCGGCTCACGCACGTCTCATGACGCGCAAGAGCCCCCGGCGGATGCCGGGGGCTCTTGTCGAAGAAGTCAGGACGCGAGGTGCGCGAACAGGAACCAGCGGTCCTTGTCGAGGCCCCGCTTGATCTCGATGGCGACGTCCTGGCTGGTCACGTCGGTCTCCTCCAGTCCGTCGACCGCCGCCTGCAGGTCGGCCAGGACGGCGTCGATGTCGGAGATGACGGCGCGGATGATCACGTCGGACGGGGCGAAGCCGGCCGGCACGGCGGTCTGGGCGGCCTTGGCGGCAACCGTGCTCAGGCGCGAGTCGACGGGCAGGCCCAGGGCCACGATGCGCTCCGCGGCCAGGTCGGCCCAGTCCTGCGCGTGGGCGACGATCGTGTCCAGCAGCTCGTGCACGCCGACGAAGTTCGCGCCGCGCACGTGCCAGTGCGCCTGCTTGCCGTTGACGACGAGGGCCTCCAGGCCCATCACCACGGGGGAGAGGAACTGCGCCGTGGATGCGGCCATGGTGGTGTCGACGGTCGTGGCGGTCGGGATCTCGACGTTGCTCATGCTGTTCTCCTCCTCGGGCGGTCCGACGCCCATCGGATGAAACGCTACTCAGCGCGCATCATTCCGCAAGCAAGCGAAGGCTCGGCTAACGCCGCATCCGTCGTGCCGATCCCGGCGGACGGCGACGCGTCGACTACCGTCGAGGGGTGCCTCAACCCGACCAGCTCTCCGGACCGCAGAACCTCGGCGACCCCCGCGAGACGCCGCGCGCATTGCGGCCCGATCGCTCGCCCGAGCACGCGGAGCCCTCGAGGTTCCTGCCGCACGTGCAGGGCCTCCGGGCTATCGCCGTGCTGCTGGTCGTCCTCTACCACTTCTGGCCCGGGCGCCTCCCCGGCGGCTACGTCGGCGTCGACGTCTTCTTCGTGATCTCGGGCTTCCTCATCACGTCCCACCTCATGCGCGAGCTCGCCGCGACCGGCACGGTCCGGCTCGGGCAGTTCTGGGCCCGCCGCGCCCGGCGCCTGCTGCCGGCGTCCCTCCTGGTCCTGCTGTTCTGCGCCCTCGCGGCCATGACGCCGTACCTGACGCCTACGTCCGCGCTGCCGAACGAGGTGCAGGAGATCGTCGCCTCGACCTTCTACGTGCAGAACTGGCTCCTCGCCTTCACCTCCGCCGACTACCTCGGCCAGGGGGGCGAGCCGACGACGGTGCAGCACTACTGGTCGCTGTCGCTCGAGGAGCAGTTCTACGTCATGTGGCCACTGCTCATGCTTCTGGCGGCATGGATCGCGGTGAAGTGGTTCCGCGGTCGCACGCGCTCGACGGTCGTCGTCGTGCTGGGCGCCGTCTCGGTCGCCTCGTTCGTGTTCTGCGTCGTGTTCACGCTCACGAATCCGGCACCGGCGTACTTCGTGACGTTCGGACGCATGTGGCAGTTCGGCGTCGGCGCGCTCGTCGCTTTGGTGCCGCTCCTGCGCGTGAAGAATCCGCTCGTGAGCTTCGTGCTCGGGTGGGGCGGCATCTTGGTCCTGCTGTTCGTCGCCTTCCGCTTCGACGGTCAGACGCCGTTCCCGGGCTACGCGGCCGCGCTCCCGACGCTCGGCGCCGCGGCGATCATCGCGGCGTCGAACACCGAGCGCTGGTGGTATCCCACGCGCGTGCTCGCGGTGCGGCCGATGCGCTTCGTCGGCGACATCTCCTACTCGCTCTACCTGTGGCACTGGCCGCTCATCATCATCGCGCCGTCGGTGCCCTTCTGGGGGCTCACGATCTACCACCGCGTCGCGCTGCTGGTCATCTGCTTCGTGCTGGCGTGGCTCACCAAGCGCTTCGTGGAGGATCCGGTCCGCGGGTGGAAGAGGCTCACCGTCCGGCCGCCCAAGGTGTCGCTGTGGGCGTCGCTTGCGGCGATGCTGCTCGTGGCCGGCACCGCCGGCGCGGCGTGGGCCGTCAACGCGCCGGCCTACGAGGCGGGCGTGAAGGCGATCGCGCAGCTGCGGGCCGATCCGCCGCCGTGCTTCGGGGCCGCTGCGGTGCTCGACCCGTCGTGCGCCGGCACGGTCTCCGACACCATCCTCCCGGCGCCCGGCTTCGCAGGCGTCGACCGGCCGACCGACGAGCAGTGCTTCGTGCAGCTCAACGACGCGCGGCCGGAGTCGTGCGAGTTCGGATCGGATGCGGCGGACGCGCCGCGGGTCGTGCTCATCGGCGACAGCCACGCCTACCAGCTGCTGTCGACCTTCCAGCGCATGGCCGAGCGCAACGGCTGGCACCTCACGACGTTCTTCAAGGGCGCGTGCCCGTGGAACGCGACGCCGCTCGCGACCGCCGGGGCGTTCGGCGACGCGTGCACGACGTGGCGCGCCGGCGTCGCGGATGCGCTGTCCGGCATCAATGCCGACGTCGTCTTCACCGCCGCCCTCGCGACGACGCCGTACTCGTCCGCCGGATTCGACTCGGCGCACGACGCGGCCGTCGCCGGCTACCGCGAGGCGTGGGCGACCATGACCGATCGCGGCGTTCCCGTCATCACCGTGGTCGACAACCCGGTCTGGGAGACCGATCCCAACAAGTGCCTGCGCACGCGCGGCGCCGATCAGTGCGACGGCGCGCGTGCCGACGTGCTGAAGGAGGACGACCCGCTGCGGGCGGCCGCCGAGGGTGCGCCCGATGTCACGCTGCTGGACTTCACCGACGTGTACTGCGACGCCGACACGTGCTCGCCGGTCATCGGCGGCGCCGACGTCTACCGCGACCAGGACCACTTGACGGTGTCGTTCGTCGACTCCCTCGCGCCGCAGTTCGAGGCCGCGATCTCGGCGGCCCTCGCGGCGCGTCAGTAGGCTCGGGCGCATGTCCGTCGCCGCCGATGCCGCCGTCCTCGCCCTGCCGGGCGCCGTCCCCGCCCTCGATGACACCGCCTTCGTCGCATCCGGCGCCCGCATCGTCGGCGCCGTGACACTCGGGGCGGAGGCGAGCGTCTGGTACAACGCCGTGCTCCGCGGCGACAGCGCCGCGATCCGCATCGGCGCCGGCAGCAATCTCCAGGACAACGTGTCCGTGCACGTCGACGCGGGCCACGGCGTGACGATCGGCGAGAACGTATCGGTCGGACACAACGCCGTCGTCCACGGCTGCGAGATCGGCGACGGCTCGCTCATCGGCATGGGCAGTGTCGTGCTCTCCGGGGCGGTGATCGGCGCCGGATGCCTTGTGGCCGGGGGAGCGGTCGTCCTGGAAGGCACGGTCGTTCCCGACGGCTCGCTCGTCGCGGGCGTTCCCGCCAAGGTGCGGCGCCCGCTCACCGACGACGAGCGGGCGCGGCTGCTCCGCAACGCCGAGGTGTATCGCGAGCACGTGCGGACCCACTCGGCCGCCGTCGCCCCGTGAACGCTCCGCTGAGCCCGCACCCGCGCGCCGCTGCATGGATACAGCGACTGGGCCTCGAGGTGCTGGAGGGGGAGTCGGGCCGGTGGGCCGGCCGCTTCGTGTCGGAGGTGCCGCATACCGAGTCCGGCCGGCAGGACACGACCGCCTGCAACGCGATCTACTACCTGCTCGAGCCCGAGCGTCCGATCAACGCGTGGCACTGGCTCGCGAGCGATGACACGCATGTGCTGATCGACGGCGGCCCGGTCGAGTACATCGTCGTCGATCCTGCCGGCGACGTGCAGCGCATCGTCGTCGACGCGGAGACCCGTCCGATGATCTCGGTGCCGGCCGGATCGCACAAGGCCCTCCGACTCTGCGACCCGGACGGGTTCGCGCTGGTCGGCTCGGTGGTCGCCCCCGCGTGGGCACCCGACCGGGTGCGGATCGAGCCGCCCGCGCACGCGCGTCGGCCGCCGTGGCTCGACGATGCACTGATGGCGGAGCTCACCACGGGGGTAGCGTCTGGGCATGCGCATCGAGAGCCTGGCGCCTGACGAGGTCTTCGTCTTCGGATCGAACGCCTCGGGCGCACACGGCGGTGGAGCGGCCCGGTTCGCATACGACCGATTCGGTGCGGTCTGGGGTCAGTCCGAGGGGCTGCAGGGCCAGTCGTACGGGATCGATACGATGTCGGGTCTGGCGGTGTTCGAGGAGCAAGCGCACCGGTTCCTCGCGTTCGCGGCGCAGCATCCGGAGCTGCGGTTCTTGGTCACCGAAGTGGGCTGCGGGATCGCGGGCTACACGCCCGAGCAGGTCGCCGGATTCTTCGCCGGCGCCCCTGCGAACGTCGTGCTGCCGGAGTCGTTCGAGCGCGTGCTCGCCGCTGACGAGAAGACTGGGTGACCTCTGCCCTCGACGTGACCGCCCGTGATCTCCTGTTCAGAAGGGTGGGTCGCCGGGTGGTGGGTCGGGTTCGTCGCGGAAGATGACGTACCGTTCGGGTGGGTCGGTGGAGACTCTTCCGAGGGGGCTGGTCCAGCGGATGCTGCCGTCGCGCTGTTGGACGGGTTTCCAGGGTTTCTCGGTCTTCAACGTGTGGTGCCGTTTGCACAGGCACGCGAGGTTGCAGGCGTCGGTGGTGCCGCCGAGGGCCCAGTCGTGGTTGTGGTCGCGGTCGCACACGCGGGCGGGTCTGCGGCACCCGGGGAACCGGCAGTGGATGTCTCTGGCGGCGAGGTAGCGGTCGAGGTTGGCCGGTCTGCGGTAGGTGTCGGTCGCGAGGACGTGTCCGTGGATGGGGTGGGTGAAGACCCGCTCCCACGACGGCGCCTGCGCGAGCAGGCACCGGGCGGTGTCGGCGTCGACCGGGATCGCGCCGTCGAGGGTGGCCCCGCGGTCCGCGAGCCCGGCGGCGGTGACCGCAGGGATCACGATCGATGCGCGGGCGTGGATGGCGGCGAGCCCGCCGGCCGGTCCGCTGATCGCGCCGGTGGTCGGGTCGATCGTGGGGCCGCCGGTCAAGAGCAGATCGATGGCGATGTCCGCGCGGATCTGATCCAGGTTCCGCTCGTCGTACACGGCGTCGTCATCCGCATCCGCGTCGTCGGCCGGTCGCGCGACCTGCACGGTCTTGGTCTCGTGGGCTTGTTGGGTGATCCGGTCCCAGATGCCTTCGGCGAGGACGGTGGGCGTAATGATCCCAAGTTCGGACATGCTGTCGCCCCGGCGCTGCATCCACACCGTCCGTGTCTTCACCGCCTCCCGGTGACGTTCGGTGATGGAGCGGGGGTGGAGCTCCTCGACGACCTGTTCGGCGAACGCCTTCGTCCGCGGCGCCGTGTCCCGCAACGCCCGCTCCAGCACCGTCGCCTCGTACATGGCGCGGGCGTCTGCATCCTGTAGCGCCCGCCCTGTCTCGACGATGACCATCGCGTGCCGCGCCGAGATCCGACTCTCCGCCAGCGCGTCAAGGGTCGCCGTATAGCCGTCCACCAACTCCAGCGCCGCATGCATCCGGTTCTGCACCGCCCGGTCGTTCACCCGGGTGGCCAGCCCGATCTCTGCCGCGATTGATCGTTCTTCGAGTTCTCGCATCTGCACCGAGATCGGCTGGCTCGCGGCATGCTTCTTCGCGATCCGCAGCGCCGCCGCCATACTCACGATCTTGCTCGCCTCGCGCTCCGCGATCACCGCGTCATCGTCCACGATGCTCTCGATCAGCCGCGCGATGATCGCGTCATCGTCGTCACGATGAGCGATACTCGCGATGCCTCCCATACCCGTACTCAAGCATCAACCTCAGACATCGCCCCGACCCCGATCGGAGTGCGGCGTGAGCCTGTCGATACTCGGCTCAGCAGCTGATGGGGCCGACCTCGATCACAATGCAACCATCGAGGATGCGACCGGGGCCATCGGGAGTCGGCGCCGGTGCCGGAAGCTGCTGACGGGCCTGCCAGTCGAGACGCGCGTCGCCGGCGGAGGGGTGGAAGAGCGCGAACAGATCCATGGTGTCCAAGATACGGACTGGACTTGAAGTCCACATCCCCCGAAAAGATGAACATCGCGACATCTCGGTACGACGGAGGAGCAGGCGTGGACGTCCTGGCGGGAATCAAACCCGCACCATCAGCGAGGAAGATCCGTCCCGGCTCGATCCCGGAGCCCGCTATCCCGCGGAACCGCGTCGATGCCGGGGTCCTTGGTTTCGTCCCACGGGATCGTGTTGCGTCAGGTGAGGCCGAAAGGGTTCGGGTAGGGCACGCTCAGGGCGGCGCGCCAGGGCGACTGCTGTGCCCAGGCGGTTGCTTCTAGGCTGGTGTTCGCCGCGGGGCATCGAACGGCGGACGCGGACGACTCGAACGTAGTTCGAGAATTTGGAGCGCGTGGTTGCCCTCCCCGGCACCCTCCAGGCGTTGGCGGACAAGCACCTGACCCGCACGACCGGGTTCCCCGAGTAGCCCACGTTCACCCGGCCCGACGGTCGGTGGCTCACGCACGGCGGCCTGCAGCAGGCATGGGCGAGGGCGCGTCAGACGGCAGGCCACGCGCAGTTCCACGTCCACGCCGTGCGGCGCGCGGGGCTCACGCTGGCGGCGCTGGCCGGAGCCTCGTCGCGCGAACTCATGGCGCGCGCAGGCCACTGCACCACGGCGGCGGCGATGACCTGCCGGCACGTCGCGGAGGAGCGGAACGCGCTCGTTGCCGATCGCATGTACGCGCGCCGGAGCCGCGCTCGGCAAGAAGCGCGTCTCGCGCCTCGAAGCGGTCATCCGCCTGGAGTTGCCCAGCACGTGACACGCACCGTGCGGCACCGCCGAAGTACTCTCACGCCGTGAACCGCGCTCTGAGCCAGACGGAGACGCGCCGCCCGAACGGCACACGCGGAACACTCATGCTCCCGCGGCGGGTGGACGTATAGATCGCCCCTCGATCATCTGTGATGGTGACCTTGCACCAGACGGGGACGCGCGTTCCAGGCGTCTCGCCCTCGGCGGTGACCACTAGCGTGGCGTCGCTCACCCACTCTGCATCGATTCCCCGAGCGGCGAGATGCCTGGTGAGGTCGCCCTGAAGGAACCGAGCCAACCGTCCCACGTGCGCGGAGTGCGGATTCACGGTCCCCGCCAGGAGGTCGAAAGAGTAGGTCGCTCCGTCGCCCGCGCGCATCGCGAATGCGACGTGCGCGAGCGGCCAGTCGGGGTTGGCCGGAGAGTCGAACACGAAGTGCCCGCTGATGCCGTCAGCGGCGTCCGCAAGTTCGCGTCTGCGGGCCATCTGCCGTCCTCCTCCCGCCCGTCAGTATGAGGCCCCCACGCCGCCTCCGCGAGCGATTAGGGCACGGGGAGGGCACGGCCGGGTCAGGATGCGCCTATCAACGACACATCACCCGCTGGCGGAAAGGTCGTTTGACCTGGGGATAACGGTGTGGAGGGGATGACGGGAATCGAACCCGCACCATCAGTTTGGAAGACTGAGGCTCTACCATTGAGCTACATCCCCGCGGCGGCTCGCGCCGCACCGTCCCACTCTAGCCGACCGTCGAGATCGATCCCGCCAGGCGCCCGGGGAGCCAGATGCAGCGGCATCGGCGCCCGCACAGAGACCGTGCCGCCAGTTCGATTAGACTTTGCGGGGCCGTTCGTCGTGCGCGCACGAGCGCACCGCCCGGGGCGTAGCTCAGCTTGGTAGAGCGCCCGCTTTGGGAGCGGGAGGCCGCAGGTTCAAATCCTGTCGCCCCGACGACACCGACCCCTAGACCTGACATGACCGCGCTGTCGCGCGGACGATTGAGGAGAACGAACAGGCATGGTCAACAGCACCGTCGAGAAGCTCAGCCCGACCCGGGTGAAGCTGCACATCACGGTCTCGCCCGACGAGCTCAAGCCGAGCATCGCGCACGCGTACGAGCACATCGCGCAGGACGTGCAGATCCCCGGGTTCCGCAAGGGCAAGGTGCCCGCGCCGATCATCGACCAGCGCGTGGGCCGCGGCGCCGTCATCGAGCACGCCGTCAACGAGGGCCTCGACAAGTTCTACCGCGAGGCCGTGGAGGCGCAGGAGCTGCGCGTCATCGGCCGCCCGAGCGCCGAGATCGTCGAGCTGCCCGAGCTGAAGGACTACTCCGGCGACCTCGTCGTCGACGTCGAGGTCGACGTGCGTCCCGAGTTCGAGCTGCCCTCGCTCGAGGGCCTCACGATCACCGTCGACGCGACCGAGGTGGACGACGCCGCCGTCGAGGAGGAGCTCGACCGCCTCCGTGCGCGCTTCGGCACGCTCGTGACGGTCGACCGTCCCGCCGAGACCGGCGACTTCGTCGAGCTGGACCTCGTCGCCACGATCGACGGCACCGAGATCGACCGCGCCGAGGGCGTGTCGTACGAGGTCGGCTCGGGCGAGCTGCTCGAGGGCATCGACGAGGCGATCGAGTCGCTCACGGCGGGTGAGGACACCACGTTCCGCTCGAAGCTCATCGGCGGCGACCACGCCGGCGAGGAGGCCGAGGTGGCCGTCAGCGTCAAGGCCGTCAAGGAGCGCGAGCTGCCCGAGGCCGACGACGACTTCGCGCAGATCGCGAGCGAGTTCGACACCATCGGCGAGCTGCGCGAGTCGCTCAAGGAGCGCGTCGGCCAGCAGTCGGTGTTCACGCAGGGCTCGGCGGCGCGCGACAAGCTCGTCGAGGAGCTCCTCGCGAAGGTCGAGATCCCCGTCCCGCCCCAGCTCATCGAGGACGAGGTGCACTCCCACCTCGAGAACGAGGGCCGTCTCGAGGACGACACCCACCGCGCCGAGGTCACCGAGGCCAGCGAGAAGCAGTTCCGCACGCAGATGCTGCTGGACAAGATCGCCGAGGACGCGAACGTCCAGGTGTCGCAGGACGAGCTGACGCAGTACCTCATCCAGTCGGCCGCCCAGTACGGCATGGCCCCGCAGGAGTTCGTCGACGCGCTGCAGCAGGGCAACCAGCTGCCCGCCCTCGTCGGCGAGGTCGCTCGCAACAAGGCCCTCGCCGTCGCGCTCGGCAAGGTCACGGTCGTCGACTCCAACGGCAAGCCCGTCGACCTCACCGGCTTCGTCGCCGTCGACGACGACGCGGAGGACGAGGCCGCCGCCGAGGCGGATGTCGTCGAGGAGGCCGAGGAGATCGCCGACGCGGCTGCCGAGGCGGACGCCGTCGTCGAGGCCGAGGAGAAGCCCAAGAATAAGGCTCCCGCGCGCAAGAAGGCCGCTCCGAAGGAGTGATCGAAGCGAGAGGGGCGGATGCTGCGGCATCCGCCCCTCTCCTGTTTCCGGAAGGACGCGCATGAGGGACGACTGGCAGAGCCGAGTGGACGCGGTGTGGGCCGACGAGTCACTCGACGATCACGCGGTGATGGCGGCGATCGACGCCCTCGCCGCCGAGCGCGATGCCGACGACCCTGTCGCGCTGTTCGAGCGTGCCGGCGCCCGCGACTCCGCCGGCGAGGAGGCGGAGGCCGAAGTGCTCTACCGTCGCGCGCTCGAGCTCGGTCTCGACGACGAGCGGCAGACGCGCGCCGTCATCCAGCTGGCGAGCACCATCCGCAACCTCGGCAGGACCGAGGAGGCGCTGCGGATGCTGCGGTGCGAGTACGAGCGCCTGCCCCCGGGAGGCATGCGCGACGCCGCGGCCGCCTTCTACGCGCTCGCGCTCGTGAGTGCGGGAGAGGCCGAGACGGCCGCATCCATCGCGCTGGAGGCGCTCGCGCCCCACCTGCCGCTGTACACCCGGTCGGTGGCCGGTTACGCGCAGGAGATCGGCGAGCGACGCGCCTGATCTGCCCACGGCGAACACGCGCCGGGCGTCGTATGCCGATCGGTAGATTCGATGCCAGATCGAACGGAAACAGGAGCACACATGCCCGAACCCCTGGTCGCAACGAGCGTCTTCGACCGGCTGCTGAAGGACCGCATCATCTGGCTCGGCTCGGAGGTGCGTGACGACAACGCCAACGAGATCTGCGCCAAGATCCTGCTGCTGGCCGCGGAAGACCCGCAGAAGGACATCTACCTCTACATCAACTCGCCCGGCGGCTCCATCACGGCCGGCATGGCGATCTACGACACGATGCAGTTCGTGCCCAACGACATCGTCACCGTCGGCATCGGCATGGCTGCGTCGATGGGCCAGCTGCTGCTCACCGCGGGCACGAAGGGCAAGCGCTACATCACCCCGAACGCGCGCGTGCTGCTGCACCAGCCGCACGGCGGCTTCGGCGGGACGGCCAGCGACATCCAGACCCAGGCTCAGCTGATCCTGGACATGAAGAAGCGCTTGGCCGAGATCACGGCCGCCCAGACCGGCAAGTCGGTCGAGCAGATCAACGCCGACGGCGACCGCGACCGCTGGTTCTCCGCGGACGAGGCGCTCGAGTACGGCTTCGTCGACCACATCCGCGAGTCCGCGACCGACGTCGTCGGCGGCGGCGGGACTGCGGCCTGAGATCGCGTCGAGACGAGAAGGACACTGATATGCAGACCCCCACTTTCGGCGGCGTGAACCCGCAGGCCCTCCAGATGCCGGGCAGCCGCTACGTGCTCCCGCAGTTCGAGGAGCGCACGGCCTACGGCTACAAGCGCCAGGACCCGTACAACAAGCTGTTCGAAGACCGCGTGATCTTCCTCGGCGTGCAGGTCGACGACGCGTCG
Organism: Microbacterium sp. 10M-3C3; assembly: GCF_003931875.1. Lineage (NCBI taxonomy): Bacteria > Bacillati > Actinomycetota > Actinomycetes > Micrococcales > Microbacteriaceae > Microbacterium > Microbacterium sp. 10M-3C3. The sequence continues at coordinate 1,935,681 of NZ_CP034245.1, read as the reverse complement.
GCGGACGACGTCATGGCGCAGCTGCTGGTCCTGGAGAGCCAGGACCCCGACCGCGACATCATCATGTACATCAACTCGCCCGGCGGCTCGTTCACGGCGATGACGGCGATCTACGACACGATGCAGTACGTGTCGCCGCAGATCCAGACCGTCGTGCTGGGCCAGGCCGCGTCGGCGGCGGCCGTGCTGCTCGCGGCCGGCGCCCCCGGCAAGCGTCTCGCGCTGCCGAACGCCCGCATCCTGATCCACCAGCCCGCGATGGGCCAGGCCGGTCACGGCCAGGCGTCGGACATCGAGATCCAGGCGCAGGAGATCATGCGGATGCGCACGTGGCTCGAGCAGACGCTCGGCAAGCACTCCAACCGCAGCCCCGAGCAGGTCAACCGCGACATCGACCGCGACAAGATCCTCTCGGCCGAGGAGGCCGTCGAGTACGGCCTGGTCGACCAGGTGCTGACGACGCGCAAGCGGACGCCCGCGGCGCTCACGCGCTGACCATCGCCGAAGCCCCCGCCGCGCACCTGCCGGCGGGGGCTTCGGCGTTCCCGCGCACACCGGGCGTCGCAATACGCTCCGTTGTCGCCGACAGCGGTTAGGCTCGAAACACCCAGGGGGCGCCGGCCCCCGCCACGACGAGGAGGAGCCGGATGGCACGCATCGGTGAGAGCGCCGACCTGTTCAAGTGCTCCTTCTGCGGCAAGAGCCAGAAGCAGGTCCAGCAGCTGATCGCGGGCCCCGGCGTGTACATCTGCGACGAGTGCGTCGAGCTGTGCAACGAGATCATCGAGGAGCGCATGGCGGAGTCGTCCGCCGGCGTCGTGTCGGACTTCGACCTGCCGAAGCCGCGCGAGATCTTCTCGTTCCTCGAGGAGTACGTCGTCGGCCAGGACGCCGCAAAGCGGGCCCTGTCGGTCGCCGTCTACAACCACTACAAGCGCATCCGCGCGCACGGCACGCTCCAGCCCGCCGAGCAGCGCGCCGAAGAGGTCGACATCGCCAAGAGCAACATCCTGCTCCTCGGACCGACCGGCTGCGGCAAGACCTATCTGGCGCAGACCCTCGCGAAGCGACTCAACGTGCCCTTTGCGGTCGCTGATGCTACGGCCCTCACCGAGGCCGGATACGTCGGCGAAGACGTCGAGAACATCCTCTTGAAGCTCCTGCAGGCGGCCGACTTCGACACCAAGCGCGCCGAGACGGGCATCATCTACATCGACGAGGTCGACAAGATCGCCCGCAAGGCCGAGAACCCCTCGATCACCCGCGACGTGTCGGGCGAGGGCGTGCAGCAGGCGCTGCTGAAGATCCTCGAGGGCACGGTGGCGTCGGTGCCGCCGCAGGGCGGGCGCAAGCACCCGCACCAGGAGTTCATCCAGATCGACACCACGAACGTGCTCTTCATCGTGGCGGGCGCGTTCGCCGGCCTCGAGGAGATCATCTCGTCGCGCGTCGGCAAGCACGGCGTCGGCTTCGGCGCCCCGCTGCACGACAAGGGCGAAGACCTCAATCTGTTCAGCGAGGTGCTCCCCGAAGACCTGCACAAGTTCGGTCTCATCCCCGAGTTCATCGGGCGGCTCCCGGTCGTCGCCTCCGTGTCGCCGCTGGATCAGGAAGCGCTCATGGAGATCCTCACGGGACCCAAGAACGCGCTCGTGAAGCAGTACCAGCGCATGTTCGAGCTCGACGACGTGCAGCTCGAGTTCGAGGAGGACGCGCTGCGCGCGATCGCCGACCTCGCCGTCGCGCGCAAGACCGGCGCCCGCGGTCTGCGTGCGATCCTCGAGGACGTGCTCGGCCCGATCATGTTCGAGATCCCGTCCGCCGATGACGTCGCGAAGGTCATCGTGACGCGGGCCGCCGTCGAGGAGGGCGCCCCGCCCACGCTCGTGCTCGCGCAGAAGCGCAAGAGCGCCTGACGTCGGCGGGATGTCGGACGCGGCGCGTAGCGTCGCGACATGGACATCCGCCCCTTCCGCGTCGACGTCCCCGACGCCGTGCTCGGCGATCTGCGCGACCGACTCGGGCGCGCCCGCCTACTGCCCGATTCCCCCCGCCACATGCGCTCGGGGATGACGGCCGCGTACCTCGCGGAGCTCGTCGCATCGTGGCGGGACTTCGACTGGCGTGCGCGGGAGCGCTGGCTCAACGCGCACCCGCAGTACACGGTCGAGCTCGACGGAGCACGCGTGCACTTCCTGCATCGGCGCGCCGACGCCCATGACGCGCCCGCCCTCCTTGTCATGCACGGCTGGCCCCACACGTTCGCCATGCAGCTGGACTTCGCCGACCTGCTGCCCGACTTCCATGTCGTCGTGCCGAGCTTCCCGGGCTTCGCCTTCTCGTCGCCGTACGCCCAGGCCGAGATGTCGGAGCGACAGCTCGCGGCGACGATGCACCGGCTCATGACCGAGGTCCTGGGGTACGAGCGGTACGTCACGTACGGCGAGGACGTCTCGGCGAACGTGAACGACCTGCTCGCGTCGGCGCATCCGGAAACCGTCCAGGCGATCATCACGACGCATGCGCACTTCGGGACCCCGGAGGAGCGCCGCGCGCATGACGAGCCCGAGGTGACGGCGTTCTTCGCCCGGCTGGCGCGCGACCACGAGTCGGAAGGCGCCTACGGGCACGTGCAGGCGACGCGACCCGACACCCTCGCCGCCGCCCTCAACGACTCGCCGGCGGGCCTCGTCGCGTGGCTCGTGGAGAAGTTCGTCGAATGGGGCGACGCCGACACCGACGTGCCCGCGGCGGTGTTCATCCAGCGGCACGAGGCCGATTATCCGGAGGTGCTCGCGCGCGACTTCTATCGCGATCTGCGTGTGTTCGAGCGCCTCGACCGCGGTGGCCACTTCACTGTCGCCGAACGGCCGCACGAGATGGCCGAGCGCGTGCGTGCCTTCGTCGCGACGCTCTGACCTGGTTTCGGGTCAGTCGGTGAGGCCGCGGCGGGTCAGGAGCGGCTGCACGTCGGCGTCGCGCCCGCGGAAATCGCGGTAGGCCGCCAGCGGGTCCTTCGACCCGCCGACACTCAGCAGTCGCTCGCGGAACCGATCGCCGTTCTCGCGCGTGAGCCCGCCGTTCTCGCGGAACCATTCGACGGTGTCGGCGTCGAGCACCTCGCTCCAGATGTACGAGTAGTACCCGGCGCTGTAGCCGCCGGAGAAGACGTGCGCGAAGTACGCCGAGGAGTACCGCGTGGGGACCGCCGGGTTGTCCAGCCCGACGTCGGCCAGCGCGGCCGCCTCGAACTCCGCGACGTCGATGTCGCCCGCCGCATCCGCCGCCGACAGCGAGTGCCACGCCTGGTCGATCCACGAGGCGGCGAGGTACTCGCTCGTCGCGAAGCCCTGGTTGAAGGCCTCGGACGACTGCAGGCGCTCGATGACGTCGCGGGGAAGCGGCTCGCCCGTCTCGACGTGACGTGCGTAGTGGTCGACGATCTCCGGCCAGAAGATCCACATCTCGTTGACCTGGCTGGGGAACTCGACGAAGTCGCGGAACACCGCGGTCCCGGCGAAATGCGGATACTCGACGCGCGCGAAGAGGCCGTGCAGCGCGTGCCCGAACTCGTGGAACAGCGTCGTGACCTCGTCGAGGGTGAGGAGCGTGGGTGTTCCCGGGGCGGGCTTGGCCACGTTGAGGTTGTTGACCACCACCGGCGACGTGCCGCCGAGGCCCGACTGCGACACGATCGAGTTCATCCACGCGCCACCGCGCTTGGTGTCCCGCGTGTACAGGTCGAGCACGAACAGCCCGAGCGACGATCCGTCGGGCTCGAACACCTCGAACACCCGCGCGTCGGGGTGGTAGGCGCGCAGGTCGGTGCGCTCGGTGATCGTGATGCCGTACAGACGCTCGGCGGCGTAGAAGACGCCGTCGCGCAGCACCCGCTCCGCCTCGAACCACGGACGCAGCGCCGCGACGTCGAGGTCGTACTCCGCCGCACGCACCTTCTCGGTGTAGAACGCCCAGTCGTGCGCCTCGAGCGCGAACGGCTCGCTCTCGCGATCGATCATCGCCTGCAGCTTCTCCTGCTCGGCCCGGGCGTTGCGGGCGGCAGGCGCGGCGAGGCGCACGAGCATGTCGCGCACGGCGTCGGGAGAGCCGGCGGTCTGATCGGCCGTCACGTAGGCGGCGTGGCTCGGATAGCCCAGCAGCTGCGCCCGCTCGGCACGCAGGCGCACGATCTCCCGCAGGACGTCGCGGTTGTCGTGCGCGTTGCCCCGGCTCCCGCGCGCCCGCGAGGCCTCCAGCAGCCGCCGCCGGCTCTCGCGGTCGGTGAGGCTCGAGAGGTACGGGTGACCGGTGAAGAGGGTCAGTGTCACGACGTGGCGGCCGGCGAGGCCGCGTTCGGCCGCCGCGGCGGCGGTCGCCGAGAGCTCGCCCGCGGAGAGACCGTCGAGCTGCGCGGCGTCGTCGAACACGACGGCGAGGTCGTTCGTGTCGGCGAGCAGGTTCTTCTCGAACGTCGTCGTGAGGGTCGAGAGGCGCTGGTTGATCGCGGTCAGCCGCTGCTTGGACGCGTCGTCGAGTCCGGCTCCCGCGCGCGACATCTCCGTGTAGCGGCGCTCGACGAGGTAACGCTGCTCCGGCGACAGTGCGAGCTCGCCGCGACGCTCGTAGAGCGACGCGATTCGGGCGAACAGCGCCGCGTCGAGCAGGATCGCGTCCTGGTGGGCGGAGATGCGCGGCGCCAGGACCTCCTCGATCTCCTGGATCTCGGGTGTCGCGTCGGCCGAAGACACCGTGTAGAACGTCCGCGCGACCCGGCCCAGCAGCTCTTCGCTCTCCTCGAGCGCGCGCAGCGTGTCGTCGAAGGTGGCCTCGCCGGACTGCGCGGTGATCGCGTCGACGGCCTGGCGCTGCATCCGCATCGCCTCGTCGAAGGCGGGCAGATAGTGCTGGGGGCGGATCGCGGCGTAGTCGGGCAGTCCGTGGGGGAGGGTGCTGGCGGCCAGCACCGGATTGGAGGAGTCCATCGGCCCAGCGTATCGGCGACGGACACGGTGCCGCCATTCATTTGCAAAGAAAAGCTTGCATAATTCTCGATGCAAAGATATGTTTGCAGTCATGACCGAGACCCCATCCGCGACCCCACCGGAGCGCCGCGACCGCGTCCTCGACGCCGGTGCGCTGCGGGCGATGGCGCACCCGCTGCGGGTGAAGATCTTCGACATCCTCAGCCAGTACGGTCCCCAGACCGCGAGCTCCCTCGCGAGCACGCTGGGGGAGTCGTCGGGAGCGACGAGCTACCACCTGCGGGCACTCGCCAAGCACGATCTCATCCGCGAGGTCGCCGACCGCGGCACCGGGCGCGAGCGCTGGTGGGAGCGTCCCGCGGGTGGCATCCAGTTCGGCGACCCCGAATCGGTGCGCTCGCCCTCCGGTCGCGCCGCGATGTACCTCGTCATGAACGAGACCCTCAACCGACGTCATCAGCTGCTGCTGCAGTTCGTCGGCACCGCCGCGGAGAACGAGCCCAAGCGCTGGCAGGAGGGGACGCTCGTCTCCACCGCCACGGCGCGTCTCACGCCCGCGCAGATGGCCGACCTCTCGCACCGCATGCAGGCCCTCATCGACGAGACCGTCGACGCCTACCGCGACCAGCGGGGCGACGACGTGCGCCCAGTCACGATGCGGGCCGACGTCTTCCCCCTGCCCCCGGAAGGAGCACTGCCATGACCGCCCTCCTCGCCACCGGCGTCATCCGCGACGCGTCCCGCTCCGAGCGTGCCGTGCTGCGCCTGTCGGCGGCCCTGCAGGCGGCCGTCCTCGCCCACGCCGCCCGGCGTCAGGAGCGCGGCCGGCGCGAGCGCGCCATCGCCGCTGCCGTGGCCGTCGCCGACATCCGTCGCGCGTGCGTGCACGTCAGCCTGCTGCCGCGGTGACCGGCGCCGGGACCCGTCGCGGCGCGCGGAGCGATCGTCTCGGGGGCGACTTCGGTCGCCTGTGGACGGCGGCGGCCTCCAGCAACCTCGCCGACGGCCTCGTGCGCACCGCCATCCCGCTCGCCGCCACGACGCTCACCGACGACCCGCTCGTCATCTCGCTGTTCGCCGCCGCCGCGTTCGTGCCGTGGCTGCTGTTCGGCATGTTCGCCGGAATCCTCGTCGACCGGTTCGATCGGCGGATGCTGATGGCCGCCGCCGACGCGGTGCGTGCGGTCGTCGGCGCCGGCCTCGCGCTCCTGGCGGTCTCCGGGTCGCTCGACATCACGGCGTTGCTCGTGGGCACGCTGCTGTTCGGGGCCGGCGAGACGGTGTTCGACAACGCCACCAACGCCGTCGTGCCGAGCGTCGTCGAGCGCCGCCACCTGGACCGCGCGAACGGGCGCATCCAGCTCGTGCAGATCGCCGTCGACTGGTTCGTCGCGACACCGCTGGCCGGCGTGCTCTTCGCGCTCGCGGTGGCGGTGCCCCTCGTCGCGGGCGGCGTGGGCTACCTCGCGCCCGTCTTCCTCGTCCTCCTGCTGCCCCGTCGAGCGGCGCGCGCAGCCCGCGAGCCGGATGCAGCGGCTGCGCGGCCGCGCGTCGGCGGCGGCGAGGCGCTGCGCTACCTGTGGACCCACCGGTACCTGCGCGCGATGGTCGTCTTCACCTCGATCGTCGGCAGCGCGCTGAGCTTCGCGCAGGCCGCGACCATCCTGTACTTCCTCGACGCGCAGCGCGTGCCGCCGGCCGCCGTCGGCTTCATCACGGCGGGCATCGGCGTCGGCGCGCTGCTGGGATCGCTCGTGTCGCCGCGCCTCGTCGCGCGTTTCGGCAGGGGTCCGGTCATGGTCGCGGCGAACCTCGTGTGCGCGACCGGTATGGCGGCCACGTGGCTCGCGCCCGAGGTCTTCTCCGCGGTGGCGTCGTATGCGCTGTTCGCGTTCGCGGTCGCGGTGTGGAACGTGCCGTGGGGCGCGCTGCGTCAGCAGGTCGTGCCCGCGGCGCTCTTCGGGCGCGTCCTGGGGATCATCCGCACCGTCACGTGGGGCCTGTTCCCGGTCGCGACGGTCATCGGCGGCTGGGTGGCCCGCATCGATCTGCGGCTGCCCTTCGGGATCGCCGCGGCCGTCGTGCTCGTTGCGACGCTCGCGTGCCTCCGCCTCCTCGTGCGGGGCACGCGCGAGGCCGGTGCCGAGGCCGTCGCCGCCTAGCGTGGGGCGGGTCTAGGCGAACTCGTCCTCGTCGTCCTTGCGGACCACGGCCTGGCCGTCGGCGTCGAGTGACACGATGACGCCGGTGTCGAGCTCGGCGACCGGCCGGCCCTCGAGCCATGTCAGCGTCCAGCGCGGAGTGGGCTGGTGCGCGAGCTGATCCGCCGGCAGCAGCCGCTCGACGGCGGCGATCTGCGCGTGCAGGGCGACCGGAACGGCGGCGGGGGGCTTCTCGCCCGAGGTCCAGCGAGTGCCGAGTTGCATCATTCCTCCGTGGGGGCCAGTCGGATGTCGGTCACGGCCGTCGTCGGCGCCTCGACGAAGGCGATGTCGGCGATGCGGCCGACCGCGCGCAGGTCGCCCTCGGCCAGCTGCAGCAGATCGGCGCGGGGCGTCGCGATCGTCACGGCCGCCACCGGCGTCTTCTGCGACACCTTCGCCTCGGTCTTCGCGCGGCGGACGCCGATGAGCGCCTCGCCGACGGCGGCGAGCACCGCCGGGTCGCCCGCGATCTCGAGCGGCTCGGGCCACGGCGCGCGGTGCACGGAGCCCTCGTTGAACCACGACCATGTCTCCTCGGCCGCGAACGCGAGCACGGGCGCGAACAGGCGCACGAGCGTCGACAGCGCGACGCGCAGGGCGAGCGCCGCCGACGCCTGGCCGACGTCCGAGCGGTCGTACGCGCGCTCTTTGACGAGCTCGAGGTAGTCGTCGCAGAAGGTCCAGAAGAACGACTCGGTCACCTCGAGCGCGCGCGCGTGGTCGTACGCCTCGAGGGCTTTGGTCGCTTCGCGTACGACATCGTCCAGCGTGGCCAGCATCGACGCGTCGAGGGCGTGCGTGACCTCGGCGCCCTCGGGCACGGGAAAGGACAGCACGAACTTCGCGGCGTTGAGGAGCTTGATCGCGAGCCGCCGGCCGATCTTGATCTGCGTGGGGTTCTGCGGGTCGAACGCCGCGTCGGTGCCGAGGCGGCTCGACGCCGCCCAGTAGCGCACGGCGTCGGAGCCGTGCTGGGCGAGGATGTCGGCGGGCGTCACGACGTTGCCCTTCGACTTCGACATCTTCTTGCGGTCGGGGTCGACGATGAAGCCTGAGATCGCCGCATCCGTCCACGGCGAGCGCCCGTCCTCGAGGGCGCTGCGCAGGAGCGTGGAGAACAGCCACGTGCGGATGATGTCCTGACCCTGCGGTCGCAGATCGAACGGCGCCACCGTCTGCCACAGCTCGGGGTCGCGCTCCCAGCCGCCGGCGAGCTGCGGCGTGAGGGAGGAGGTCGCCCACGTGTCGAAGATGTCGCGCTCGGCATCGAAGCCGCCGGGCACGCCGCGCTGGTCCTCGGTGTAGCCGGGCGGCACGTCGGTCGTCGGGTCGACGGGCAGCGCGGCGGCGTCGGGCGTGAGCACGCGGGAGTAGTCCCGCTCGCCGTCGTCGTCGAGGGCGTACCAGACCGGAATCGGCACGCCGAAGAAACGCTGGCGCGACACGAGCCAGTCGCCCGTCAGGCCGTTCGTCCAGTTCTCGTAGCGCACGCGCATGAAGTCGGGGTGCCACGACACCTCGCGACCGAGGCCGATGAGGCGCTCGCGCAGGTCGGCGTCGCGCGCGCCGTTGCGGACGTACCACTGGCGCGTCGAGACGATCTCAAGCGGTCGATCGCCCTTCTCGTAGAACTTCACCGCGTGCGAGAAGGGCGTGGACACCTCGAGCAGCTCGCCGGATTCCTGCAGCAGCTCGACGATGCGCTTCTTGGCGCTGAAGACGGTCTTGCCCGCCAGCTCCGCGTACGCGGCGCGCGCTGCATCCGTCGTGATCACGTCGGGCGCCTCGGCGATGACGCGGCCGTCGCGGCCGAGGATCGTGCGGTTGGGCAGATCCAGCTCGCGCCACCAGATGATGTCGGTCACGTCGCCGAAGGTGCAGATCATCGCGACGCCCGAGCCCTTGTCCTGCTGGGCGAGCGGGTGGGCGAGGATCGGCACCTCGACGTCGAACAGCGGCGTGCGCACCGTCGAGCCGAACAGCGGCTGGTAGCGCGGGTCGTCCGGGTGTGCGACGAGCGCCACGCACGCGGGGAGGAGCTCCGGCCGGGTGGTCTCGATGAGCACGTCGGCGGCGCCGTCGGTGCGGTGGAACGCGAGCCGGTGGTACGAGGCCTGCTGCTCGCGGTCCTCGAGCTCGGCCTGCGCGATCGCCGAGCGGAAGTCGATGTCCCACAGGGTGGGCGCGAGGGACTGGTACGCCTCGCCGCGCTCCAGGTTGCGAAGGAACGCCAGCTGGCTCGTGCGGATCGTGTCGTCGGAGATCGTGCGGTAGGTCTGCGTCCAGTCCACGCTCAGCCCGAGCGCGCGCCACACGTCCTCGAACGCCTTCTCGTCCTCGACGGTGAGCTCTTCGCACAGCTCGATGAAGTTGCGCCGGCTGATCGGCTGCTGGTCGGCGGCCTTGGACGACTTGTTGTCGCCGCCGCGGTACGGCGGCTCGAAGTCGGGGTCGTAGGGGAGCGAAGGGTCGCACCGCACGCCGTAGTAGTTCTGCACGCGACGCTCGGTGGGCAGGCCGTTGTCGTCCCACCCCATCGGGTAGAACACCGTCTTGCCGCGCATGCGCTCGAAGCGCACCTTGACGTCGGTGTGCGTGTAGCTGAACACGTGCCCGATGTGCAGGCTCCCGGATGCCGTCGGGGGTGGCGTGTCGACGGAGAACACGCCGGCCTTGCCGCGCTCGACCGCGGTCGCGCGGTCGAACAGGTACGTGCCGGCGTCGGACCACGCCGCATCCCACTTCTGCTCGAGGCCTTCCAGGGCGGGCTTGTCGGGGATTCGCGCGTCGGCCACAGGGGGTCTCCTCGATATGTGCGGCACCGTGTGTGCGTGCCTGAGTGTGGGAACCCGTCGATTGTACCCGCGGGCTCAGGCCGCGGCGGTGGCGGTCTCCGGCTCGGTCGCGAGCTCGGGCTCGGGGCGCAGGCGCGACGCGGCCCACGCCGCGACCAGAGTCACGGCGGACATGACGGCCAGGACGATGCCCGGATGCCACCATGCGAAGCCGCTCGCCGCGCCGATCGCGGTCGTGAGCAGCGGCACGAATCCGCTCACGGTCGCGGCGATCGCGTACGACAGCGACAGCGCGGAGTAGCGGAACGAGTCGGGGAACAGGTCGTTCATGAGGCCGCCGAGGGCCGCCCACGACATCGTCGGCAGGATCCCGCCGATGATCATCGTCGCGACCAGGATCGGGAAGGTCGCGAACTGCAGCAGGAAGTACATCGGGAACGTGATGACGAGGGTGCCGACGGCGCCCCACAGCACCACGCGAGCCGAGCCGATGCGCGTCGCCCACCAGCCGAACAGCGGCACCGTCACGAGCTGCAGAAGCCCGCCGATCGTCGTGGCGACGAGGAGGTCCTGGTAGAAGAAGCCGAGCTGGGACACGCCGTAGTTGATCGTGTACGTGTTCATGAGCGAGTAGGAGCCGATCCCCAGGAGCGCGGCCCCGATCGCGATGACGACCGCCGCGGGCCGGCGCGCGAACATGACCGCGAACGGCAGGCGCTCGCGACGGTCCTCGGCGACGACGCCGCGGAACACGGGCGTCTCGTCGATCGACAGGCGAAGATACAGCGACACCAGCAGCAGCGGGATCGCGAGCAGGAACGGGATGCGCCAGCCCCACGCGGCGAGCTGGTCGGCGGGGAGCACGGCGGTGAGCACGATGAAGACGAGCGCCGACAGGATCGAGCCGACGGGGGAGCCGAGCTGCGGGATGGCGGCGTAGAACGCGCGCTTGACCGGGCCGGCGTGCTCGGTGGCGAGCAGGATCGACCCGCCCCACTCGCCGCCGAGCGAGAGGCCCTGCACGATGCGGAGGAGGATCAGGAGCACCGCGGCGAACCACTCGAGCTGCGCGTACGTGGGAAGCAGGCCGATCGCCCCGGTGGCGACGCCCATGATTCCGACCGTCCACAGCAGGGTCGTGCGCCGGCCGAGCCGGTCGCCCATCCAGCCGAAGATCACCGCGCCGATCGGCCGCACGACGAAGGCCACGGCGACGGTGGTGAACGCCGCGAGGGTGCCGCCGGTCTCGCCGAGCGGCTCGAAGAACAGCGGCCCGATGAAGTAGGCCGAGAAATAGGCGTAGACGTAGAAGTCGAAGGACTCGAGGGACGTGCCGACCATCGAGGCCCACGACACGCGACGCGCGGGGGAGGAGGCGGAGACGGATGCTGTGGTCACGAACGACCATTCTGCCGCGCCTCCGACCCTTGTTGGACCGCGTCCGGAAAGCCCGGCTCGCCGCTGTCCGCCGCGGTCGGCCCGGCGCGCGTAGAATGGCCGCATCAGCATCGATCCGGCCATCACCGGGGAGCTCTCGGAAGAACAGGGTCTCGCACCCCCAGTAGAACCGAGCGGGTCAGGCCCGTCACAGCCGCGGTGAGAGGGGGCGGATGCTCCGGACGGTCCTCGTCCGTCGCATCCGTCACGCGGGGTGGTACCGCGGCCCGCACGGGTCGTCCTCGCAGGGAGCATCGACACCTGCTGGAGTGACATGACCTATCCGAAGTCCGCGTTCGGGCCCGCCGCCGACGTGAACCCGAGTCCGCGGTTCCCCGCGATCGAGGCCGACACCCTCGCGTTCTGGCGCGCCGACGACACGTTCCGCGCGTCGATCGAGCAGCGCGAAGGCGCCGAGGAGTGGGTGTTCTACGACGGCCCGCCCTTCGCGAACGGCCTGCCGCATTACGGGCACCTCCTCACCGGATACGCGAAGGACCTCTTCCCGCGCTTCCAGACGATGCGCGGCAAGAAGGTCGACCGCGTGTTCGGGTGGGACACGCACGGCCTCCCCGCCGAGCTCGAGGCGATGAAGCAGCTCGGGATCACCGAGAAGGACGAGATCGAGCGCATGGGCGTGGCGGTGTTCAACGCCAAGGCGCGCTCGTCGGTGCTCGAGTACACGCGCGAGTGGCAGGACTACGTCACGCGCCAGGCCCGCTGGGTCGACTTCGACCGCGGATACAAGACGCTCGACACGACCTACATGGAGTCGGTCCTGTGGGCGTTCAAGAGCCTGTGGGACAAGGGGCTCGCCTACGAGGGCTACCGCGTGCTGCCGTACTGCTGGCGCGACCAGACGCCGCTGTCCAGCCACGAGCTGCGCATGGACGACGACGTCTACAAGATGCGGCAGGACCCGTCGGTCACGGTCACCTTCCCCCTCGTGGGCGCGAAGGCCGAGGCGCTCGGGCTGACGGCCGTGCGGGCGCTCGCGTGGACGACGACGCCGTGGACGCTGCCGACGAACCTCGCCCTCGCGGTGGGTCCCGGCATCCGGTACGTCGTGCTGCCGGGCGGGCCCCACGGCGCGGCCGATGTCCATCACACGCCGGACGGGCACGCCGACGACCCCGTCGAGGCGCGCGCCCACCGCTACCTGCTGGCCGAAGACCTCCTCGCCGGCTACGCGAAGGACCTCGGCTACGACTCCGCCGACGACGCGCGCGCCGCGGTGCAGCAGACGGTGCTCGGCGCCGAGCTCGGCGGCGTCGCGTACGACCGACTCTTCGACTACTACGCCGACGCCGACACGTGGGGCACCGGCGACGCGTGGCGCATCCTCGTCGACGACTACGTCACGACCACCGACGGCACCGGCATCGTGCACCAGGCGCCGGCCTACGGCGAGGACGACAAGCGTCTCGCGGATGCGGCGGGCATCCCGACGATCCTGTCGCTCGACGACGGCGGCCGATTCCTTCCCGCCGTCGTCGATGTCGCGGGCATGCTGTGGATGGAGGCGAACCAGCCCCTCATCCGCCTGCTCCGGCAGGAGGGACGCCTGCTGCGCCAGGCCAGCTACGAGCACTCCTACCCGCATTGCTGGCGCTGCCGGAACCCGCTGATCTACAAGGCGGTGTCGAGCTGGTTCGTGCGTGTCACCGACATCAAGGACCGCCTGATCGAGAACAACGCCGAGATCACGTGGGTGCCGGAGAACGTCAAGGACGGGCAGTTCGGCAAGTGGCTCGAGGGCGCGCGGGACTGGTCGATCAGCCGCAACCGCTACTGGGGGTCGCCGATCCCGGTGTGGAAGAGCGACGACCCCGTGTACCCACGCGTCGACGTCTACGGCTCGCTCGCCGAGCTCGAGGCCGACTTCGGGCGTCTGCCGCGCAACGCGGACGGCGAGGTCGACCTGCACCGCCCCTCCATCGACGACCTGGTGCGGCCGAACCCCGACGACCCCACCGGGCGCAGCATGATGCGCCGCATCGAGGATGTGCTCGACGTGTGGTTCGACTCCGGATCGATGCCGTTCGCGCAGGTGCACTACCCGTTCGAGAACCACGATTGGTTCGACGAGCACGCACCGGCCGACTTCATCGTGGAGTACATCGGTCAGACCCGCGGCTGGTTCTACGTCATGCACGTGCTCTCGACCGCGCTGTTCGACCGCCCGGCGTTCACCGGCGTGTCGTGCCACGGCATCGTGCTGGGCAGCGACGGTCAGAAGATGTCGAAGTCGCTGCGCAACTACCCGGACGTGAGCGAGGTCTTCGACCGCGACGGCTCCGACGCGATGCGCTGGTTCCTCATGTCGAGCTCCGTGCTGCGCGGCGGCGACCTCGTCGTCACCGAGGAGGGCATCCGCGCGGGCGTGCGCGAGTTCCTGCTGCCCCTGTGGAATGCGTGGTACTTCTTCGCGACGTACGCCAATGCTTCGGCGAGCGCAGCGGGAACCGCCTCCGGCGGGTACGACGCGCGGTGGCGCACCGACTCGACCGACGTCCTCGACCGCTACATCCTCGCGCTCACCGGCGACCTCGTCCGCGACGTGGCCGCCGACCTCGAGGGCCTGGACTCCACCACCGCCGCCGAGCGCCTCCGCGACTTCGCCGAGGTGCTGACGAACTGGTACATCCGCCGCTCGCGCGACCGCTTCTGGGTGGGGGTGACGCCCGGCGAGGAGTCGTCCACCGAGGCGTTCGACACGCTGTACACGGTGCTCGAGACGCTCACCCGCGTCGCGGCGCCGCTCATCCCGCTCGTGTCCGAGCGCGTGTGGCAGGGCCTCACCGGCGGGCGCAGCGTGCACCTGACCGACTGGCCGGATGCGGCGCCCTTCGGCGACGCGGCCGACATCCGTGCCGCGATGGACACGGTCCGCGAGGTCTCCAGCGTCGCGAACGGCCTCCGCAAGCGCGAAGGGCGACGCGTGCGCCTGCCCCTGCCCCGCCTGACGGTCGTCGCGCCCGGCGCGCGCGGCCTCGCGCAGTTCGAGGACATCCTCCGCGACGAGCTGAACGTCAAGCGCGTCGACCTCGTGGAGCTCACCGACGACACCGCGGCCGAGTACGGCATCACCCATCGCCTGTCCGTGAACGCCCGCGCGGCGGGTCCGCGCCTCGGCAAGCTCGTGCAGCAGGCGATCGCCGGGGCGCGCACGGGCGACTGGAGCGAGGTCGACGGGGTCGTGACCTCCGGCGGCGTGGCGCTCCAGCCGGGCGAGTACGAGCTCGTGGTCGAGACCGCCGGGCGCCCGAGCGGCGAGGCCCTCGCGACGCTGCGCGACGGCTTCGTGCTCCTGGACACGACGACGAACGAGGCGCTCGAGGCCGAGGGGCTCGCGCGCGACGTCATCCGCGCCGTGCAGGACACGCGCAAGGCCGCGGGCTTCGACGTGAGCGACCGCATCCGCCTGCACCTGCTGTTCGCCGACGACGCCGATGCGGCGGCCGTGCGCTCCGCGTGGGACGTCGCCGGTGTCGCCGGCGAGACGCTCGCCGTGCAGTCGGCCGTGCTCGTCGCGGGCACCGACGCGCCCGAGCCGGCCGCGCCCGGTGACGACACGTGGTGGACCGCCGAGTTCGGCTCCGACCCGGAGTACATCGGGCATGTGGCCGCCGGCACCTACGCCAACCGGGGCGCCGTGTGGGTGGCCGTCGGCCGAGTGGAGGTGGGCGCATGAACGATCGGACCCGTGCCGACGCGGTGTACGCGGCGCTGCTGCAGCGCCAGGGCGAGCAGTGGGTGCAGCCACGCGTCGAGCGCACGCGGCGCGTGCTCGAGCTGCTCGACGATCCGCAGCGCACCTACCGGGTGATCCACGTCACCGGCACGAACGGCAAGACCTCGACCAGCCGCATCGCCGAGAGCCTGCTGCGGGCCCTCGGGCTGCGCACGGCGCTGTTCACGAGCCCGCACCTCGAGCGCTTCACCGAGCGCATCATGATCGACGGCGAGCCGGTGGCGGATGCGGCGATCGCCGACGCGTGGGAGGAGATCGAGCCGTTCGTCGACATCGTCGACGCCGAGCTCGCGAGCGCGGGTGACGCGCCGCTGACCTTCTTCGAGCTGCTGACGGTGCTCGCCTTCGTGGTCGCCGCCGACGCGCCGGTCGACGTCCTCGTCCTGGAGGTGGGCATGGGCGGCGAGTGGGACTCGACGAACACCGCCGACGGCGACGTCGCGGTGTTCGCGCCGATCGACATGGACCACGCCGACCGCCTCGGCGACACGATCGCGAAGATCGCGCGCGTGAAGGCCGGCATCATCAAGGACGGCGCGGCCGTGGTGTCGGCCCGCCAGGTGCCCGACGCCGAGGCCGTCCTCCGCGAGGTCGCTGCCGCGCGCGGGGCGAGCATCGCCTTCGAGGGCGAGCAGTTCCTCCTCGCCGAGCAGCGCCTCGCCGTCGGCGGCCAGCAGATCACGGTGCGCGGGCTCGCGGGGGAGTACCGCGACGAGTACCTGCCGCTGTACGGCGCGCACCAGGGCGCCAACGCGGCGCTGGCGCTGGCCGCGGTGGAGTCGCTCATCGGCGGCGGCACGCAGCCGCTCGCTCCGGACGTCGTGGCGGAGGGGCTCGGTCAGGTGACCTCGCCGGGCCGGCTCCAGCTCGTCGGCGCCCACCCGACCGTGCTCGTGGACGCCGCGCACAACCCGCACGGGGCGCACGCCCTCGTCGAGGCGCTGCGCGACGCATTCGACGTCGACGAATGGGGTGTCGTGCTCGGCGTGCTGGCCGACAAGGACGCCGCCGGCATGGTGGCGGAGATCGCGCCCGTGGCCACGCACGTCTTCGCCACGGCGCCCGATTCCGAGCGCGCCGGCGACGCCGAGCGCCTCGCCGACCTCGTCGAGGCCGCGGGCGTCGCCGTGACGGTGCATCCGGGGCTCGAGGACGCCGCCGACGCGGCCCGTGAGTGGGCGGCCGCGTCCGACCGTCGCGCCGTCGTCATCGCCGGGTCGGTCGTGCTCGCCGGGGAGGCGCTGCGGGTGGCCTCGGTCGAAGGCTGGAAGGACGGGTGGGACGCGTGAGCCCCCGGGAGCGGCGCCGTCGCGGCGCCGCCGAATCGCTCGGCGCGATCGTCCTCGGCTTCGAGTCCCTCGTGGTGTTCCTCGGAGGGCTCGTCGTGTACGGGCTCAAGGCGCTGCCGGCAGGGCTCGAGCCGTGGTGGGGAATCGTCGGCGGCTCGGTGCTGGCCGTCCTCATGGTCCTCACCGCCGGACTCCTCCGCCATCGCTGGGCGATCGCGCTCGGCTGGGCGCTGCAGGTGCTGCTGGCCCTCGGCGGCTTCCTCGTCGGGACGCTGCTGCTGGTCGCGATCATTTTCGGCGTCATGTACGGATATGCGACGATCAAGGGAGCCTCCCTCGATCGCCGCAATGCGCGGCGTCTGGCCGACCCCGAACCCCCGAACGGAGAATGAGCATGGCGACCGAAGAGACCCTCGTCCTGGTGAAGCCGGACGGTGTCGCCCGCGGCCTGACCGGCGCGATCCTCGCCCGCATCGAGGCGAAGGGCTACGCGCTCGTCGACATCCGCCTGGTGGAGCCCGACCGCGAGACCCTCGAGCGCCACTACGCCGAGCACGAGGGCAAGCCCTTTTACGAGCCGCTGCTGGAGTTCATGATGTCCGGCCCGTCCGTCGCGATCCGCCTCGCCGGCAACCGCGTCATCGAGGGGTTCCGCTCGCTCGCCGGAACGACCGACCCGACCACGGCGGCACCCGGCACGATCCGCGGCGACTTCGGCCGCGACTGGGGTCTGAAGGTGCAGCAGAACCTCGTTCACGGCAGCGACAGCCCCGAGTCCGCCGCGCGCGAGCTCGCGATCTGGTTCGCCTGATCAGGGACTGACCTCGAACGCGCTCTCCGCCGCCGCGCACGACGCCGTGTCCGGGCACGCCGCGTAGTCCCACCAGTTCGCGATCTCCACGACCGTCGCTCCGGGGCGGATGGTGGGCGGCACCGTGATGCTGACGGTGAACGCCCCGTCCGCGTCGGGACGCACGAACGCGCGCGCGATCGGGATGCGGTCGTCGGCGGGGTGGATCCGGATCTCGAGCTTCTCGCCCTCGGGCAGGTCGACGGGACACGCGCGGACGGTGTCGACGGTCACGATGCGGCCGGGGCGGGGGTCGGACGGCGTCACCGACATCTCGGGCACGCACACCCTTGCCGGCTCGGAGGAACTGCATCCGGCGAGCATCGCGGCACCGACCGCTCCGACGGCGATGAGGGCGGAGACGGCGGCGCGGCGACGACGGATCATGTCACAGCGTCGCGAGCACGTTCAGGCGCAGCTGCGCGAGCAGCGCGATCACCGCGAAGCTCAGGATGACCAGGAGCGGGAGCCACGGGACGAGGGCATTCGCCGCGCGGCGAACGCCGGGCGCAACGGGGACGATGCCCTCGCGGAGCACGTGCAGCCACACGGCGTAGAACGTGGGGATCGTCACCGACCACGTGACCATGCACCACGGGCACAGCGTCGACAGCACGAAGATGCTCTGCGAGATCAGCCAGACGACGAACGCCATGGCGCCGGTGATGCCGAGCGCGAACAGCCACCAGAACCAGCGGGCGAAGCGGGCCCCGGCGAGCATCGCGACCCCGACGACGATCGGCGCGGTCCAGCAGATGAGGCCGATCAGCGGGTTGGGGAAGCCGAACAGGCTGCCCTGCCACGAGTCGAGGTTCTTGCCGCACTGGATCAGCACGCTGAAGTCGCACGAGGCGGTGGAACCGGGATTGGCGAGCAGGTGCAGGCGCTCGCTCGTGAGCGAGAACGCCGCCCATTCCCCGACGACGCCGGCGATGATCAGCCAGACGGCGAGGACGGGGTGGCGGGACTCGGCGGGAGCGGTGGACACGCTCGGCATTATCGCACCGGCCCCTGTGGCTGCGCCCCGCGGCGGCGGCGCGCAGGCGGCCGATGGTGGCGCGCGGCGCGCGAGGTGCGATAATGGTCGGGATGCACGTGCGGCCGCGCCGCATCCGCATCACGACAGACTTCGGGCGATGGACGCCCTGCGCAGCTCGAGCTTCGGGCCGGCTGCAGACCGAGAGAGTTCGTGGCACCGCCGGGTGCGGCGCCGCATGAGTTTCCGGGCGACGCGCGGTGTCGCCCGCAGGGAGTACGCCAGAGATGGCCGATACAACAGCAGACCAGCCGGAGCCGACCACGATCGATGAGGCGGCCGAGCCCGTGACGCCGGATGCGGCGCCCCAGCCGGATGCGGCGCCCCAGCCGGACGCCGCGCCGGAGCCGCCCGTCGACACGGAGCCCGCTGCCGAGGAGCAGCCGGCCGCCGAGCAGCCCGCCGCCGACGAGCCGCCCGCCGCCGACGTGACGGCCGAGGCGCCGGAAGGGCCCGCCGAGGACACCCCGAGCGGGCCGCCCACCGCGGTGTCGCTCGGGCTTCTTCCCGAGGTGTTCGTGTCGTCGGTGAGCACCGCGCTGCACTTCTACGCTCCCGAGATCACGCCGTTGCCGGCGCTGCCCGTCGAAGAGGAGCCCGTGGCATCGACCTCCTCCCGGCGGCGGAACCGGCGTCGCGGCGGGGGAGCGGACGAGGGCGACGAACGCGAGCCGCAGCAGCAGCCGCGCCAGCGCGCCGTCGAGTACATCACCGAGCCCCAGCGCATCAAGGGCTCCACGCGCCTGGAGGCCAAGAAGCAGCGTCGCCGCGACGGTCGGGAGGCCGGGCGCCGTCGTCCGGTGGTGACCGAGGCGGAGTTCCTCGCCCGTCGCGAATCCGTCGACCGCGTGATGGTCGTGCGCTCGAAGAACGGCCGCGTGCAGATCGGCGTGCTCGAGGACAACGTGCTCGTCGAGCACTATGTCGCGC
Organism: Microbacterium sp. 10M-3C3; assembly: GCF_003931875.1. Lineage (NCBI taxonomy): Bacteria > Bacillati > Actinomycetota > Actinomycetes > Micrococcales > Microbacteriaceae > Microbacterium > Microbacterium sp. 10M-3C3. The sequence goes on along the minus strand of NZ_CP034245.1, from coordinate 1,916,404 downwards.
GCAACCAGGACGCCTCGCTCATCGGCAACGTCTACCTCGGCCGCGTGCAGAACGTGCTGCCCAGCATGGAGGCGGCGTTCGTCGACATCGGCCGCGGCCGAAACGCCGTGCTGTACTCCGGCGAGGTGGACTGGGACGCGGTGGAGACCGGCAACCAGCCGCGTCGCATCGAGCTCGCCCTGAAGTCCGGCGACCGCGTCCTCGTGCAGGTCACGAAGGACCCTGTGGGCCACAAGGGCGCGCGCCTGACGAGCCAGATCTCGCTTCCCGGCCGCTACCTCGTCTACGTGCCCGGCGGCGCGATGAACGGGATCTCCCGCAAGCTCCCCGACACCGAGCGCGCGCGACTGAAGAAGATCCTCAAGGAGGTGCTCCCGGAGTCGTCGGGCGTCATCGTGCGCACCGCGGCCGAAGGCGCCACGGAGGAGCAGCTGACCCGCGACGTGCAGCGTCTGACGAGTCAGTGGGAGCACATCAACCGCCTCGTCGAGACGCAGCAGGCGCCCGCGCTGCTGCACTCCGAGCCCGACCTCCTCGTCAAGATCGTCCGCGACGTCTTCAACGAGGACTTCTCGCGGATGCTGATCCAGGGGGAGGATGCGCACGCGACCATCACGTCCTACCTGGCCGCCGTCGCGCCGGATCTGCTCGAGCGCGTCGAGACCTACAGCGGCGACGGCGACCCCTTCGACGACTTCCGCATCACCGAGCAGATCGAGAAGGCCCTCGACCGCAAGGTGTGGCTGCCCTCGGGCGGCTCGCTCGTGATCGACCGCACCGAGGCGATGACCGTCGTCGACGTCAACACGGGCAAGTTCGTCGGCTCCGGGGGCAACCTCGAGGAGACCGTCACCAAGAACAACCTCGAAGCGGCCGAGGAGATCGTGCGTCAGCTGCGCCTGCGCGACATCGGCGGCATCATCGTCGTCGACTTCATCGACATGGTGCTCGAGTCCAACCGCGACCTCGTGCTGCGCCGCCTCATCGAGTGCCTGAGCCGAGACCGCACGAAGCACCAGGTCGCCGAGGTGACCTCGCTCGGCCTCGTCCAGATGACCCGAAAGAAGCTCGGCCTCGGACTGCTCGAGACCTTCAGCGAGCCGTGCGAGGTGTGCGCGGGCCGCGGCGTCATCGTCCACCACGACCCGGTCGTCAAGCACCGCTCCAGCGCGCCCTCCAACGGCGGCGGCCCGTCGCGTCGCGGCCGCAACGGCAACGGCGCATCCGGCAACGGCAACGGCGCGGCATCCGGCGGCACGCACGTGATCACCGAGGGCGTGAAGTCGGCGCTCGCGCAGATCGCCGCCTCGACGATCCATCCGACGACCCCCGAGGTCGAGGAGCAGATCGTCGCCGAGGTCGTCGAGGCCGTCGAGGCGGCCGCCGAGGCCGCACCGCCGCGCAAGCAGCGCAAGAAGCGGGAGCAGCCGAAGGCGCCGCGCACCGAGAAGGACCTGCTGCTCGACTCCGTGCTCCAGGCGCTCCCCGAGCCGAAGGCCCCGGGGCAGGGTCGCTCGCGGCGCCGCGTGACGACGGCCGCGCTCAGCGGCACGCCGGTGCAGGCATCGCCGACGCCGACCGACGACGCGTCCTGAGCAGGCGGGCGGGCCCCGTCAGCGGCGGTCGCGCGCGCGCACGCGCAGCCCGGAGGCGATGAGCCGGCGCACGAGCTCGTGTCCGCTCACGTGCGTCGCGCCGGCGGCCACGAGGCGCGCGTGCGCGTCTTCCGGCACGTCGTAGTGGTCGCGGTCGAACCCGCGGCGGGGGATGCCGTTGGACGCGGCGAAGGCGTGGAGCTCGTCGAGGTCGGCGTCGCTCACGAGGTGCGCCCACAGCCGGCCGTGGGCCGGCCAGCGGGGGTCGTCGATGAGGATCGCCATGCGTGCGATCCTAGGAGCGGACGGATGCGGCGGGGCCGATCGGCGCCCGTGCCGCGTCGCTTTGCCCATCTCCCCGCCATCGGGTAAACTCGCTCTTTGGTGCGCCGCGTCCCCAGGACGCCGGAGCCTCCGCGACGGCCAGATCGCGAGGCGATCGGTTCGCACCGAGACTTCCGTCATCAGACAACCGGAGCCGTGCGCTCCCGAACGAAACAGGTGTGAAGTGGTTTACGCAGTTGTGCGCGCCGGTGGCCGGCAGGAGAAGGTCGAGGTCGGCACGGTCGTCGTTCTCGACCGCCAGCAGGCGAAGGTCGGCGACAGCATCCAGCTGCCCGTCGTGCTGTTCGTCGACGGCGACACCGTCACGACCGACGCCGACAAGCTCGCGAAGGTGTCCGTCACCGCCGAGGTGCTCGGCGAGGAGCGCGGCCCCAAGATCGTGATCCAGAAGTTCAAGAACAAGACCGGCTACAAGAAGCGCCAGGGGCACCGCCAGGACCTCACGCGCGTCAAGATCACCGGCATCAAGTAAGCCAGGGAGACGCAGAGATGGCACACAAGAAGGGCGCAAGCTCCACCCGCAACGGCCGTGACTCCAACGCCCAGCGACTGGGTGTGAAGCGCTTCGGCGGCCAGGTCGTCAACGCGGGCGAGATCATCGTCCGTCAGCGCGGCACCCACTTCCACCCCGGCGCCAACGTCGGTCGCGGTGGCGACGACACGCTGTTCGCGCTCGCGGCCGGCGCCGTCGAGTTCGGCAGCAAGGGCGGCCGCAAGGTCGTCAACATCGTCGCCGCGGCGGAGTGATCCCGCCGGTCGACGAGCCGGAGCAAGACCTCTCGGAGGGGGTGGGCGCGTGCCCGCCCCCTTCGTCCATTCCGTCCGCATGAAGGGAAGACGCCCATGGTGACGTTCGTCGACCGGGTGACGCTGCACCTGCGCGCGGGCAAGGGCGGCAACGGCTGCGTGTCCGTCCGCCGCGAGAAGTTCAAGCCGCTCGCCGGTCCCGACGGCGGGAACGGCGGCCATGGCGGCGACATCGTCCTCGTCGCCGATCCCCAGGTCACGACGCTGCTGTCGTACCACCACTCGCCGCACCGCTCCGCGGGCAACGGCGGTTTCGGCATGGGCGACAACCGCTCCGGTGCGGCGGGGGAGTCGCTCGAGCTCCCGGTGCCCGTCGGCACCGTGGTGAAGTCGCCCGACGGCGAGACCCTCGTCGACCTGATCGAGCCGGGTATGCGCTTCGTCGCCGCGCCCGGCGGCCAGGGCGGGCTCGGCAACGCGGCGCTGGCGTCGCCCAAGCGCAAGGCGCCCGGCTTCGCCCTGCTGGGCACCCCCGGCTGGGAGGGCGACGTCCTCCTCGAGCTGAAGACCGTCGCCGACGTCGCGCTCGTCGGCTTCCCGTCGGCCGGCAAGTCGAGCCTCATCGCCGCCGTCTCCGCCGCGCGGCCCAAGATCGCCGACTACCCGTTCACGACGCTGCATCCGAACCTCGGCGTCGTGCAGGCCGGCGACGTGCGCTACACCGTCGCCGATGTGCCGGGCCTCATCGAGGGTGCCAGCGAAGGTCGCGGGCTCGGCCTGGAGTTCCTCCGCCACGTCGAGCGCTGCACGGCCCTCGTGCACGTGCTGGACTGCGCGACGCTGGACCCCGGCCGCGACCCGCTGACCGACCTCGACGTGATCCTCGCCGAGCTCGCCGCCTACCCGGTTCCCGACGGGCAGGTGCCTCTTCTCGAGCGCCCGCAGATCGTCGCCCTCAACAAGGTCGACGTCCCCGAGGCGAAGGACCTCGCCGATCTCGTGCGGCCCGACCTCGAGGCCCGCGGCTTCCAGGTCTTCGAGATCTCCACCGTCAGCCGTGCCGGCCTGCGCGAGCTCACGTTCGCCCTCGCCGACATCATCGAGCGTGCACGGGCGGATGCGGCGGCCGACCAGCGCGTCGTGGAGCGCATCGTGATCCGGCCGCAGGGGTCGGAGCGCGACTTCCAGGTGCGGGTCGAGGGGGGCACCTACGGGCCGGTGTACCGGATCCTGGGCGCCAAGCCGGTGCGGTGGGTGCAGCAGACCGACTTCCAGAACGACGAGGCCGTCGGCTACCTCGCCGACCGGCTCGAGCGCCTCGGCGTCGAGGACGAGCTCTACCGTGCCGGGGCGACCCCCGGTGCGACGGTCGTGATCGGAGAGGGCGACGGTGTCGTCTTCGACTGGCAGCCCGCGCTGACCTCCGCCGCAGAGCTCATGACGGCACCGCGCGGCACCGATCCCCGCCTGGACGACAACACGCGCCGCACGACGTCGCAGCGGCGCGAGCGCTACCACGAGCGCATGGACGCCAAGGCCGACGCGCGCGCCGAGCTCGAGGCGGAGCGCCTCGCCGATCGCGAGACGGACGACGAGTGACCGCGGTCGCCGAGCGCGCAGGCATCCCCGCCGCCGACCGTGTCGTCGTGAAGGTCGGGTCGTCCTCGATCAGCGGCGACGGCGCCCACCGGATCGACACGATCGTCACCGCCCTTGCCGGGGCGCACCGCCGCGGCACCGAGATCGTGCTCGTGTCGTCGGGCGCCATCGCGACCGCGCTGCCCCTGCTCGACCTCGACGGCCGGCCGAGCGACCTGGCCACGCAGCAGGCCGCCGCCGCGGTCGGTCAGAACGTGCTGATGTGGCGCTACCAGACCTCGCTCGACCGCTTCGGCCTGCTCGCCGGCCAGGTGCTCCTGACCGCGGGCGACCTGGAGAACCCGACGCCGCGCTCGAACGCGCGCCGCGCCATGGAGCGCCTGCTGGGCCTGCGCATCCTGCCGATCGTGAACGAGAACGACACCGTCGCGACGCATGAGATCCGCTTCGGCGACAACGACCGGCTCGCGGCCCTCGTCGCCCAGCTCATCGGCGCCGACGTGCTCGTGCTCCTCAGCGACATCGAGACGCTCTACACGCGGCCGCCGGGGGAGCCCGGCGCCCGGCCGATCCGCACCGTCGCGTACGGCGACGACCTCCACGGCTTCGAGTTCGGCACGGTCGTCGTCAACAGCGTGGGGACGGGTGGCGCGGCGACCAAGGTGTCGGCGGCGCGCCTGGCCGCCGCATCCGGGGTCGGCACGCTCGTCACGAGCGCCGACCTGGTGGGCGAGGCTCTCGCCGGTCAGGACATCGGCACGTGGTTCGCGCCGAACCCCGATGCCGCGCGCGGGGCGGCGACCGGTCCCGTCGGCACGGTGGGACCGGCCGCTCGCCGGACGCCGCGGTCGATAGACTGACCGGATGACCACGGTGCTGCTCTCGGCGCGCGAGCGCATGGAGCGCGCGCGCGAGGCGTCGCGCTCGATCGGCCTGCTCGACGCGGCCGCCAAGACCCGGATGCTGCGCGCCGTCGCCGACCGGATCGACGCCGATTCCGCCGTCATCGCCGAGGCCAACGCCGGCGACCTGGGGCGAGGCGAGGCCGAGGGAATCGGCGCCGCACTCCTGGACCGGCTGCGCCTGGACGCCCCCCGCATCGCCGCCCTGGCATCGGCCGTACGCGACGTCGCAGAACTGCCCGATCCCGTCGGCCGCGTGCTCGACGAGCGCACCCTGCCCAACGGACTGCGGCTGCAGAAGGTGTCGGTGCCGTTCGGCGTCGTCGGGTCGATCTACGAAGCCCGCCCGAATGTGACGGTCGACATCGCCGCGCTGGCCCTGCGCTCGGGCAACGCCGTCGTGCTGCGCGGCGGATCGGCCGCCGAGCGCACCAACGCGGCCCTCGTGGCCAGCATCCGCGACGCCCTGGCCGCCGAGGGGATCGATCCCGAAGCCGTCCAGACGGTCGACGAGTTCGGCCGCGAGGGAGCCCGCGAGCTCATGCAGGCGCGCGGCCTCGTCGACGTGCTCGTGCCGCGCGGCAGCGCCGGTCTCATCCAGACCGTCGTGACCGAGAGCCTCGTGCCCGTCATCGAGACCGGCGCCGGCGTCGTGCACATCGTCGTGGACGCGACGGCCCGCGAGGATTGGACACGCGAGATCGTCGTCAACGCCAAGGCGCAGCGGCCGAGCGTGTGCAACGCCGTCGAGACGGTGCTCGTGCACCGCGACGCCGCCGAGCGCGTGCTGCCCGGCCTCCTCGACGACCTCGGCCGTGCCGGCGTCACCGTCCACGGGGACGACACCGTCGCGCGCTTCGGCGCCGACGTCGTCCCGGCGACCGAGGACGACTGGGCGACGGAGTACTTGAGCCTTGACGTCGCCGTCCGCGTTGTCGCCGACCTCGACGACGCGCTGGCCCACATCCGTCGCTACTCGACGCATCACACCGAGTCCATCATCACGGAGGACGCCGGCAATGCCGACCGCTTCCTCGCGGAGGTCGATTCCGCCGTCGTGATGGTGAACGCCTCCACGCGCTTCACCGACGGCGGGGAGTTCGGCTTCGGCGCCGAGGTCGGCATCTCAACACAGAAGCTGCACGCGCGCGGCCCGATGGGTCTCGCCGAGCTCACGAGCACGAAGTGGCTCGCGCGCGGCGCCGGGCAGATCCGGGCCTGACCGCACTAAAATGACAGAGCGCCCGCGCTCTTTTCGAACGGAGACCGAATGACCACCGCCGCCACGCTGATCGCTCTCGCCGCCGAGGAGGCGGAGCAACGCGGCAACGTGCAGCTCGAGACGGTCGGATTCGGCGTGGTCGCGCTCGTGGTCTTCGCCGCGCTCGCGCTCGTGACGCTGTCGTACCGCAACGTCGCGAACCGTCACGCGCGCAAGGCCGAGGCGTACGCCCGCACGCACCCGGCGCCGACGTCGGAAGGCCACGGCCACTAGGCCACTGGATGTCGGGGGAGCGCGCTCCGCGGATCGGCGTCATGGGCGGGACGTTCGATCCCATCCATCACGGGCACCTCGTGGCGGCCAGCGAAGTCGCGCACAGCTTCGATCTCGACGAGGTCGTCTTCGTGCCGACGGGTCAGCCGTGGCAGAAGTCCGACGTGACGTGGAGCGAGCACCGCTACCTCATGACCGTCATCGCGACGGCCTCCAACCCGCAGTTCACGGTCAGTCGCGTCGACATCGACCGCGAGGGCGTGACCTACACGATCGACACGCTGCGCGACCTGAAGAAGCAGCGGCCGCACGCCGACTTCTTCTTCATCACGGGAGCGGATGCCGTAGCGCAGATTCTCAGTTGGAGGGACCATGATGAACTGTGGGACCTCGCCCACTTCGTGGCGGTCTCCCGGCCAGGGCACGTGCTGAGCACCGACGGTCTCCCGACCGCCGACGTCAGCCAGCTGCAGATCCCGGCGCTGGCCATCTCGTCCACCGACTGTCGCGAACGCGTCCGTCAGGGCGACCCGGTCTGGTACCTCGTGCCCGACGGCGTCGTCCAGTACATCGCAAAACACCACCTCTACCGGAGCAAGGCATGAGCACACCAGATCAGCCCCCCACGACTCCGCTGACCCGTCGCCGGCTGCGCGAGATCCGCGCCACCGGAGCGAACCCGGTCATCACCCCCGCCGATGTCGAGGCCGCCGCATCCGCCCCGGCCCCCGAGGCGGAAGCTCCCGCGGCGCCGCCCGGCGAAGAGGCTCCGGTCGCGGCGCCGCTGCCCCGTGCGGCGGCTCCCGCACCGGTGGCGCCGCCTCCGATGGCGGACGGCGACATCGATCTGGGCATGTCGCCGCTGACGCGTCGTCAGGCGCGCGCGCAGGAGCGCATCCGCACCGCGTCGATCCCCGTCATCCAGTCCGACGCGGTTCCGTCGGCCGCAGCGGGCGCCGTCGCCCCCGCGACCCAGGCGCCCGCCGCCGACGTGCCTGCCGCGGAGCCCACGCCGGAAGACGGCGCGACGGAGCTGGAATCGCTGCGGGAGGTAGAGCAGCCGGCTGAGACGGCCGCGGAGGCGCCGGCCGACGCGGCGGTCGTGGAGGCTGAGGTCGTCGACGCGGCCGACAGCGAGCCGTCGGCCGCGGAGCCCGAGGCCGACGCGCCCGTCTCCGAGGACGAGGAGCCCGAGCCGCGCGAGGTGAACCCGGAGCTCGGCTCGGGTCTGCTGTCGGGGGACACGCCGCCGGTGTCCATCCCGCCGTCGTTCGACCAGCTGATCGCGCGCAGCACCTCGGCGACCGGCTCGGTCGCCACGCCCAACGCGCTGATCCTGTCCCAGACGCCGACCGCGGCGCCGCTCGGCCCCCTCACCGCGACGGGCGAAGTGCTCATCACGGGGTCGCTGGACCTGCCCGCCGGCTTCGGCTCGCTCGGGCACGCTGAAGGCGCGGCCGACGGCAAGGAGCTGGACGCCGCCCTCATCGACGGCGAGCTGCCGCCGTCCTCGTCGCCGACGCCGATCGCCGCGTCGGCGGCGATCAGCACCGCCCGCAACGCCGGGGAGGAGATCATCCGCCCGCCGGCGCCCGAGAAGGGCAACAAGCTCATGCTCGCCCTGGTGATCACGGCGGGCGCGCTCGCGGTGGCGCTCGTGGGCGTGCTCATCCTGGCCGTCACCACGGGAGTCTTCTCATGACCGCATCTGCGACGTCGCGGGACCAGCTGCAGATCGCCGCGCGCGCGGCCGATGCCAAGGGCGGGGAGGATCTCCTGGCCCTCGACGTCTCAGAGCCCCTGCCGCTGGTCGACATCTTCCTGCTCGTCACCGGGCGCAACGAGCGCAATGTCGCCGCGATCGCCGACGAGATCGAGGAGAAGCTGCTCGAGGCCGGGCACAAGCGCCTGCGACGCGAGGGCCGCGAGGAGTCGCGCTGGATCCTCCTGGATTTCGGCGACCTCGTCGTCCACGTCTTCCACGAGCAGGAGCGCGTGTTCTACGGTCTCGAGCGCCTCTGGAAGGATTGCCCCGTCGTCCCGATCGATCTGCCCGCCCACGCGGAGTGAGTCACTGCAGGCAGAACTCGTTGCCCTCGGGGTCGCGCAGCTGCCAGTAGCGCTCGGGCCACGGGCCCCAGGTCTGCTCGACGAGGCGGACGACCTCCGCTCCCAGCGCCACGAGACGGTCTTTCTCGGCGTCGAGTGCCTCGGGTGCGATGTGCATCTCGCCGTCAGGCCGGTCGGCGGTGACGTCGATGTGCACGCGATTTCGCCCGCGCTTGGGACCGTCGGCATGGTGGAAGAACAGCCTCGGTCCTCGTCCCGCCGGGTCCTCCGCGAGCCCGCGATGGGGCAGATCTCTCTCGGTGAGTCCCGACGCCAGCAGCTGCTCTTTCAGGTCGCCCTCGTACTCCGTGTAGGGGTATCCGAAGACGTCCGACCAGAAGCGCGCGAGGCGGGGCGGGTCGTCGGCGTAGATCACGATGTTGCCGAGTGTGGGCATCGTCGTCTCCTCTCCAGCGCCGACCCTAGCGACACCCCCGGACGCCGCCACGGTTTCGTTCGCACTCGCGGCATGTAGTAGTCTTGGGGGGTTGCCTCGTGAGGCGACGTCAGGGCCTGTGGCGCAGCTGGTAGCGCACCTGCATGGCATGCAGGGGGTCAGGGGTTCGAGTCCCCTCAGGTCCACCAAAACTCCCGGTAAAGCCCCGAATCTTCACTCCCTGATCAGGGAGCTTAAATGTTTGGTCGTCGTTTACTGGACACTTCGCCGGGTCGCAGCAGTGCGCTCTCGGACCTTCTCGGAGTATCTGGAAGGTACGCGGCACCGCCCGCGCACCTTCGCTATATGGACGGTGTTGGCACCTCAGAGTCGGGACACGGGAACTACGTGTCGTTGGCTGAGCTTGCCGCGCAGCTCAAGGTTTCCGTGCAGACGACCTACGACCTGCGGAGCAAGGGTCGTGGCCCCCGTGGGTTTCGTGTCGGCACGCAGCTGAGGTTTCGCGAGAGCGAGATCGACGCCCGGGTCCACCGCATGGAGCTGGCCGACGAGCAGCGTCACGCCGGTGGTGCGTTGTGAACGGCGGGCGGCCACGCACACTGATCGGCTCGTACGGAACCATCAGCGTGACCAGGCGAGGCGCGACGTACGTAGCGTTGGCGCGCGTTCGCGACGCCGACGGGCGTCTGCGCAGAGTGACGGGTGCTGCACGTACGGAGTCGGCCGCTCGAGCGAGGTTGAAGCAGCGTCTACTCGAGCGGCCAGGCTTCGGGACCGGGGGCTTGCTCGACCTCACCAGCTCCTTCCAGGATCTCGCCGACCTGTGGCTCGAGGACCTCGAGCTGCAGAAGCTTTCCGACGGGACAAAGGAGAACTACCGCGACGATCTCCGTCTCCACGTGCTGCCTCAGTTCCGCCACTTTACGCTCGGCGAGATCACCACGGGCCGCGTCGAGTGGTTCCTCCGCTCCGAGCGCGCTGTGTCATACTCGCGAGCGAAGCACTCGCGGACCATGCTCAATCTCCTGTTCGGTTTCGCGCTGCGGCACGATGCCATCCCGCGGAACCCGGTGCAGGGGACGAGTCCGTTGCGCCGGCCGAAGGGTGAGCCGCAGGCGCTGACTCTCGACCAGATCACCGCAATCCGCGACGCCGCGAGTCGCTGGCGGACCGGACTGGACGTAAAGGGACCCAAGCCCGACGGTCAGGTTCGCGACATCATCGAAGTACTCCTCGGAACCGCGCTGCGCATCGGCGAGTGCCTCGCGCTCCGCATGTGCGACGTCGAGGACGGTCCCAGCGGGATGACGATCTCCGTGAGCGGGACGGTCGTGTTGCGCACCGGCAGCGGCGCCGTGCGTCAAGACCACCCGAAGACTGAGCACTGAGCAGTGCCCTCGCCGGTCCGTTGTGGCCCCCACCGGCACATGCTCCCCGGACGGGAGTGACATCGTGAATATCGAGCAGACCGTGTCGACGGCCGTCGCAGACCTTGCGCTGGGTAGCACCTTCACCTTTGACGATCTCGTCGGGGCGATTCAGGATCACCGCCGGCGCACACTCCGCATCGTGGAACTTGCAGATCTCGGCGACCACGACGGCATCTGCGCGGTATGGCTCATCACCGAGCGCGAAGACTTCGTCCTTCACGCCCACAGCGACTCCGTCCTCCATCGCCAGCAGTTCGTGCTGCACGAGTTCGCCCACATGGTCCTCGGGCATGGAGAAGACGACGAATGCTCGACCGAAGACTTCCTGCTTCCCGACATCCCCGCCCGAACTCGGCGTCGGCTGCTCACTCGGCGAGATCTGGACTCGGACACCGAGATCGCGGCTGAGGCACTGGCTGACCATCTCGCTGCGGCGATCCGAGGCTCGGTTTACGGCGAATCGCGTTACCTCGAGATCTTCGGGTGATGCAGACCTTCGTCGCGGTGCTGATGTGGCTCCTTGTGGCGAGCCTGCTTATCCTCCGCCGCGGACGAGCCGAACGGAGCATCACCTACGCGGCGATCACGATCGCCGTCGCGATGACGACAAACGTTGATGCGGTCTACCAGTTCATCGATGCACTCCTCGGCGGCTCGAATGTTGCCACCCTCATCGGGGACTGCGCGCTCATGGTCGGGATCTTCTTCCTTGGCCGAGGGATCATGAAAGTGGGGGAGTATCAGCCCGGCCCTGTCCGTATTGCACTCGGCCCCGCTGCTCCGCTTTGTTGCGCTGAGCGGCGTCGGGGTCGCCTTCGTGCTCATCGACCGTGGCGCCACGACGACCAACTTCATGATTGATCTCGGAGCGCAGCCCGCCGCAGCTGCGTACTCGATGATTCAGTTCACCTACTACGGGATCATCGTCGGCACCATGGCAGTCCTTGCGAGTCGTCAGTATCGGTTGAGCATTGGTCTACAGCGTTTGCCTGCCGGTTGTCTCGTTGTCGGCGCGATCCTCGGAGTCGCTCTCTGTGTCGTCGTCCTCATCATGGACATCGCACACGTTGCCGGCCGTGTAGACGTGATGGCTGACGTGTCTATCGCGTATGGACCGCTCTACATCTTGACCTTCCTTTTCCTGTGCGTCGGACTCGCTGGACAGCCGACAGTGCGTTACCTGAGCGCGCGCCGGAGGGCGGCGCGAACACGCACGCTCATCAAGGAACTGTCGCCCGCATGGCGAGCGGCGACGATCGTTCGCCCGGGTTTGAGTCAGACGGATGCGGCGTCCGTGCAGACGGATAGCCTCGAGGCGCAGTTGCATAGACAGGTAGTGGAGATCCGCGACGCGATGATCGACCCGCGCGTGTCCTTTTCTCTCAGCGCGAGCGATCGTCTCGTCCTTGAACGAGCGGAGCGGCATCTCCTCGGAACAGACGGAGCTCGACTTCACACGACGGTTGCACCGGCCACGCGACGGAAGTCTCAACGAGGGGCGGCATGAGAGCCCTGATCGCGCTGGCAGGCGTGATGGCGGCCGCGGCGTCCCTATCGTTGGGTCTCGGTCTCGTGATCGCACGGCGCCTGACCGCCGCTCCGAGTTCGCGCAGATCCGACCTGATTATCCGCGGGGTCGAACGGGATGGCGACCGGCAAGCGATCGTCCTCGATCGATCCGACCAAACTGAGTCGTCGGGAGTGTTCACCCTGCTGTTCCCAGGCGGCGGCTGGCTGCAGCTGTCTACCGAGGTTCTCAACCGAGGACCTGAACGCGTCGCACGAATAGTCGCCCGTACTTCGCCCGGTTTCCGACCGTCGACCGAGGAGCGCGGGTCGTGGAGTGGCATCTACTTCATGACGCTGGCCGATGCAGGACTCACCGAACACGATGTGGGCATCTCCACTCCGTCTGGCATTGCGGAGGCGTGGCGCATTGCCGGCAACGGCGAGAACTCGACGACCTGGGCAATCCACATCCACGGGCTCGGCAGCCCGCGAGCAGGAACGCTCCGAGGTGTGCAGGTCGCCACCGACCAGGGCTACACCTCGCTCGTCGTCAGCTACCGAAACGACGGCGAAGGCCCGCACCACGGAAGTGGCCGGTCAACGCTCGGCGCCACTGAAGTCGACGACGTCGACGCTGCAATCCAATACGCCGTTCGGCACGGCGCGCAACAGATCGTGCTCTTCGGCTGGTCGATGGGTGCACAGATTGCGCTCCAACTCGCCACACGACCGCAGCACCAGCAAGTGATAGCCGGGCTCGTCCTCGAGTCTCCTGTTCTTGATTGGGTCGCGGCGATCAAGGCGAACTGCGCCCGTGCCGGGCTGCCCGCCGCTGCGGGGCTCCTCGCCCTCCCGTGGCTCGCAGCGCCCTTCCTCGCTCGTGCCATAGGCCTCCCTGCCTGCATCCCTCTCCGGGATCTCGACTGGATCGCGCGCGCACATGAACTCGCAGTACCGACGCTGATCCTCTACGGCAAGGATGACGACTCAGCGCCGGCCGCCGTGTCTCGCGAACTTGCAGTGCTTCGCCCAGACCTGGTTCAGTTGGAACTCTTCGATGCCGAGCACACGTCGACTTGGAACTCTGACCGGGATCGTTGGCGATCCACTGTCGCCACCTGGCTAACCGACCGATCCTGACCCCCGTCCCGCTGCGCGTTGCGTGGGGGACGTTCGCCTCGGCGATAGCAGACGGCACGACCTCCCTTCGCCGGCCGGGGCGCTGGGGGATCCGGTCCGGAACTGCGCGAAACAGGGGGCACGTCAAGTCCCCAGGTTTCGGTCGCACGAGACTGCCGCGGGCCGTGCTCGGTTCAACGGGTCCGTGGGTGCAGGGCATGCTGGGTGGTATGGGAGGGGCGGTGAGGTGGTGGGATCGCCACCAGATCGCGCTCTATCTCGCCGCGATCGCGGCCGGAATTCTCGTGGGGCTGGCAGTGCCGGCGTGGGCGCATGTCCTCGAACTCGCGATCAACGCCGTCTTGGGGCTGCTGCTGTACGCCACGTTTCTGGGCGTGCCTTTCACCTCGATCGGGCGAGCCTTCCGTGTCTGGCGCTTCCTCGGCGCGGTCCTGATCCTCAACTTCGTTCTGATGCCTGTCGTCGTGTTCGGCCTGAGCCGGTTCGTGGCGCAGGATCAGGCGCTGCTGGTCGGAGTGCTGCTCGTGCTGCTCACCCCGTGCGTGGACTACGTCATCGTGTTCTCAGGACTTGCCGGCGGGGCACGCGAACGGCTGCTGGCCGCAACGCCCCTGCTCATGCTGCTGCAAATCCTGCTGCTGCCCCTCTACCTCTGGGTGATGGCCGGAGTTGAGCTGGTGAGCGCGTTCGATGTGCGCCCGTTCGTCGAGGCTTTCCTGCTGGTGATCGTGCTGCCCCTCACCGCGGCAGCCCTCACCCAGATGCTGGCCACGGAACCGCGACGGGACGCGATCGAAAGAGGGATGCTGGCGGCCATGGTCCCGCTGATGATGCTCACCCTCGCCGTCGTCGTCGCTTCCCAGATTTTCACCGTGACCGGATCCTTGACGCAGCTGCTGACCGTCGCGCCGCTGTTCATCGCTTTCGTCCCGATCGCCGCCCTGGTCGGCACCATCGTGGGACGACTCTTCCGATTGGATGCAGCGGGCCGGCGAGCCGCTGTCTTCAGCGGTGTCGCCCGCAACTCCCTCGTCGTCCTGCCTCTCGCCCTGGCCCTTCCGGCCTCGTTCGCACTCACCCCTCTGGTGGTCGTCACTCAGACGCTCGTCGAGCTGATTGCGATGGTCGTGATGGTGTCGGTAGTGCCGCGTCTCATCCGAGCCCGTTAGGTCACGGTTCGCTGTATAGTCAGCGTGTGCTGACTCTTGCTTCGCGTGTGGATGTGATGAACCGGCTTGGCCGGGCGATGGCCGACCCGACCCGGTCGCGAATTCTCTTGACGCTGCTAGACGGCGCTGGCTACCCTGCGGAGCTCGCCCGGGACCTGGAGTTGACCCGGACGAATGTGTCGAACCACCTGACCTGCCTTCGCGGGTGCGGCTTGATCGTCTCGACACCGGAGGGGCGTCGTACCCGTTACGAGATCGCCGACCCGCACCTGACTCAAGGTCTCCGACAGCTGCTTGAAGCCGTTGTCGCCGTGGACGAGGGCACACCGTGCATGGACCAGGAATGCGAGTGCTGCGCATGAACATCCCCCATTTCACTGTGCCGCCCCGCATCCAGGGTTCGGAGGTGACGCTGTGAGCGAAGAATGCTGCGGACCCGACGAACCACGCACCACCCCCACCGTGCGCCGCATCGAACTCTCCCGCCCTTCCCCGGCCGGTGACACCTGCTGTGCACCAGCCGACCATCAGAAGAACGGCGTCGTAACCGATACCGGCGACGCTTGCTGCGGCCCCGACATTGCGAAGAAAGGCACCGTCGATGAGGGAGAGGTCGAGGTGCGCCCGCCGTGGTGGCGAGACGTCGCCCTCCTCCCGTCTGTCCTGTCGGGGGTGTTCCTCCTCGCCGGGTACACGTTCGAGTGGACCGGTCTGTCCGTGCCCGCGCTGGTGCTGCAGGCCGCTGCTCTGATCGCCGGGGCGTACACGTTCGTTCCCGGCGCGATCCGGCGGCTGATCCGCGGCCGGCTCGGAGTCGGGCTGCTGATGACGATCGCAGCGATCGGGGCGGTGCTGCTGGGGCACGTTGGTGAAGCTGCGACACTCGCGTTCCTGTTCTCTCTCGCCGAGGCACTCGAGGACCGGGCGATGGACCGCGCCAAAGAAGGACTCCGAGCCCTGCTCTCCCTCATCCCCGACACCGTGCGCGTTTCCCGCCTGACCGGCGACGTCACCATCCCTGCCGCGGACGTACGCGAACTTGACATCCTCGTCATCGGCGCCGGCGAACGCGTCGCCACCGACGGGGTCGTGATCGACGGACGCTCGAGCCTGGACACCTCCGCGATCACCGGTGAATCAATCCCCGTCGACGTAGGTCCCGGCGATCAGGTCGCGGCCGGATCGGTGAACGGTTCCGCGACGCTGCGGATTGAAGCGACCGCAGACGGGCGCGATAACTCTCTCACCCAGATCGTGACGCTCGTCGAGCAGGCCCACGCCCGCAAGGGCGAGCGGGCTCGCCTCGCGGACCGTATCGCGCGCCCACTGGTGCCGGTCGTGTTGATCGCCGCAGCCCTGGTCGCCCTGTTCGGGTTACTTGTCGGTGACCCGGGGTTGTGGATTGAACGCGCCCTTGTCGTCCTGGTGGCCGCCTCACCCTGCGCTTTGGCGATCGCCGTCCCCGTCACCGTGATCAGCGCCATCGGCGCAGCATCTAAATTCGGGGTCGTGATCAAGTCCGGCGAAGCGTTCGAACAACTGGGAACCATTCGCACCGTCGCTCTGGACAAAACCGGCACACTCACCCGCAACCAACCCACCGTCGTTGAGGTGCACCCCGCGCCGGGGACTACCCGTGACGATCTTCTGGCGTGGGCGGCGGCCGTCGAGGCCTCCAGCTCCCACCCGCTGGCGGCAGCCATCACCGCCGCCGCACCACCCGATTCGACAGCCGCAACGGGCGTGACCGAGGACGCGGGACACGGAATCACCGGCCGGGTCGATGGGCGCACGATCCGTGTCGGAAACGACCGTTGGCTGGATCCCGGCGAGCACCGCCACCTGGCGGAATCGATGGCAGCGCAGGGCATGACCGTCGTGGTGGTGGAAGCAGACGGCCGGATCGCCGGGCTGATTGGAGTCCGTGACGAGCTGCGTCCCGAATCGGCTGAGACGGTGCGGATGCTGCACGCGCAGGGCATCGAGACGATCATGCTCACCGGCGACAACGACCGCACCGCCCGGGCGATCGCCGACGTAGCCGGCATCACCGACGTCCGTGCGCAGCAACTCCCCGCGGACAAGGCCGCCGCGATCGAAGCGTTGGCGGTGTCGCGGCCGACAGCGATGGTCGGTGACGGCATCAACGACGCACCCGCTTTGGCGACCGCGACGGTCGGTATCGCGATGGGGGTGAGAGGATCCGCCGCGGCGATCGAATCCGCCGACGTCGCGTTCACCGGCCACGACCTGCGCCTCATCCCCGGCGCCCTCGTGCACGCGCGCCGCGCTCGACGCATCATGACCGCGAACATCGTGCTCGCCTTGGCGATCATCGTCGTGCTGTTCCCGCTCGCCCTGTTCGGAGTGCTGGGCCTGGCCGGGGTGGTGCTCGTGCACGAGGCCGCCGAGGTGATCGTCATCCTCAACGGCGTTCGCGCCGGCCGCCGACCCGCTGGCCTTCGACAGCTCGCCGCAGCACCACCCGTACCTCTTGATGCCCGCACTGTCGCGATAGATTCTCGAGGATGATCGGCCCTTACGGACGCGTGGTGTTCTCCGTTGTGCAGACGGTGCTCCTCGCCGCAGCGGTGACGTTCTGCGCAGTGATGCTGATTGGTGGCGACGGCGGACCGGGGAACGTGTTCGTTATCGCGATCATCTTCCTGAGCCTGTCGCTGGCCGGGCACGCGACTTTCCTATTCCTCAGCTACCGCTCCGCCAGGCGTCACCCGAGATCGCCATAGCGCTTGCGTGGCTGCGGGGGAGCCGTCGGCTGACGACGCCGTCGGCGTCATGTGGGTACCGGGGCGGATCGCCTCATCGTCCGCGTGGTAGGTGATCGAGGTGTCCGATGGCTTCGTCGAGGAGTTCGGTGACATGGTCGTCGAAGAGCGAATAGTGGATGTGCCGACCGGCGCGACTCCCGGTGACGAGGCTGAGGTGCCGTAGCAGCCGAAGATGGTTCGACACGGTCGTCTGACCGATCTGCAACTGTTCACTGAGTTCGGTCACGGTGCTCGGTCGCGCGCTCAGCGTGCTGAGAATGCGCAGCCGCGCGGCGGAGGCCAGCGCCTGCATGATCTCGGCGAGCCGCTCGGCGTCCGCTACGGACAGGGGGGGCGCATCCCGACGCGTCTCAGCAGTGACCATGCTCACTATTGTGCCCCTCGATCACGATAATCATTCACAACAACATCATATCATGAATTTGTGATGTATTCTTGGGGGATGACCGTTTCCTCCTCGACGACTGCCGCGCCCACTGCTGACACACAGGAACACGCTCATGGTTCCGCCCGGTGGGAGTTGTGGTTCGCGATAGCCGCCGGCGTCACCTACGCGGGCGGGATGATCACCGAGTTTGCGTTGGGGCTGCCGCTGATCGGGTGGCCGCTGGTGTTCTTCCTCGCCACCTACTTCTTCGGCGGGTTCTTCACGTTCCGCACCGCGATCGCCTCCACCCTGCGCGGCAAGTTCGAGGTCGACTTCCTCATGTTGGTCGCCGCCATCGGCGCCGCCCTCATCGGCCGGTGGGCGGAAGGCGCGGTACTGCTGTTCCTGTTCAGCCTCGGCCACGCGCTCGAGGAGTACGCGCTCAGCCGGGCCAGCAAGTCCATCGAATCGCTTGCCGAGCTCGCCCCCCGCAGCGCCCTGGTGCGCCGGGGCGAAGAAGAGCCGGTGGAGGTGCCAGTTGAGGAGATCGTGATCGGCGACGTCGTGGTCATCCGACCCAACTCACGCATCCCCTCAGACGGTTTCGTGATCTCGGGCGTGTCCGCGGTGGATCAGTCCGCCGTCACGGGGGAGTCGATCCCGGTGGAGAAGGAGCCGGTGGCAGACCCGGAGCGGGCGATGCGCACCGTTGACACCCTTCCCGCCGCCAACCGAGTCTTCGCCGGTACCGTAAACGGGTCCGGAGTGCTCGAGATCGAGGTCACCGCGACCGCGGCAGACTCGACGCTCAGCAAGGTCGTCGAGCTCGTCCGCACAGCCGACCAGGCCGCGTCACCGACGCAGCAGTTCATCGACCGGTTTCAACGTTGGTACGTTCCCGCGGTGATCCTTGGAGTCGCTGTCACGCTCCTGATCTCCTGGTTCGCGTTCGGACAGGCGTTCCCCGATGCGTTCTACCTCGCCATGACGGTGCTCGTCGCAGCCAGCCCCTGCGCTCTCGCGATTGCCACCCCGGCCGCTGTGCTGGCGGGTGTGGCCCGGGCGGCACGGGCCGGCGTGCTCGTCAAGGGCGGTGCCCCGCTCGAGACCCTCGGGCGGGTGAAGGCGATGGCGTTCGACAAGACCGGCACGCTGACCTGGGGTGCACCCCGGGTCACTTCCGTCACGCCTGCTGGCGACGTCCCCGAGACCGACCTGATCCGCACTCTCGTTGCAGTGGAGGCACTCAGCGACCACCCTCTTGCCGAGGCGATCGTCCGCGACCTCGAGCCCCGCGTCCCCCAGGCCGAGCGCCTCACAGCGGCAG
This sequence comes from Microbacterium sp. 10M-3C3, assembly GCF_003931875.1. NCBI lineage: Bacteria > Bacillati > Actinomycetota > Actinomycetes > Micrococcales > Microbacteriaceae > Microbacterium > Microbacterium sp. 10M-3C3. Next base: position 1,897,484 of record NZ_CP034245.1, on the reverse strand, counting down.
ACTTGAACGCGGTCGTCGGCCGCGGCGTCGCGGCGACGATCGACGGTGAACGCGTCGACGTCGGCAACCTGCGCATGTTCGAGGAGCAGCAGCTCGCGCTTACCGGCACACTGGCCGATGCCTACGCACAGGCGCGGGACTCCGGTCAGACGCTGATGATCGTCCGCCGAGGTGACCGATTCCTCGGCATCGTCGGAGTCATGGATGCCTCCCGCACGGAGTCCGCTCAGGTGCTCAGCGCTCTTCGCGCTGCGGACGTGGGGCAGCTCGTGATGATCTCCGGCGACAACCAGCGCGTTGCCGATGCGGTAGGCCGGGAAGTGGGCGTCGACACGGCCGTCGGCGAGCTCCTCCCCGAGGACAAGGTCGCTGAGATCACCCGCCTCTCCGAGACTTACCGCCCCATTGCGATGGTTGGCGACGGCGTCAACGACGCCCCGGCGATGGCAAGCGCTGACGTCGGCATCGCGATGGGCGCTGGCGGCTCCACCGTCGCCCTGGAGACCTGTGACATCGCCCTGATGAGCGACGACCTCGGCCGTCTCCCCTTCGCTGTGCGACTCAGCCGTGCCACCAGCCGGATCATCCGGCAGAACCTCATCGCCAGCCTCGCGATCGTTGCGTTCCTCATCCTCGCGACCTTCCTGGGGCTGAATATCGGCGCCGTGGTTCTCATCCACGAAGGCTCCACGCTGGTCGTCGTCGCGAACGCGCTCCGCCTGCTCAACTTCGAGCGAGGCAAGGAACACCACGGCATCAACCACGAGGACAAGCCCAGCCCGTGACCTTCTCCTGTTTCATTCGAACGCCCCGCCCGGATCATCTTCACCAGAACCGTCTTGCACGGTCACTCATTGGAGTTCACCCATGAAATGTCCCATCGACGGCAATACATTGGTGCTGTCAGACCGCACAGGAATCGAGATCGACTACTGTCCCGAGTGCCGTGGAGTATGGCTCGACCGCGGTGAGCTCGACAAGATCATCGAACGCTCACTGACAGCTCCTCCGCCCCCCGCTCAGCAGACGGCACCATATCCGACGCGATATGACGGACATGGGTCCAAACATGGATCCCAGAGCCGACACGACAACAACGAGGGGCAGAATGGCCGACGTCGCGGCGGGTGGCTCGGCGACCTCTTCGACTAGCGCTGCCGCCGCCGGAAGGGTCTCGCCCCTTGCGAACTACGTGACCCAACAGGCTTTCACTGTGCCGGTCGTGGCCTGTGCGACGGTCGGGATCGTCTCAACGAAGGCGCGCGTGGTCTCCTCTGACCCCGGGTATTCGACGACACGCCAGCCCACAATGCCGAAATCCTCATCCAGCGCCTGCACAGCGCATGCGAACGCCGCGCCGGCGGGTGGGGTTGCCTGGAAGGATACGGTCACTGTGCGGGCATCGACCAGCTCGAAACCTGTCTCGTCGGATCCGACGTCATCGAACGAGTTCGAGACGGTCAGCCATGCAAGCGCAGCGATAGACGCCGCCGCCACACCTGTGACGGCGATCCAGTACAGTCGGCGGCGTCGAGGGCGCGGGGCACGACCGTAGCGTTCGGCCAGCTCTTCCTTCGTCGTCACGCGATCCCTCTGTCTCCGTTGGGCTCAGCTGCGGGGGCGGGCATCGTGCGTGGCAAGGTCGGCCAGGTGCGCGTTGTAGGCCTGCAATTCACCGGTGCGGTCCGCGTGCCGGTCGCGGCGTTTGGTCTCACGGTCGTCGCTGCGGCTCCATTGGATGGCGACGGTGATCGCGAGGATGAGGGTCGGGGTCTCGCCGATCGACCAGGCGATGCCGCCACCGGTGTATTGGTCCTCGAGCGGCGTCGGCCCCCACGTCCGGCCCATCGACCCGAACCAGTCGGCGACCATGAGTCCCGATTGCATCATGATGGCGATCCCGAAGAAGGCGTGCATCGCCATGATGCCGATGAGCAGCAGCAGCCGGCCAGGGTAGGGCAGCCGCCAGTGCACCGGGTCGATGCCGATCAACGTGAGGGCGAACAGGTAACCGGTGATGAGGAAGTGCGCGATCATCCACTGGTGCCCGAGATGATCGGCCAGCGACCACCGGAAGAGGTCGGTGTAGTAGAAGAACCACAGCGACCCGATGAACAGGCCGGCTGCGACGAACGGATTCGTCAGCACACGGGCAACGGGCGAGTGCATGGCCCACAGAATCCATTCCCGGCCGCCGCGCGTGCCGTCGTCGCGCTTGCGGATCGCGCGGGCGGCGAGGGTCACCGGCGCACCGGCGACCAGCAGCACGGGGATCGCCACCGTGAGCAGCATGTGCCCGACCATGTGCATGCTGAACAGGTAGTCCTGGTAGACGTTGATGACTCCGCCGGTGACCCACACCAGCAGCACCATGCCGGTGACCCACATGATTGTGCGGTACACCGGCCAGGCGTCGCCGCGGCGGCGCAGCCGCCACACCCCGACGAGGTAGAAGAAGATCGCGAACCCGGCGATCACCGCCCAGAGCAGGTCGACGTTCCATGCGGTGACCCACCGTTCGATCGTGAGCTCCGCGGGCAGAGGTGCACCGGTGAGGCGTTCCGCCGGCGTCGGGGTCGCAGGAAGCGGGGCCGGGTTCGGGGGAGGGGTGCGGGCCAGCGCTGCAGCGGCACCGCTGGCGACGCCCATCAACGCCAACTCGAACACAATCAAGATCCAGAAGGGGCGGGATGCCCCGTCAGAGCCGCGCATCTTGCCGATCAGCCGCATGCGGTACCACGCGCCGAACAGCCCGAGACCGACCAGCGCGACGACCTTCACGGCCAAGATTGCGCCATAAGGGGAGAGCAGGTCCGACCACTGCTGCAGGCCGATAGCCGCGCGCACCGTGCCGGATATGGCGACGAGCACGAACGCGGCTAAGGCAATGCTCGAGTAGCGGGCGACGACATCGGCGATGCGCTGCCGCTGGAGGACTGGACGGATGGCGACGAGCAAGAGGAGACCGCCGAGCCACACCGCGGCGCCGATGATGTGCAGGATGAGCGCCATCATCGCCTCGTGGTGAAGGGCGTCATCACCGGAGTGCCCTTGTGTGCCCATCGGCACGAGCGAGGAGACCGCCAGCAGGGCGACCAGAAGCGTGCCAACCCAGGACCGCACTGCGAATGTCAGGACGGTGAGTGCTGCGCCCGCGACCGTTGTGATCAGCCACGTCCGGCCCACCTCGAGTTCGACGAGGAACCGTCCGAGCTGGGCACCGAACTGTGGTCCGACGTTGATCGCGGGGTTGAAGACGCTGAGAAACGTGAGGAACCCGGTCGTACCGGCTGCCACGGTGAACACGGCGGCGGAGATCGAGGCGGTATCGAGGGCGATATCGAACTCGCGCTCACCCCTCCGCAACGTGAACAACGCCGTCACGAGCACACCGACCATTCCCGCTGCGGCGAGGTTCACGATCAGCTTCGCGGCCGAAAGCCCCCAGCGCACGACCGGGCCGGCATCACCGAGGGGGAGCTGTGCAGCGCCGCCACCGAATGCCAGTGCGCCGACCAGCACAGCGAGTGCCACCCCAACGAGGATCGTCGGCCCGAGTACCCGCAACGTGCGGTAATTGATCTCTCTGGTGCGCGGACATCATTCGTGCACGGTGTGAATCGGGTTGCTCGCCGCGCGCTCGCCCGCGAGACGCTTTCTGGGCGTTGGGGTCACGGTGGTTCTCTCGGGTCGGGATCATTCGCAGCCAGGCGGAGCAGGTTTGCCGCACCCGCCGCGGAGGTGCAGTCGGGTGCTATTCGCAGCCCATTCGCGCCTGTATGGATTTCATCGCGCTGATCTCGGCGGTCTGTCCGGTCTTGATGTTCTCTGCGACGGTTAGGGCACGTGGATCTGTGCCGAGTTCGATGAGCGCTTCCGCCATAGGGATGGCGCCTTCGTGGTGGCGAATGAGCAGCCCGAGGAAGAGACAATCGGCTTGCTGCCCGGTCGCGCCCTCCAAGGCGGAGATCTCTTCAGCTGAGGCCATGCCCATCGCGATGCGTGCCTCTTCCTCCGTCATGGCCGCACCGTCAGGCATCGCGTGGCCGCTCCCGGCCGGAGAGGCATCCATCCACTGCATCATCGGGCCACCGGACTGCGACAGCCCCCACTGCACGAGCCAGTCGTACATCTCGCCGCGCTGGCCCGCCTGCCCGGTGGCGATGTCGTACGCAAGGATCCTCAGTTCCTCGTCGGATGTCTTGCGGTAGATCTCCATGGCCATCTGGATGGCCTGCGCGTGATGCACCTGCATGTCGCGTGAGAAGCCCGCCTCGGGAGAGTCGGTACCAGGAGCGATCAAGCCCTGCGACCCGAAGGTTGAGAAGCGCCCGACAGCGAAGGTCAGAGCGCCGACCGCGAGCAGGACAAGGAGGACGATCCACCACCGCGGCCACTCTCGGGATGGGGACGCGTCGCTGGTCTCACTGCGGTTCATTGCTTTCCAGGTGCGTCGTATGCGCCAGTGCAGGCGGCGTTCGGCTCGGGGGCGTTCTGGCTGCGCCAGTACTCTTCGAAAAAGGCGCCAATACGCTCGTCGTCGGCCGAATCGACCTTCAGCTGCTGGTTCCAGTTGGACATCACGATCGGCGCATCCAGTCCCTCGTAGGGGGACAGCACGACGTAGGTTGAAGGCAGAAGGCTCTTGAGGTTTGCGAGTTGTTCGCCGGCTACCTCGTCGGGGTTGTAGGTCACCCACACGGCGCTGTGCTCCATGGAGTGGACGGCGTTCTCATTCGGGACCGGTTGGTCATAGATGCCGCAGTTCAACCAGACAGCATTGTGCGGGCCGCCCGCCGGGGGGCTTTGCTCGTACTGGACAGCACCCTCCACGTGCTCAGCCGTGTTCTCGAAGGTTTCGACGCCTTCGATGCTCGCTCCCTCGCTGCCGGCCTCGTACTGTCTTGGCTGTGACGGTGCGAGCACGACGGACGCGACGACGAGGCCGATGATCACCACAGCCGCCGTCGACCCGACGACCCACCACACCAGTTTGCTGCGACGGCGTTTGGCGAGCTGCTTCTGATACTCAGCCAATTTCTGCTGCCGCTTCTGCTCACGCTGTTGCTTGACGGTGACCGGACCGTGCTGAGGGGTGTTGGCCGGATTCGGGCTGTTCGGAGTCATATGCGTGCTTTCAGTTCGTGTCTCAAGCGGATTCGGCGGATGAGGCTCAGCTGAGGCCGGAGTAGGCGTGGAGTCCTTTGAAGAACATGTTGACGATGGTGAAGTTGAATAGCACCGTGAGGAACCCGATGATGCATAGCCAGGCGGAGCGGGTGCCGCGCCACCCTCTGGTCGCGCGGGCGTGGATGTACCCGGCGTAGAGCACCCAGATCACGAAGGTCCACACTTCCTTGGTGTCGAATCCCCAATAGCGTCCCCAGGAGTCGTTGGCCCAGATCGCGCCGGCGATCAGGGTGAAAGTCCAGAACACGAACCCGACGATCACGAACCGGTACGCGAGGGCTTCGAGAGCGTCCGCGGTAGGCAGCGTCGCCAGGAACCGCGGGCCGCCGGCACGAGCCGAGGTTGTGTCGGCGCGCCGTTCCCGACGTGTTTGCATGAGCTGGGTGACCGCGAGCCCGCAGGCGATCGCGAACAGGGCGGTGGCGAGCGAGGCGACGAAGACGTGGATGACCAGCCAGACACTCTTGAGCGGGTCCATCAGCGGAACGACCTCGACGTAGAACGTGATGGTCGCCCCGCCCAGTAGCAGCACGATCATGCCGATCAGGAACGCGCCCAGGAAGCGGAGGTCGTAGCGGCGCAGCACCAGCAGGTATACGGCGACGATCAGGACGGTGCCGGTCAGCGCAAACTCGTACATGTTCGCCCACGGCACCCGCCCGGCCGCGATCCCGCGCAGGATGGTGCCGGCCAGGTGGAACAGGAACGCAAGGACAGTCAGCGACGTCCCGATCCGCGCCCACAGCAGCCGTTGACGCTGCGCGGGCGGCGTGCGAACACTGTCCACCGACGCTCTCTGGGCGTTTTCCGTCTGCTGGCCCGCCCGGGCGGCGGCGCCGGCCAGGGCAGGCTCCCGCTGCGGGACGCTGGCGGGGACGGAGCGCACGGCCAGGTCGATCGTGTACGCGATGAACGCGAGCAAGTAGGTGGCGATCGCCGTCCACACCAACAGCAGTGAGATGCCGTCCAGGGAGAGCGCGTCAGTTCCGGTCATGGCAGGGTCGTCCTCTTCGTCGTTTCGGTCAGGGGGTGCCCGCGAGCGGGGTGGCGCGGTAGATCCGTGCGGCACATGGGTCAGCCCGCGTTCGCTTCCAGCCAAGCCAGCGAGTCCACGGCGGTTCCGTCGAGGTAGACCTCGAAGTGCAGATGGTTCGCGGTGGAACGTCCCGTGCTGCCGACGAGTCCGACCAGCTGCCCGGCCGTGACGGTCTGCCCGGCAGCGACCTGCCGGCTACCGGTCTGCATGTGCGGGTACACCGTGCTCACCTGTTGCCCGTTCAGCACGGATTCCACCACGACGGCGACCCCGTATCCGCCGTAGCTGTCCTGTGAGATCCGCACGACGCCGTCGACGGACGCGTAGACGGGGGTTCCGCCGGCAGCGACCATGTCGGTGCCCATATGCGCGCCGCCTCGAGCACCGAAGCGGTCGGTCACGGTGAACGGACCGCCCACCGGCCACCGCACGGCTCCGCTGCCTTGCGGCACGATGCTGTAGTCGAAGGGCACCGAGGCGACCTGTGCGGAGGCCCGCGCACGCTCTGCGGCTGCTTCTGCCGCCTTCTTCTGGTCGATCTCCGCCTGGGTGGTGGCCGAGTAGCTCTCCCGTGTGAGCTGCGTCCCGGCCGCGTCGGAGGCGACGATCAAGGATTGCACGTCCTCGGACGCGACTTGCTGCAGTGTCGGGATCTCGAGGTCCGCCGGCTTCCAGGCGGCATACGCGGGGAGAGCGAAGGTCGCGATCAGGCCGGTGACCACCATAAGGACCGCCAGGGAGCGCACTGGACGCAGCGCGACTACCCGACCACGGGCGGACCTCTCTGCGGGCGGGCGCCGTGGCGGGCGGGTGATGATGCTGGTGGCTGGTGGCGTGGCGGAGCGGCGGAGGCTGCGGCGCGTGGGGGGCGTCTGGGGCTGGTCGCCGCCGCCTGGTGGGGTGGTCTGGTCAGTCATGATGTCCTGGTTCGTTTCGGGTCAGATGGACACGCCGCAGTCGGCGAGGAAGGTGATGGGGTTGACCGGGGAGCCGTTCACGTAGGCCTCGAAGTGCAGGTTGCATCCGAACGCGTTGCCGGTGTTGCCTTCGCTGCCGATCAGGTCGCCGGCGTTCACGCGTTGGCCGTATCCGACGTAGAAGCCGCCGGGGCGGATGTGGGCGTATCCGGTGCCGATCCCGCCGCCGTGGTCGATCTTGATGTAGTTGCCGTAGCCGGCGTAGACGACGGTGCCCGCCGCGGCGGCGTAGATCCCCGCGCCGCACCCGCCGCTGAGGTCGACGCCGTAGTGGTAGCTGGTCGAGCAGTACCCGTTGCCGCACTGGGAGCTGCGCGGCCCGAACCCCGAGGTGCGGTGCCCGGATGTCGGTCGCGCCCACCCGGAGCTGACCACACCCCCGCCGCCGCCCGAGGCGGCGAGTCGTTCCGCTTCGGCGCGCTCCGCCGCTCGCCGCTGCTCCTCGGCGAGGCGAGCAGCCTCCACCCCGGCCTGATAGTCGGCGATAGTCTTCGCGGTGGTGTCCTCGAGGGCGGCGAGCTGGGCCTGAAGTTCGCCGAGGTAGAGGGTCTGCGCGTCCAGCGCGGCCTGCGCGGCATCGGCGGCCTGCTGCGACTCGAGCATCTTCTGCTCGGCGACCTGCTGTAGCCGGTCGCGCTCATCCCGGGCCACCACCGCCTGATCGGTCAGGCTCTGCGCGGCATCGCGGGCGGTCAGCGCCGCAGCGTAGACGGCCTGGTTGCGTTCCAGCAGCTTGTCCATCACGCCCAGCCGGGACAGGAGATCGTCCGCGGTCGCGGCCGACCCCGAGAAGAACAGCTCGAGGGAGGTGGTGTCGCCCCCGTCGCGGCACAGCTGCGCGGCGATGCGGCCGGCCTTGTTCGCCGCATCGGGCGCGTTCTGCGCCTCCACGTCGGCTTGGGACTGCAACGTGTCGGCGCGAATGGATGCGTCGAAGTACTCCTGCTGGGCGGTGTAGAACGCACCAGCGGCCTGCTCGGCGGCGGTGCGGGTGCGCGCCACGTCACCGGTCAGGCTTTGGATGAGGCCCTGGATCCGCTGCACCTCAGCAGCTTTGGTCGCCTCGTTCGTTTTCGCGGCCTGCACCTCCTCCCAGGACGGATAGGTCGCCGCGAACGCTGCCGGCAGCAGCGGACCGGCGACCAGCACGGCGACCACACTCGCCGTCCCCGCGGTCAGCAGAGTGCGCCGGCTCACACCAGCCCGGAATGCGCGGCTCTCCGCGGGCGTGGGCGCGCACCCGCACTCCTCCGCCGTCAGGGCACCAGGAAGGGTGAGAACGCTGCCCGTCGCCAGCGTTCGCAGCGACCCGGCAAGTCGACCTCCGGCAGGCCTCACCCGTGGCGTGTTCATGGCTGACTCCCCGGGCCAGTCGGACGATCTGCGCCGTCCGCACGCGTGCGAGCGCGGTGGAAGAATCCCGCCGCCATGAAAGCACCGGCGGCGGCGAGGACGACAAGAGCGGTGAGCCAGGGCCCGAGGATCACCGCCGGGGTGAGTCCGGTGCGCAACGGGACAGTGCTGATCGACGCGCCAGCGGTGTCGACACCGATGCTGTCGACGGTGGCGCCGTCCGGGGCGATGACCTGGCTAGTGCCGACTGTGGAGACGTTGACGACCGCGCGGCCGGTTTCGATGGCGCGCATCCGGGCGAACGCGAGCTGTTGCAGGTTCTCGTCGGTGCCACGGAAGTCAGCGTTGTTGGTCTGGAAGACGTACACCTCCGCGCCCGCACGTGCGCCATCCCAGATCACGGTGTCGTAGATCACGTCGAAGCAGATCGCCAGCCCCACCCCGACATCTCCGACCTGCACGATCGGCGGGTTGGTGCCGGGGGTGTATTCGCGTTGGATCAGTCCCACCAGGTCGGGGACGATCAGCTCGTAGAACCACCGGTCGGGCACGTACTCCCCGAACGGGACCGGGTTGACCTTGTCGTGCCACTGCCGGCCCGTGGGATCCGCAGTCCACAGCAGGGACGTGTTGAAGACATCGTCGCCGCGGGTGGTGGCGGCGTTCATCAGTAGCGGGGCCTCGGCCGAGCGCACGACCCGGTCCAACGCCTCGGCGGCGGCGGGATCACTGAGCGGGTCGGCGTCGACGCCGCCCTCGGGCCAGGCCAGCAGATCCATCGGCTGCCCGTACAGCGGCACAGTGGCGGCGGTCTGCGCGGCCAGCACGTCGCCGGGCACCTTGTCGTCGAAGTACCCGGTGGGGCCGTTGCCCTGCACCCATCCCACGCGGAACTCCCCGGCCGACGCGGTGGGGAACTGCGGTGTCACGACCAGGAGAACAGCGACGCTCACGGCGGGGTGCAGCCCGAGCATGAACCGGATGCCGCCGGCGCGGATCCACTGCACCACAGAGGCGCACACCATGACGATCAGCAGGGACAGGCCCGTCACGCCCGTCCACGACGCGGCCTCCGCGAGCGGCCCGCCCACCTGGGTCATTCCGAGCCGCGCCCACGGGAACCCGGAGTACGGCCACGCACCCATCACCACCTCACGGGCCGTCCACAGAGCCGCGATCAGCGGCGGTACCACGAGCAGCTTCACGAGGCCGCGGGCCGGATAGCGGGCGGTCCACCGGTAGGCGAGCGCGATCGGCACCGCGCCCGCGCCGAAGAGGACCGCTTCCAGCCCGGCGAGGGCAAGCCACGGCACCGGGCCGAGGAACTCCCCCACCCACACCAGATGAGTCGTGTAAAACACAGCGCCGAAGACAGTGCCGACCAGCAACGCCCCGCCGAAGCTGCGACCGATCAGTGCCACCAGCGCGACAGTGACACTCACGAACGTCAAGGGCCACCACCCCACCGGTGCGGAGGCGAGATCCAGCAGGAGGCCGGCTGCCGCGGATGCCAGCACCGCCGCCCACACCGGCAGCGACCATGCCGCAACGGTGCGGCGCGGCGTCTCCTGCTCCTGCGCGGCGGCGGAGGCGGGTGTCGGCAGAGTGGCACGCATGGGTCAGGTGTCTTTCTGGTGGAGGCGGGTGAGGTAGTCGTTGTAGGCGTCGAGCTCGGGATCTCCGTGGGCGTCGGCGCGGCGGTCGGCGGCGACGGCCTGGGCGGTGTCGTCACGGAACCAGCGGTGCATCACGTAGATGAGCATCAGCAGGGTGGGAGCCTCGCCGTACGACCAGGCCAGCCCACCGGCCAGACGCTGGTCTTCGATCGGGTCGATGCCCAGCGCGCTCGTCGGGCCGGCGAACCCGTCGATGAGGGTGGTGGTGGCCATCATCAGGAAGACGCCGAAGAAGGCGTGCAGGGCGGCTTCGGCGAACACGTCCAGGGCGCGGCCGCCGTGGCTCATCCGCACCGGCAGCGGGTCAGAGGACAGGATCGGGATGGTGAACAGCATCCCAGCGACCAGGAACCCGACCTCGAGAAGGGTATGCCCGGTGACGGTGGACAGGATCGGGTCGGCGAAGTTCGCCAGGTACAGACCATAGAACGCGGCCAGGTAGAGGGGCACCGCCAGCCACGGGCTGAGCAACCACCGCGCGGTGCGACTGCGCAGCCCAGCATGCGCGGCACGCAGCACCAGGAGACCCGGGCCGTGGTGCGGGGTGGCACGCAACAGCAGGGTGCCGGGAGAGCCGAGGACCAGCAGCGGCGGGATCGCCATCATCAGGGTGAGCTGCTGGAACATGAACACCGAGAACAAGGCGTACCCGTAGTTCTCCACCGCCAGCCCGGTTACCGCGGCAAGGGCGACGCAGCCGAGCAGGAAGCTGACCGTCCGCCACACCGGCCAGCCGCGGCTGCGCACCCACATGCGGATCGCGCCAGCAAGATAGACGACCGCGAGGAGTCCCGCGAGAATCGGCAGTACCGGAGCCGGAAGCGGGGCCGGCGTGAGAAACCCGCCCAGGGTCGGCGGGGCATCCGGGATCCACACGGTCGTCACAGCGTGTCCTTCGCCGGCTGGTCTACGCCAAGGGTCTGCGCGTGGCGGGCCGCAAGCTCGTCGACCGCGCGCGGCAAAGCGGGGTCCTCGCCTCGGGCCAGTCCCGCGTACTCGACGCGCACACCATCCGGGGTGGTGCGGGCTTTCACCCAGAGCCGCCGGCGGGGCACGAACAGTCCGGCGAACAAGCCGAGGGTGGCGAGCACGGAGAACCCGAGCACCCAGGCGCTGCTGGGATCGCGTTGGATCTGCAGCGACGCGAACCGCTTCACCGGCTCCTCCGCCGTGACTTCCTCCCAGGTGATGGTGCCCCACCCGTTCGGCAAGTCGACAGTGGCGCCGGGGGTGAGCTCAAGGGAGTCGGCGGCGGTGTCGCCACCGGTGTGCTGGGTAAGCCCGTCGACCTCGAGGGTATACACCGATCGGGGGGTGCCGTCGTCGATGCCGAGATCCCCGCTGAACACGTTGAGAGTGATCACCGGGTTGATCACGTCCGGATAAACGGAGGTGAACGCGCCGGAGGGCAACACCCCCTGGGTGGGGTAGAAGAACCCGACCAGCCCGACCTGCTCAGGCAACCCGTCCGGGACCTTGATGATCCCCAGCGACGTCATGTTCGAGTCCTGCGGCAGGAACGGCTGCGACTCGCTGTACACGACCTCGCCAGCGGCGTCGCGAATGGTGAGGGTGGGGGCGTACCCATTGCCGAGTAAGTAGATGCGGTCGCCTCCGACGGTGATCGGGTAGTTCACGATCACGCTCTGCGCCCGGTCGTCCTGCCCGGGCTGGCGGATGGTGACGTCGGCGGAGAAGTCGCCGGCCTGGCCGGCGCCGGGCGTGCCGGGCAGGCGATAGGAGACCTGGAAGTCATCGAGGGTGAGCGAGTAGGGGGCAAGCCCGGTGCCGTCGACGAACCGGCCGGGGTTGAACGAGGAGTAGTCGCTGAGGGCGTTCACGAACGTGGTGCCCTCCACCACCACCCGCTGCCCCGTGTACGCAAACGACCCCCCGATCGCCACGGAGACGAGCACGCCCACGAGGGCGACGTGGAAGATCAGGTTGCCGGTCTCGCGCAGGTAGCCGCGCTCGGCCGACACCGACGCCGCGCCGCGGGCGTCGTAGCGCTCCACCCGGTATCCGGCTCTCCGCAGCTGCGCTGCCGCGACGTCGATCGCGTGGGAGGCCGGGTCGGTCTGCCCCTCCCCTATCGGCAAGGTCAACTCCCGATACTCCGACAGCCGCGATAGGCGTGCCGGGGTGCGCGGCGGGCGAGAGCGCAGCGCCTTGTAGTGGTGCTTGGCGCGCGGGATCACGCAACCGATCAGGGAGGTGAACAGCAGCAGATAGATCGCGGAGAACCACGGCGACAGGTACACGTCGAACAGGCCCACCGCATCCGCCAGCGGGAACACGTCGGGGTTGTTTCGCTCCCACTGGGTGACGCCGTTGGGGTCGGCGCTGCGCTGCGGGAACAGCGATCCAGGCACGGCGGCGATGGCGAGAAACAGCAGCAGCACCAGCGCGGTGCGCATGCTGGTCAGCTGCCGCCACGCCCACCGCAGCCAGCCCGTGATGCCCAGCGCCGGCTGGGTGATCTCGGTCGCGGATTCGCTGTCGGCGTGGTCGCCGGGGCGCAGCGGGTCGGCGGTGACGTCGGTGCCGGTGTCAGAGCGGGAGGGGGACATTGATCACCACCTGTTGCAGCTGCGACATCAGCGCCGTCCACAGCCCCGTCACCATCAGCAGGCCGAGGGCGATGAGCATGGCCCCGCCGATGATGTTCAGCGCGCGAATGTGTCTCCGCAGGAACGCCACCGATCGGGACGCCCACCCCCACCCGGCCGCGAGGATCAGGAACGGGATGCCTAAGCCCAGCGAATACGCCAGACCGAGCAGGCCTGCGCGGGCGGGGTCGCCGAGGTTCCACGACATCGAGATGATCGCCGCGAGCGTCGGGCCGATGCACGGCGTCCAGCCGACACCGAGCGCGAACCCCAGAAGCGGCGCCCCGATCAACCCCGCCCTGCCCTGCGCGCGGGGCCGGAAGGTGCGCTGCGCGATCCCGAAGAACCCAAGGAACACCAGCCCCAGGGCGATGATGACGACCCCGAACACACGAGTGAGGATGCCCGCGTACTGCAGCAGCAGGAACCCGAAGGCGCCGCCGAGGATCGTGACGGCGACGAACACCACCGTGAACCCGGCGATGAACAAGCCCACGCCCAGCAGCAGCCGGGCACGCTCCGCCCTCACGATGCCTCTACCGTTCACCGCGGGGGCCACGGATGTCGTGGTGGTGCTGCCGAGGTAGCCGAGGTAACCGGGCACCAGCGGCAGCACGCACGGGGACACGAACGAGACCAGGCCGGCGAGGATCGCGACCGGGACAGCGACCCACAGGGCGCCGTCGACGACCATCTGTCCCGGGTTCACGAGGCGTCCTCGGCGAGCGTGTCCGCGACCAGGGTGGACAGGATCGACGCACCGGCCAGCTGCCCGATGATCCGCGCCGCGACCCGCCCCTCCTGGTCGATGACGAGGGTCGTCGGGGTGGCCTGGATCGGGGTTGCCTGCGCGAACGCGAGCTTCACCCGTCCGTCGTTCACGTCGATCACGCTCGGGTAGGTGACGTTGTTGTCACGGGCGAACGACTGAGCGGTGGCGGGCTGGTCGTAGGTGTTCACCCCAAGGAACGCGACACCCCGATCCTGGTAGTCCTGCCAGACCTCCTCGAGCATGGGCGCTTCGACGATGCACGGCCCGCACGCCGCATACCAGAAGTTCACCACCAACACCTTGCCTCGGTAGTCGTCACTGGACACCGTCTCGCCGGTCTCGGTGACGCCCTCGAACACCACCGGCGCGCCGCGGTCCCCCGCTGGGATCTCGACGACCTGGAAGTCACCGGCGATGTAGCCTTTCTCGTTTCCGTTCCGGTACTGCTGCGCGAGCGAGTCGCTGGAGGTGCACCCGGCCAGCAGCAGCGCCGCGACCAGCGTCACGGCGGCAACGACTCGGCGGCGGATCATGCGCGCTTGACCTTGATCAGGGCACCGGCGACCAGGAACACGACCGCCGCGACCGGTTGCGCGGCCGTCCACACCGGGCCGGTGAACGGGAACACCGGGTTCCAGATCACCGCGATCACGACGAACACCGGCACCCACCACCACTGCCGCGCCTGGACCGCGAACCACCCCACGATGACCGCGAGGATCGCCGCGACGAACAGCACCACCGTGAACCAGTCCCCACCCATCAGCACCGGCGCGAGGAACAACACCGCCGCCGCGAGCAGCCCCGGCGCGAACGCGTTGCGCTGATACACGGACGGGGTCCGCTGCTTCGCCATCATGACCCGCTCACCACTGAGCCCGCCGCAGGAGACGCACCGGTTGTCGCGCTCGCGCGGGCACGGCGATGCCGGATCCACATGTTCAGGCCGAGGACGATGACGCCGGCGCCGAGGGCGACGTCGGCAAGGTTCCCGATGAACAGGTTCCCGTAGGCGAGGAAGTCGGTGACGTGACCGACCCCGAACCCTGGCGGCGAGAAGAGTCGGTCGATCACGTTTCCGACCGCGCCGCCCAGGATCAGCCCGATCCCCACCGCCCACCATCCCGTCCGTGCCCGCGCCGCGGCGACGATCAGCAGTATCACGGCGCCGACGCCGAGGAGAGTGAGTAGCCCTGTGAACCCGGAGCCAAGAGAGAGGATTGCGCCCGGGTTGAACGCGAGCTGCAGCCCGAGCAGATCTCCCAGCAGCGGGATGCGCTCGTCCTGGCTCAATCCGCTGAGTGCGGCCGCTTTCGTCGCCTGGTCAACCAGGACCACCACGCCGGCGGCCACGCAGGCGATCGCGAATCGTCGGGACTGCTCACGATTCATCGGCTGGACCCTCTTTCCCCGGTGCCGACATCCCCGCCGCCCTGACCGGACGCAGCAGCTGCTCTGTCGCGGCGGCGGCGCTTTCGAGCCACCATGAGTACGACCAGCAGGGTGCCGCCGAGCACGATCACACCGCTCACGACCGCGAGGACGGGTAGGAGCTCCCCACCTCCGGAGGGGCCATTGTGCATCTCTCCGAAGGTCGTGGCCGGGGTCGTCGCAGACGGTGCGGGTGTCTGTTCCTCGGTCGCTTCGGGGGTGGGGGTACTGGTGGGCACCGTGATCGCCTCGACCGTGTACTGATACTCATTGCTGATCGGGTGCCCGTCGCTGGAGACGACTCGCCACCGCACCGTGAACACCCTGCGAGTGGACAGAGTAACGGCGTGCGAGGCGGACAGCTCGCGAGCCAGCTGCACACCACTGTTGCCGCCGCCGACGATGAGCACGTCCCCGGCAGGGATCTGCCCCGGGTACAGGTACTCGCTGCTGTGCAGCACGACACCCGGCACGCGCAGCCAACTCGCCCACTCCGGCAGTCGAGGATGCGCGGCCGCGGCGGTCGCGCACACCACATTGCGGGTCTGCACCTCACCCGCCGTCGTCGACAGCAGCAGAGTCGAACCGTTCCCACGATGCTCTAGCCCCGTAGCTTGGACGCCCCAAACGGTCTCCACGCCGAGCCCGGCTTCCACATACGTGAGGTAGTCGACCATCTCGTCCGCCCGTGGATCCCGGCGCTGATCACCCAGCAGCCGGCGCGGAGACAACGCACTATGCCGGGCGTCGCTGAGCAGCTCCATCGAATGCCACCGCGACACCCAGGAGCGTTGCCCGGGTCCGGCCGCGTCGATCACCACGAACTCGTGTTGCGGCCGGAGCCCTTCCGCGCTCAACGCCGCAGCGACCGCCAGCCCGGCCTGCCCGGCGCCGACGATGATCACCCGTCGATGTGACAATCCCGCCCGCATCACTGACCACCGCTCACCGCGGCCTGGATGAGGTTCTCAAGGTCGTCCCACTCCTGCAACTCCGCGAGCTCGCCGTCGACGAAGAACGTCGGTGTGCTGCTCACCCCGAGAGCGCGACCCTCTTCAAAGTCCTGATCGACACGCTCAGCCGTTGACGGGTCCGCGACGGCGGCGTCAAAGGCGGCCATATCCAGGCCGAGCTCTTCCGCGAAGCTGCGGAACAAGTCGGCGCGAGACTCCTGCGCCTCACCCCACTCCGCCTGTGACTCGAACAAGCGGTGGTACATGTTCTCGAACCGGTCCTGCTGCGCGGCCGCTTCCGCCGCGATCGCGGCGTTCTTCGAATTGAAATGACCCGGAAGAGGGAAATAGCGGACCACATAGGTGATCTCCCCGGCGAACTGCTCCCGCAGATCCTCCACGATCGGGTAGAACGACCCACATGCCTCGCACTCGAAATCCAGGAACTCCACCACCGTGACCGCGCCGTCACCTCCGTCATCGAGGACGTGCGAGTTCTCCCGCACCAGCTGCGTCGACGAGGAGCCGTCCCCGGACGAGGGCGGAGCGGCTTGGCTCTGATTGACAAGGACATAGATCAACGCGGCCACAACCAGCACCACCACGACGGCAATGGTGACGAGAGTCGCCTTTCCAGGGGTTTTCATCGGGCACTCCAACCAAGACACGGCACAGGACAACACCCGGGCACAGGGCCCGGGACGAAGCACCACCCGACGGGGTGGCGTGCCAGATATCAGGTTCGGGAAAGACCCAGTTGCGTCAACGAGAAAACGATGGGGTGCGCCTGCGCGGCCGAAGCGGGAATGAGCGATGGCATCCGTGGCGCTGCACCCAGGACAGGTGGCATCCGCCGACGCCACAGTCTCCGCAGCGCCACCATGAACGTGAGGCCGCACAGGACACTGAACACACACAACGCCGCACCGACAAGTGCGTTCGACCCCGACCAGGAGCTATCAGCGACTTCCTCATGCGCGGCCGCGGCATCTAGTACTGGCTCCACATGCGGGTCCATCAGCCCCGATACCACGAGAGGAACGGGCGCCGCCCCATCCAGCTCCGTATGGGCTGTTGCCGCCAGCCCGAGCATCAGCAGCAACGCCAAACCGACGCTAGTAATGAGCCTCATTATCAACAACTGCTCATTCAGCGTCACGGATCGCGGGTTCCGTGCCGAGGACGTCATCCCTAGCACGATAGCGCACGCATCTAGCCGCATTCGGAGGCCGGCTCCGTCGACAGTTGGACCAGTCGGCGCCTGATCCTGAAATGGATGACTATTCCCCGAAGCCGTTGCGTGCCGAAGACATCGAGCGCAGCATCCTGAACCAGCTCGCAGAGCGCGTCGTCGAAGCCGCCAGCGAGCGTCGCTCGACGTGGGCTCGCTGGAACCTCTACGCCGAAGCCGCGCGCCAGACGATGGGGTGGCGGTTCGCCGCGACCGAGGACCGTGAGGCGGTCGTCGGCATGATTACGGATGCTGCGGAGCAGCGCTCCACGCGCCTCACGCCACCTGAGCTCGCGGTCTCGCCCGCTGAGTTCCGACGCGCCGATGAGACGAGCGTCTTCCGCCCGCGCAACTCCGCGCGCTACTCATCGATTGCGCTGCTGGATGCGGAGGAGCGACTGCTCACCGCGTCGCACGCGACCGATGCGCCGGTGGTCAGCGCTGCAACCCTCGAGCGTGCCGAGCATGCGCGCCGCAATCACGGGATCGTCCTCGGTGAGGATCAGCGCGCGGCGCTCCACTCGATCGCAACTTCCGCACGCTCGCTCGACGTACTGATCGGACCGGCGGGGGCGGAGCTCTTCCCCTTCGTCACCGACGGAACGGACATCGAGTCGCACTTTCTCGACCTCGCCTACCTGGTGCGCAAGTACCCGGAGATCAATCGGGATGCATTGGAGGCGCTCCGCACCGACGCGAGGGCAATGGTGAGAGACGAGTCGGTGAAGGTGATGATCAATGCCCGAAACGAGGAAGCCAATCGACAACGGAACCGAGGCGAAGAGGTGCCGAGCGCGGCCGAGGTGATGCTGAGCGCGCAGGTGGAGCATGACGGTGCCCCCGATCGCTTCACACACGGCAAGAAGTGGAAGTGGCTCAAGAGGTTCAACGCTTTGGTGCAGGAGCAACACGGCGTAAATCGGCCGGCGGACGTCGTGGACGCCTGTCTCGCAGTGACGGCACTTCGGGTCCCTGCTCCGTCTTGACGCGTCCAACTCGCGGCTCAGCGACGGTGAGGTTCGAGTTCACCGTTCCATTCATCGAGAGGATGCCCGTGACTTCAGGAATCGAGTAGTCCGCCGGTCACGTCGGGGGCAACTTGCGATGTAGATAATTACTCGACAGTTCAGATATCTCGACATCGCTCCAGGGTCGTCGAGATCTCTCGAAGCCCAGTCGCGTATGCTGGCAATCACCACCACCGGAGTGAGGTCGAAGGCCGATTTCCGGGGGTTTTGGGCATCCGCGAGACCATCCGGGCCTGTGGCGCAGCTGGTAGCGCACCTGCATGGCATGCAGGGGGTCAGGGGTTCGAGTCCCCTCAGGTCCACCGAAGTCATCGCGATGAGCCCGGCAGAGTGCCGGGCTTTCGCTTTTCTCCCGTCCGATCAGAAGGGTGGCGGTTCGTCGTCGGGGACGAACATCACCCTCGGCGGTGGTGCTTCGCGGTAGCGCCGCCCGAGGGGGCTGGTGAAGTGGAGCACTCCTCCGGTGCTCTGCTCGACGGCCCACTCGGTTTCGGTCTTCAACGTGTGGTGTCGGATGCAGAGGTGGGAGAGGTTGCCGATGTGGGTTCTGCCGCCGTGTTGGTGTTCGTGGTTGTGGTCGATGTGACACCGTACGGCGGGTTGTCGGCATCCGGGCATGCGGCAGTGCTGGTCGCGGGCGCGGAGGAATCGGACTTGTTCGGTGGTGGGGGTGTATCGGTCGGTGGCGAGGACGGTGCCGGTGACGGGGTGGCACATGATGCGGTCCCATCCGGGGGCGTCGCCGGCGAGCTTCTTCGCGGTGGCGGGGTCGATGGGGGTGTGTCCGTTGAGCATGGCTCCGGCATCGGTGGTGCCGGTGAGGGTGGTGACGGGCACGACGATCTGGACGACGGCGCGGATCGCGCCGAGCCCGCCGGGGGATCGGTCGGTGGTGGGGTCGATGGTGGGGGTTGCGGTGAGGAGGAGGTCGGCGGCGATGTCCGCTTCGATCTGCCGCACCGTCCGCGCATCCTCCACGCCGCCGTCGCGAGCGTGGTCGTTCGCGGCGTTCTTCGTCTGTGTGGCCATGCGGCGGAGTCGGTCTTTGGCGCCGTGGGCGAGGGTCGCGGGCAGCAGCATCTGCAGCAGCGCCATGCCGTCGGCGAGGTCGTGGACCGACACTTCCCGGTCGCCGTTCGCGGTGTCGAAGCGTTCGGTCATGCCGGTGGGGTCGAGTTTCTCCGCGAGTTGTCCGGCGTACGCTTTCGTGCGTCCCGGGGTGGTGGTGGCGGCGTAGTCGAGCACGACCGACTCCCACGCCCCCCGCACCTCGTCGGGCAGCCGGTGACCGGCATCGCGGATGACGCTCACGTGCCGCATCGAGATCGTGCCGTGCGCGAGCGCGTTCACGGTCGCGGCGAACCGGTGGACGAGGTCGTACGCGTCGGAGAGTTCCTTCTGCACGGTCATGTCGTGCTGGTGCGCGGCCGCGCCCAGTTCGGCCGCGACGGACCGCATCGGCATGTCCCGTTCCCGCGACGACCGTGACACGATCTGCGCGGTCTGCGCATACGCGAGTTCCGCGACCCGGGCGTGGTGACGGATCAGTTCCGCTTGCGCGCGTGCGAGCGCGACCCTGGCCGCGACCGCGGCATCGACCTCCTGCCGCATCCGGCCGTGCTCATCGCTCACGAAAACCACGCGCGCACCACCATCCGAACCTCGGGAGAGTGGGCACATCTCTCACTGACAGGACCACACTACGACGGGCCACCGACATCAACCCTCGACCGTCGCCGCCCCGCCGCGACATAGGCTGGCCGCGTGATCCGTCGCGTCGTCGCCGCTGCTGTGGGCGTGCTGCTCGCGCTGCCGGTCGCCGCGGCGCCGACTCCGTCCGAGGAGCAGCACGCCGGTGTACGCGTGGTCGCGGCATCCGCGGGTGATGAGGCAACGGCCCGCGTCGAGCAGATCGTCGCGGCGATGTCCGTGAGGGAGAAGGCGGCGAGCGTCGTCATGGGACACATCCCGACGACCGACCCCGCCACGGCGGCGGCGTACATGTCCCAGAACCAGCTCGGCGGATTCATCCTCATGGGCGCCAACGTGCCGCGCGACGAGGCATCCCTCCGCGCGCTCACGGCCGCGATGACCCCGGATGCGGCGTTCCCGCCGCTGCTGGCGATCGACCAGGAGGGCGGCGACGTGTCGCGGCTGTCGTGGGACGCGTTTCCGGCGGCGCTAACGCTCAAGAACGGCTCCGACGACGAGGTGCGCGACGCGTTCGCCGGGCGGGGCGCGCTCGTCTCGCGTGCCGGCATCGGCGTCAACTTCGGGGTCGTCGCCGATGTCACCTCCGACCCAGGCATGTTCATCTATCGGCGGGCGCTCGGCACCGATCCGGCCGGTGCCGCCCGGCGCGTCGCCGCCGCGGTCTCGGGGGAGTCGGCCGGCGCGCTCTCGACGCTCAAGCACTTCCCCGGCCACGGAGCCGCACCGGGCGATTCGCACAACGGCATCCCCGCCACCGACGAGTCGCTCGAGCAGTGGCGCGCGGCCGACGCCGTGCCGTTCGCCGCCGGTATCGAGGCGGGAGCACCGCTGCTGATGTTCGGCCATCTGCGTTACCGGGCCGTCGACGCGGCGCCCGCGTCGCTGTCGGCGGAGTGGCACCGCATCGCCCGCGACGAGCTGGGATTCACGGGCGTGGCGGTCACCGACGACCTGGGGATGCTGCAGGCTTCCGGCGAGGCCCAGTACCGCGACCCCGTCGCGAACGCGGTGGCGGCCCTCGCGGCGGGCAACGACCTGGTGCTGTCGGTCATGTTCACGACGCCCGATTCGGCTGGGCGCATCGTCGACGGGATCGTCGCCGCCGTCGAGTCCGGCGCCCTTCCGGCCGCGCGCCTGGACGAGGCGGCGACGCGCGTCGCCGGGCTCCGGCTCGAGCTCGGCGACGACGGCGCCGCGTTCGCGCCCTGCGGCGACTGCGCGCCCGCGGGCTAGCGCGTCAGACCACCGCCAGGAGCCGTTGGCGCACCGCCGCGCCGCGCTCGGCGAACCCCCGTTGATGGCGCACGTACTCCGCCTTGCCCTCGACGGTCTCGATCGCGACGGGATCCAGGCCCCATGCGCGCAGGTCGTACGGCGAGGCGCGCATGTCGAGCTCTCGGATGTCGCGCGCCAGGGCGAACGCGTCGAGGAGCAGCTCGCCGGGCACGAGAGGGCCGAGCTTCACCGCCCGCTTGTACAGGTCCATGCCGGCGTGCAGGCATCCCGGTTGCTCCGTGCGCACCTGGTCCTCGCGCCGCAGCGTCTCGCGGTTGCGCGGGATGGCGTCGGGCGTGAAGAAACGGAACGCGTCGACATGCGTGCAGCGGAGGTCGTGAGCCTCCACCACCGCGTCCGTGCCCTCGTGGCCGAGGCGCAGCGGGACGTCGTGCCGCACGTCGGCCGCGCGGTAGGCCATCGCCCACTCGTGGAGCCCGAAGCATCCGAACGAGCCCGCCCGGCCCGCCGTCGCGCGCAGGATGCGGCGGACGGCCTCAATGAGCGGACCTTTCTCCGCGCGGAACGCCGTGTCGTCGACCATCGCAGTGTCCGGCACGGGCCCCGGGCGGTACCACCGCTGCGCGAGCCGGTCGGCGGCGTCCTCGAGCACCACATCCGCGCCCGGATGCCAGCGCCGCAGGAGCGACGGCCGGTACGAGTAGTACGTGTACAGGAAGTCGTCGACCGGATGCGTCTCGCCGCGCGCGACCCGGGCCCGGCGGCCCGCGGTCATGCGGTCGGCGCGTTCGGCGTGCGCGCGTTCCCGCTCCCGCCACTGCGCGCTCGCGAGCGAGGCGGGCGCGGCGACGGACGGCATCCCTCGAGGATACGGCGGGGTCAGTCCTCGACCGGCTCGATGAGCTCCGGCCCGTTGTTGCGGACGTTGCCGACGGCCTTCGAGACCACATGGTCGTCGAGCGTGTCGGCGATCGCGGGAGCGGCGTCGTGCGCGGCGTCGAGCACGTCGCGCACGTTGTCGGTCGTCGGGTCGAGCCACGCATCGGCGTGATCGGGGTCCATGAACAGCGGCATGCGGTCGTGGATCGACCCGAGCCGGCCGATGGAGTCGCGGGTGAGGATCGTGAAGCTCAGCAGCCACCGGTCGGGGTCGTCCTCGCCGAGCGCGGGGTTCTTCCACCACTCGTAGAGCCCGGCGAAGAACATGGGCTGCTCGTCGGCGGGGTGGATGAAGTGAGGGATCTTGCCGTCGGGCGTGGTCTTCCACTCGTAGTAGCCGGTGGCCGGGATGATCGCCCGCCGCTTGTGGAGCGCGCCCCGGAACATCGGCTTGTCCTCGAGCTCCTCGCTGCGCGCGTTGAACGCCCGTGCGCCGATCTTCGGGTCTTTTGCCCACGACGGCACGAGCCCCCAGCGGGCGGTCTCGAGCCGCCGCACCGGCGGCTCCTCCTTCGCGGAGTCGAGCACGATCGCCACCGGGGCCGTCGGGGCGATGTTGAACGAGGGCGCCGGCAGGTCATCGCCCTCGACATCGACGCGGAGCACGCCGACCAGCTCCGACCCGGCATTGGCTACGACGAAACGTCCGCACATCCTCCCACGCTACGCCCGGCCGCCGACCTCACGCGCTCGGATCGCCATGGACGACGCCGACATCCTGCAGGCGCTCGAGCAGTCCGGCGCCGTCGGACTCGGTCACCCACGGCACCGCGGCCGCGGAGTGGTCGTCCACGACGGTGCGACCACCGGCGAGTACGGCCTCGGCGGGGGAGAGACGCCGGATGGCGACGGCCGCCACCGACTCCGGATGCGCGCTGGCGAAGCGCGTGTAGATCTCGTCGTCGTGCTGCCCGTCGTCGCCGATGAGGAGCCAGCGGATGCGGGGGAACTCGGCCGCGAGCCGGCGGAGGTTGGAGTCCTTGTGGTCGCGGCCGCTGCGGAACCACCGGTCGTGCGTGGGACCCCAGTCGGTGAGGAGGATCGAGCCGGGCGGGAACAGGTGCCGGCGCAGGAACCGGATGAGCGTCGGCGCGATGTTCCACGCGCCGGTCGACAGGTAGAGCACCGGTGCGCCGGGGTTCTCGCGGGCGAGGCGCTCGAGTAGCACGGCCATGCCCGGCACCGGCTGTCGCGCGTGCTCGTCGAGGACGAACGAGTTCCACGCGGCGAGCAGGGGGCGCGGGAGAGCCGTGACCATGACGGTGTCGTCGACGTCGGACACGATCCCGAAAGTGACGTCGTTGCCGACGATGAAGACGCGGGTCTCCACCGGCTCGCTGTCCTCCACCGACATCGAGACGGTCTGCCACCCGGGCTGCAGCCGGCCGGGGACGACCGTGTCGATGACCCCGCCGCGATCGGCGACGACGTGGTGCGACACCCCTTCGACGTCGATCCGCACCTGGGCGAAGCCGACGGGCACGGCGACGAAGCTGCGCCAGCCGCGCACGCTCGCGTACTCGCCGGGGGCGGGCTTGCGCACCGGCGGGGCGATGAGGACGCGGCCGACGACGCGCACCCAGTCCTCACCGCCGTATCCCGGGAAGCCGGTCACCTGGGGCCGCAGGCCGCGAGCGCGCGCGCGCCGCTCGCGCCACGCGTGGAAGCGCCGTTCGAGACGGGCCAGCCAGAGGATCTTGGTGCGGGGGGCGTCGGAGGGCATCCCCGTCAGTTTTCCACGTCGCCCGTCCCGGCGTCGTCCAGGTGACGCCGCTCGTAGCGTTCGAGTACCCTCTTGCCGATCCACACCAGCAGCAGGAACACGACGATGATGCCGACGAAGACGTACCCGGCGAAATGGATCGTGTCGCTGAGCTCGCGGTAGGTGCCGGCGGCCGCCGCCGCCACCGAGATGTACAGCGCCGCCCACACCGCGCATGCCGGCGCCGTCCACGCGAGGAAGCGGCGATAGCTGTAGCCGCTCATCCCCACCGTGAGGGGCACGAGCGAGTGCAGGACGGGGAGGAAGCGCGACAGGAAGATGGCGGGCCCGCCGCGGCGCTCGAGGTAGCGCTCCGAGCGCGCCCAGTTCCGCTCGCCGATCCGGCGGCCCAGGCGTGACGCGCGGATGCGGGGGCCGAGGAAGCGCCCGAGCGCGAACCCGACGCTCTCGCCGATGAGGGCGCCGACGACGACCGCGATTCCGAGGAGCACCCCCTCCCACGGTGAGGAGACGGCCGTGCCGGCGACGATCACGATCGTGTCGCCGGGGACGATGAGCCCCACCAGCACGCTCGTCTCGAGCATGATCGCAAGGCCCGCGATGACGGTCCGCAGCACGGGATCCACGCTCTGCACGGCATCGAGCAGACCGGACAGGATCTCGTTCACGCCGTCAGCCTAGAGCCGACGACCGCGTCTAGCCTGGGAGCGTGTCCGCCGATGCCGCCCCGCAGCTGTCGCGCGCGGGCGTCGCCCGGATCGAGCTCGACCGCCGCGTCGACGCCGCCGCGGTGTTCGCGGAGCTCGCGGCGCAGCATCCGCACGTCTTCTGGCTCGACGCCGGGCCCGCCGCGTCGCACGGCTGGAGCTATCTCGGTGCGGGGCGTGCGGCCTCGGCGGCGGAGGTCCGCGGCGTCGACGCGTCGGCGGCTCCGCGCCGTGAGCCTGGTTCGCCGGCGTTCGTGACGGGTTGGGTGGGATGGCTCGGCTACGAGGGAGGCGCGGCCCGTGCGGGCGCCCCCGTCGCGCCGGCGGATGCGGCGGCGCCCGCCGACCGCTGGCTGCGCGTGGACGCCGTCATCGCGATCGACCACGCGACGGGGAGGGCGTGGGCGGCGGGAGAGGGCCAGGTCGCGGCGCGGCTCGCGTCGGCGTGGAACCGCGCGGGCGATGCGCCGCCCGCCGTCCCCGCGTCACCGGTGCGCACGGCCACGGCCCGGCACGCACCCTCCGGGTACGCCGAGCTCGTCGAGCGCTGCCGCGACAGCATCCGCGAGGGCGATGCGTACCAGCTGTGCCTCACGACGCGGTTCGCGATCGAGGGCGAGGTCGACCCGGTCGCCGCATTCTCGCGCCTGCGCCGCGACGCCCCGTCGCACCACGGCGGCATCGTGCGTGCGGGCGAGGAGGCGCTCGTCAGCGCGAGCCCCGAGCGCTTCCTCGAGATCGACGGCGGGCTCGCGCGCACGCATCCGATCAAGGGCACCCGGCGGCGGGAGGCCGACCCCGGCGTCGATGCCGCACTGGCCGCCGAGCTGCGCGCCGACCCGAAGGAGCGGGCCGAGAACGTCATGATCGTCGATCTCATGCGCAACGATCTCTCCCGCGTCAGCGAGCCCGGCACGGTCGCCGTCGAGCGGCTCCTCGAGGTCGAGAGCTATCCCACCGTGCACCAGCTCGTGAGCACCGTGTCGGGGCGGCTGCGCCCGGGGGCGACGATCGGCGACGTGCTGGATGCGGCCTTCCCGGCCGGGAGCATGACCGGCGCCCCGAAGCTCTCCGCCATGACCATCCTGCACGACCTGGAAGGCGCGGATCGGGGTGTCTTCGCGGGCTGCTTCGGCTGGGTGGGCGACGACGGCGCGGCCGACCTCGCGATGGTCATCCGCTCGATCGTGACGTTCCCGGGCGGCGCGTACGTCGGCGCCGGTGGGGGCATCACGTGGCTGTCGCGGCCCGACGCGGAGGTCGCGGAGGTCGCCCTGAAAGCCCGGGCGCCGCTGGCCGCCGCCGGCGCCGCTCTGCCCGCCGACTGGGCGCGGTGAGGGTCCGGTAACCTGGAGGACGGCGCTCCGGCGCCTCTCCCGACCTCCAGATTGGCTCCGCCGTGTCCCAGACCAGCTCTCCGTCGACCGCTGCCGAAAGCGGGGGCTTCGACCCCCACGAGATCCAGCGGAAGTGGCAGGCGCTCTGGGCCGAGCGCGATCCGTTCCGTGCCGGCGGCGACGACGACGCCCGGCCGCGCAAGTACGTCCTGGCGATGTTCCCGTACCCGTCGGGCGACCTCCACATGGGGCACGCCGAGAACTACCTCTACTCCGACATCGTCGCGCGATTCTGGCGCCACCGGGGGTACAACGTCCTGAACCCGATCGGGTGGGACTCCTTCGGCCTGCCCGCCGAGAACGCGGCCATCCAGCGGGGCGCCGACCCCGTGCAGTGGACCTACGGGAACATCGCGCAGCAGAAGCAGAGCCTGAAGGACTACGGCGTCTCGTTCGACTGGAGCCGCGTCCTGCACACGAGCGACCCGGAGTACTACCGCTGGAACCAGTGGCTGTTCCTGAAGCTCTACGAGCGCGGGCTGGCCTACCGCAAGGAGAGCCCGGTCAACTGGTGCCCGTTCGACCAGACGGTGCTCGCGAACGAGCAGGTCGTCGACGGCCGTTGCGAGCGCTGCGGCAATGAGGTCGTCAAGAAGAAGCTCACGCAGTGGTACCTGAAGATCACCGACTACGCCGACCGCCTGCTGGACGACCTGAACCAGCTGGAGGGCTCGTGGCCGCAGAAGGTCATCCAGATGCAGCGCAACTGGATCGGTCGCTCGGTCGGCGCCGACATCGACTTCGAGATCGAGGGCCGCGAGGGCACCGTGACGGTGTTCTCCACGCGCCCCGACACGCTCTTCGGCGCGACCTTCTTCGTCGTCGCGCCCGACTCCGACCTGGCGGCGGAGCTCGTCGCCGAGGCCTCGCCCGAGGCGCGCATGCGCTTCCAGGACTACCTCGAGCGCGTGCAGAAGAGCACCGACATCGACCGCCAGTCCAGCGACCGCCCCAAGACGGGCGTGTTCCTCGAGCGCTACGCGATCAACCCCGTCAACGGCGAGCGGCTGCCGATCTGGGCCGCGGACTACGTGCTGGCCGATTACGGCCACGGCGCCGTCATGGCCGTGCCGGCGCACGACCAGCGCGACCTCGACTTCGCGCGCGCGTTCGACCTGCCGGTGAGGGTGGTCGTCGATACGACGGCGCCCGTGACCGGCGCGATCCCCGTCATCGAGTTCGACCAGGACGGCGTGCCGCTGGACCCCGGAGGGGAGACGCTCGACGACCTCGACCCGGTGCGCACCGGGATCGCCCTGACGGGCGAGGGGCGCATGATCAACTCCGGCCCGCTCGACGGGCTGTCCAAGCGCAACGCGATCGCCCGCGCCATCGATCTCCTCGGGGAGCGGGGCCGCGGCCGCGCCGCCAAGACCTACCGGCTGCGCGACTGGCTGATCTCGCGTCAGCGCTTCTGGGGCACGCCGATCCCGATGCTGCACACCGAGGACGGCCGCATCGTGCCGGTGCCCGAGGACGAGCTGCCGGTGCGCCTGCCCGCGGTGGAAGGGCTCGACCTCTCACCCAAGGGCCAGTCGCCGCTGGGCGCCGCGACGGAGTGGGTGCAGACGGTCGCGCCCGGCACGGACGAGCCGGCGCGTCGCGACCCCGACACGATGGACACCTTCGTCGACAGCTCGTGGTACTACATGCGCTTCCTCTCGCCGGGCGATGAGACCCAGCCGTTCTCCTCGCGCGAGGCGGACAAGTGGGGCCCGGTCGACTTCTACATCGGCGGCGTCGAGCACGCGATCCTGCACCTGCTGTACGCCCGCTTCGTCACGAAGGCCATGTTCGACATGGGGATGGTGGAGTTCACCGAGCCGTTCTCGAACCTCATCAACCAGGGCATGGTGATCCTGGGCGGCTCGAAGATGTCCAAGAGCAAGGGCAACCTCGTGCTCTTCCAGGAGGAGCTCGACACGCACGGCGCCGACGCGCTGCGCGTCGCGCTCGCCTTCGCCGGCCCGGTGGAGGACGACAAGGACTGGGACGACGTCTCGACCACCGGTGCGGCCAAGTTCCTGGCGCGGGCGCTGCGCATCGCGCACGACGTCGACAGCGAGCGGGACGTCGTGTGGGCCGAGGGCGACGCGGCGCTGCGCCGCGTCACGCACCGGCTGCTGGCGGATGCGCCGGGGCTGGTCGAGCAGACGAAGTTCAACGTCGTCGTGGCCCGACTCATGGAGCTCGTCAACGCGACCCGCAAGGCGATCGACTCGGGAGCCGGCGCCGCCGACCCCGCCGTGCGCGAGGCCGCCGAGGGGACCGCGATGATCCTCGATCTGTTCGCGCCGCACACGGCGGAGGAGATGTGGAACGCGCTCGGCTACGAGCCGTTCGTGGGTCTCGTGCCGTGGCGCTCGGCCGACCCGACCCTCCTCGTGGAGGAGTCGGTCACGGCGGTCGTGCAGATCGACGGCAAGGTGCGCGGCACCCTCGAGGTGCCCGCGCGCATCGATGCGGCGGAGCTCGAGCGGCTCGCACGTGCCGACGCGAAGGTGCAGCGCGCACTCGGCGACCGCGAGATCGTCCGCGCGGTGGTGCGGCCGCCGAAGGTCGTCAGCTTCTCGACCAAGTAGTCCTCCCCAGGCGCGCGGGCGCTCGCGCTTTCCGTGACCGGACGGCGTCGGGTCGTCCGGTCACGGCCGGCCGCCTAGCGTGACGGCGTGGGCGGATCAGGAGACGGCTCGAGGCGACGCCGGTTGTCCGCCGGCGCGGTCGTCGTGCTCGTGCTCGCGGCGTTCGCGGTCACCGTCGTCATCGGCATCGTCCGTGGCGCCGGCGGAGACGCCGAGGCGGTGCCCGCCCACGGGCTCGCGGCGCCGACAGGCGGATCCGACGGACCGGAGCCGTCCTCGGCCGCGTCCGACACCGTGCTCGTCCATGTGGCGGGCGCCGTCCGCTCGCCGGGGGTCTACGCGCTGCCCCGCGGCGCCCGCGCGACCGACGCGATCGCGGCCGC
This sequence comes from Microbacterium sp. 10M-3C3, assembly GCF_003931875.1. Classification (NCBI taxonomy): domain Bacteria; kingdom Bacillati; phylum Actinomycetota; class Actinomycetes; order Micrococcales; family Microbacteriaceae; genus Microbacterium; species Microbacterium sp. 10M-3C3. The sequence goes on along the minus strand of NZ_CP034245.1, from coordinate 1,868,548 downwards.
GGGCGGCTTCGCCCCCGACGCCGACCGCGCGATCGTCAACCTGGCGCGCGACGTCTCCGATGGCGAGCAGCTCCTCGTCCCCGTCGTCGGGGCGCCTCCGCCCGCGGCGCCGACGTCCGCCGCGGGCGACACGATCGTCGATCTCAACACGGCCGACGCGGCGGCACTGGACACGCTCCCCGGGATCGGTCCCGCCCTCGCCGGCCGGATCCTCGACTGGCGCACCGAGAACGGGCGGTTCGCCAGCGTCGAGGACCTGCTCGCGGTGCCGGGGATCGGCGAGAAGCTCGTCGACGGTCTGCGCGACCGCGTGCGCGTGTGATGCGCCGTGTGCGGATGCTCCCCGTCGCCGCGGCGACGTGGGTGGCGGCCGCGGCGGCAGTGCTCGTGCCCGGGAGCGCCGTGCCGATCGCCGCCGTCGCGTGGGGGGCCGCCCTGCTGCTGACGGCGCTGGCCGTGCGCGCCCGCGGCGGACTCCTCGGCGTCCTGGCCGTCGTCGCGGCCGCGGTGGGCGCGGTGGCCGTCTCGGTGGGCGCGGCCCTCCCAGCCCGCGACGCCGTCGTCGCCGTCGCGGGCGGACGCACGGTCGAGATCACGGCGACCGTGTCGGGACGGCCGGATGCGGCGGCATCCGGTGACCTCTGGTTCGATGCCGTCGCCGCAGAGGTGCGCGCAGGGGACGAGGTGCTCTCGACCGCGGTGCCCGTCCGGGTCGGGGCCACGGAAGGTGTGCCGGCCGGGCTCGAGCTGGGCGCCCGTGTGCGCGTGCGCGGGACGGCATTCGCCGCAGATGCGGGGCAGCGCGCGGCGGTGATCGTCCGCTCCGACGCGGTCGAGGTCGTCGCGTCGCCGGGCGATGGGTGGGACGTGCTGGCCACCGTCCGCGCGCGCTTCGCGGAAGCGGCGCGGACGCTGCCGGGCGACGGCGGCGCGCTCGTTCCGGGGCTCGCGGTAGGGGACACGTCCGCGGTGCGGCCCGAGCTGGAGGACGCGATGCGCACCTCCTCGCTCACGCACTTGACCGCAGTATCCGGCGCCAACTGCGCGATCGTGGTCGGGCTCGCCTTCGGCCTGGCAGCGCTCTGCGGTGCGCGCCGGGGGGTGCGCGTGGCGGCGGGTGTCGGCGCCCTCGTGACGTTCGTCCTGCTCGTGACGCCGGAGCCGAGCGTCGTGCGCGCGGCAGCGATGGCCGCGATCGCGATGCTCGCCGTCGCCCTGGGCCGCCCCGCCGTCGGGCTCGCCGTCCTGAGCGGCGCCGTGGTCGCGTGCCTCGTCGTCGATCCGTGGCTCGCGGTGAGCATGGGATTCGCGCTGTCCGCGGCGGCCACCGCCGCCCTCCTCACCCTCGCGCGGCCGCTCGCGTCCGGCCTCGGACGCCTGGTGCCGATGCCGCTCGCTCTGGGCATCTCCGTCCCGCTGGCGGCGCAGCTCGTGTGCGGGCCGCTCCTGATCCTCCTCGACCCCTCCGTGCCGGTGCTCGGCGTGGTCGCGAACCTCCTCGCCGCCCCCGCCGCGCCGATGGCGACGGTCGCCGGCTTCTTCGCGTGCCTGGCGGCGCCGTTCCCGCTGCTGCAGAGCGGTCTGGCTGCGCTCGCCTGGCTGCCGGCGACGTGGATCGCCGGTGTCGCCCACGCGGTCGCCGCGGTGCCTGGCCAGCGCGTCCCCTGGCCGGCCGGGATCGCGGGGGCGGCGCTGCTCGCCGCCGTCGGCGCGGGGATCGCCGTCGCCGTGGGAGTCCGCACCCGCGGCTGGCGGACGCGCCTGGTCCGTGCCGTCGCCATCGGCCTCGTCGCGGTCGTCGGGGGAGGAGTGGCCGGAACCATGATCCTCGGGGGCGTGGCCGCGCGATGGACGGTTCCCGCCGACTGGCGGATCGCGATGTGCGATGTGGGGCAGGGGGATGCGGTGCTTCTGCGCTCAGAGCAGCGCGTCATGCTCGTCGACACCGGTCCCGACCCTGCGCGACTGACCGCGTGCCTGCAGCGCTTCGCGATCGACCACGTCGACGTCCTCGTCCTCACGCACTTCGACTCAGATCACTCCGGAGGCGTCGCCGCGGTCGTCGGGCGTGTCGGAACGGTCCTGCACGGGCCGCCGGATGCGGACGGGTCTCGCGCGCTCGCGCGGCTCGCCGAATCCGGAGCCCGCGTGATGGCGGTCGAGGCCGGCGACGTCGGCACGCTCGGCGATGCGCGTTGGCGCGTGCTGTGGCCGGCCGCATCCGTGCGGACGCCGGGGAACGCCGCGGGGGTCGCACTCGCGGTGACGGGGGAGGGGATCCCGTCCACGCTGCTGCTGGCAGACCTCGACGCGGAGGCTCAGGTGCGCCTGCGCGCGAGCGCGGATCTCGGCGCGTTCGACGTCGTCAAGGTCGCCCATCACGGCAGCGCCGACCAGGACCCGGCCCTGTACGAGCGCACGCAGCCCCGCGTCGCGCTGGTGTCCGTGGGGGCCGGCAACGACTACGGGCATCCGCGAGCCAGTATCCTCGCGGTCCTGCGGCGCCTGGGTGCGCTCATCGCGCGCACCGACACGGACGGAGCCGTCGTCGTGTGGCGCGACGGTGGGGCGCTGCGCATCTGGCGCGGCGGCGTCGGGCCCCCGGATTAGGCTGGACGGCATGGCTGCCGCACCCCGTCGATCCTCCTCGACGCGGGGCCGCGCGGCGGCGCCGCGGTCGGTGATCCCGCAGGTGCCGTGGCGCGATCCACAGCCCGCGCCGATCGTGCTGGTCTCGGGCCCGGAGGAGGTCTGCGCCGAGCGGGCGACGGCCGGCATCCGCGACTTCCTCAAGGCGGAGGATCCGAGTCTCGAGGTCAGCGACATCCGTGCCGACGACTACACCGCCGGGACGCTCCTCGCCGTCACGTCCCCCTCGCTGTTCGGCGAGCCGCGACTCGTGCGCGTGTCGGGCGTCGAACGCTGCTCCGACGTCTTCCTCGCCGAGGCTGTCGCCTACCTCGCACAGCCGCAGGAGGGCGCGACGGTCGTCCTCCGGCATACCGGCGCAAGCGTGCGCGGCAAGAAGCTCCTCGATGCCGTCCGCGCGGGCGAAGGCGACGGCGTCGAGATCGCATGCCCCGCGATCAAGCGCGACAGCGACCGCTACGACTTCGCCGCGGGGGAGTTCTCCGCCGCGCGCCGGCGCATCGCTCCCACGGCGCTGCGCGCGCTCGTGTCCGCCTTCGCGGACGACCTCACGGAGCTCGCCGCGGCGTGTCAGCAGCTCATCGCCGACGTCGACGGCGACATCGACGACCGCATCGTCGAGCGGTATTACGGCGGCCGGGTCGAGACCTCGGCCTTCACGGTGGCCGACCTCGCCATCGCGGGTCGCCACGGCGAAGCGCTCGTCTCGCTCCGGCACGCGCTCGCGTCGGGAGCCGATCCCGTTCCCCTCGTCGCGGCGGTGGCCATGAAGCTGCGCGGCATGGCGCGCGTCGCGGGTTCGCGCGAGTCGTCCGCGGCGCTGGCGTCGCGGCTCGGCATGAAGGACTGGCAGGTCGAGCGAGCCAGGCGCGACCTCGTCGGCTGGTCGCAGGCGACACTCGGCCGCGCGATCCAGGCGACCGCGCGGGCCGACGCCGAGGTCAAGGGCGCCTCGCGCGACGCGGTGTTCGCCCTCGAGCGCATGGTGACCGTGATCGCGACGCGCGCGCCGTTCGCATCCTGACGCCGGTCGACCGGTCCGGGAACGACGAAGGCCCGCCCCCGGAGGGACGGGCCGTCGGAAGAGCCGGGCTCAGAGAGCGGCGACCTGCTTGGCGATCGCCGACTTGCGGTTCGCGGCCTGGTTGGCGTGGATGACGCCCTTGCTGACGGCCTTGTCGAGCTTCTTGGTCGCGGTCGCGAGCGCCTTCTCGGCGGCGGCCTTGTCACCGGCGGCGATGGCCTCGCGGGTGCGACGCACCTCGGTCTTGAGGGCGCTCTTCACCGACTTGTTGCGCTCGCGCGCCTTCTCATTGGTCTTGTTGCGCTTGATCTGCGACTTGATGTTCGCCACGTTCGACGTCTTTCGTTCGGAGTTACTGGATTCGTGTCGCCAAGCGGGAGAGGGGCGCCGTGCGACGGTCGTGCGGGAAGGCCCACACGCAAGCCAACAACAGAGTCTATCAGCCCTGCTCGACCGTCGTGATCGCGAGGTTGAGGAGCGCATTGAACACCTGCGGGCGCATCGCGGTCACGAGGTGCGTCGTGCGGGGGACGACGATGAGCTCGGCGTCGGGCCTGATGCGCCGGAACAGGCGCTCGTTCACACGCAGCTGATCCCACTGCCCGTTGATGAACCACAGCGGCACACGGATGCGGCGAAGCGCTGCGAGCAGGTCGAGCACCGACAGGCTCGCCAGGGCCGCGTCCTGCGCGTCGAACGCGTAGCCGCCGGCGCCGAAGTCCGCGCGCGTCTCGTCGGGAAGCGTCCGGGAGAGCACGTACTGGGTGAGCGCCATGCCGCGATCGGGGAGGGCGTCGAAGCGGCGCGCGAGCACGCGGTAGGTGGCCAGGGCTGCGCCGCGCGGGATCGCGGTGCACGACGCCGCGATGAAGCCGGCGATCGGCGGCGCATCCACCTGTCCGGCGTACTCGATGCACAGGAGGCCGCCCATCGAGTGCCCGGCGAGGAGAACCGGGCCCTCCTCGGCGGCCGCGCGCACGGCTCGGTCGATCGTGGCGAACGCCTCGTCGAGCGTGAACGTCTCCGCCATGCGCGCGCCGTGCGCGGGAAGGTCGACGGCCGTGACGGGGTTGCCGCGCTGCCGCAGGTAATCGACCTGGGCGCGCCACATCGTCGCGGACGTGCGGATGCCGTGCACGAGCACGACCGGGACCGTCACGGGCTCAGCCTAAGCGAGCGCCGAGAGTGCACCTCCGTGGCGAGACTGCTCGCTCGGGGGTGCACTCTCGGCGTGAGGGTGCACTTTCGCGGGTTATGCCGCGGTGGGGATGCGGGGGCGGCGGCGCAGGGCGAACGCGAGGCCGCCGGCGACCACGAGGAACGCGCCGGCCAGCGCGATGCCCCACGGCAGCTCGGCACCGGTGACAGCGAGCGCCCCGGGCCGCACCACGGTGACGCCCACCTGGATGGGGTCCTGTCCGGCGGTCGTGATCACGAGGCGGTGCGCGCCCAGGTCGAACCCGGCCGGGATCTGCACCGCGAACCGGATCGTGCCCGACGCATCCGCCGCCGGGATGTTCGACACCGTGATCGGGGTGGAGAACAGGGTCGCCGCGACCTGCTGACCCGGCGTGAGCCCGGTCAGGGTCACCGGCAGCGACCCGCCCTGCTCGACCCGGCCGCCGTTGCCGAGCACGACCTTCGCCCACGTGCCGCCGATCTGCACACCCGCACCCGGGATGCTGCCGCCCGGGTTCGACGGCACCGGCGGCGCCCCCGCACCCGGCACCGGCTGTCCGACGGTCACGGGCACGGTGACCTCGGTGCCGGCGGCGGCGCTTGTGAGCACCACGTCGGCGACCGCTCCGAGCGCGGCGTCGGCGGGCACCGGAACCGTGACGGTGGCGCTGCCGCCTTGGACCGATGCCGTCCCGATGACCTCGTCACCGAGCCGGACCTCGAGCGACGTCGTCTCCGGCGTGCCGAGGCTCGTGAGGTTGAGGTTCGACACCGCGAAGACCGCACTCGAACCGGGCGCAGCGGTCGTCTGACCGGTGACGCGGACCGCGTGCTTGGCGTAGCTCGCCGCGACCGGCGAGCCAGCCTTCAGGTAGTCGATCCACGCCTGGTAGTCGACGTTGCCCGTGTCGAGGCGGTCGGCCCCGTCACGGAACACCGTGAAGTTGTCGCCTCCGTCCGCGAGGAACGACAGGGTGCCGACCCGGTAGGTCGCGTCGAGGTCGAGCGGCTCGCCGTCGACCGTGACCGATGTGATGCGGTCGCCCTTGGCGCGGGTGTCGTCGTACGTGTAGGTCACGTTCTCCGACAGGCCGAGCTGCAGGTACGGGCGGGAGATGGGTGCGCCGTTGGCATCCGTCGCCGGCTGCCACTGCTGCTCGAGCAGGTCGACGAACTGCGTACCGGTCAGCGACACCAGGGTGGTGGTGTTGTTGAACGGCAGCACCGCGAGCGCCTGCGAGAACGAGATGTCGCCGTCGGCGAGACCCTGCACCGCACCCGCACCGAACTCGGCCTGCGTGTCGTACAGCTCGTTGCGCAGCCCACCGGGGTTGGTGACACCGATCTGGGCGCCGTTCGGCAGATCCGCCATCGAGGAGCGCAGCGCCTCGGCGACGAGGTTGCCGAGGGCCGACTCGTTCGCCCGGTCGTCGCGGTTGCCACCGGTCCAGACGCCGTTGACGAACTTCCCACCCGAGAACGCGGTCGTGATGTCGGTGGACACCTCGCCGACCTTCACATTGCCGACGGCCTTCGCGTCTGCGAGCGCCGTGTCGACGATGCTCTTGACCTCGGCCACACGCGGGTAATCCGCGACCAGGCGGGCGTCATCCGTCGTCGTCCGCGCGACGTTCTCCTCGGAGTGCGCGAGGATGTCACCGCTCTCGGGGTCGATGTCGAGCGTGATCTTGCCGATCCGCTCGCCGTACGATCCGGTCTGCACGACGGGGCGGGTCCGGTCGGTGCCGGGGATCGGAGCCGACCACGCGTACTGCTTGTGCGTGTGTCCGGTGAAGATCGCACCCACGGCGGGCGACGTCTCCTGCACGATCTCGCTGAAGGCGCCGCCTGCGGCGGTCTCCTCCTCGAGCGTCGCGCCGTCGGGCGTGCCCGCGCCGGCGCCGTCGTGGTACAGCGCCACGATCACGTCCGCCTCGCCGTTCGCCGGGTTCCCGTCGGTCAGCTTCGCCGCGACACGGTTCACCGCCTCCACGGGGTCGCCGAAGTCGATCGTCGAGATGCCGCCGGGGGAGACCAGGGATGCTGTCTCACCGGTGACCGCACCGACGAACGCGATGGTCAGACCGTCGACCTCGACCGTGTCGTACTCCGGCAGCACGGGGGTCTGCGTGCCGCGCAGGTAGACGTTCGCGCCCAGGTAGGGGAAGTCCGCCTCGTTCTCCACACGGCCGCTCAGGTCGCTGAAGCCCTTGTCGAACTCGTGGTTGCCCACGGCGGAAGTCTGAAGCTCGAGCGCGTTGAGCACGTTGAGCGTCGGGTTGTCGTTGAAGTACCCCGACGCGAACAGCGACGCACCGATGTTGTCACCCGAGGAGACGAACACCGACTCCCCGGGCGCCTGCGCACGCAGCTGTTCGATCGTGCCGGCGAACTTCACCGTGTTCGCGTCGATCCGACCGTGGAAGTCGTTGATGCCCAGCAGTGTCAGCTGCACGGGCGCCTCCGCGCCGGCCGCGAGACCGACCTTCACCGGGTCGTGGTCGCTGGAGCGATACGGCCCGTCCTGGAAGAAGTCGACGCCGTGATAGCGGTAGCGGCTGTACTCGAGGGCGGGGGACTCGCCGGAATTGATGTTCCAGATGTCGGCGGCCGTCGCGCGCTCCGCCGCGGCCCCGTTCAGCAGCACGTGGTCGAGCGAGCCGACCAGGCCGTCGAACGAGTAGCTCGACTCGCCGGTGCCGAACTGCTTCTCGGCGTCGACGTACCCCTCGTCGTACAGCGCGAGCATAGGGCTCTCCTGCGCGTACGAGTTGAAGTCGCCCACGAGCACGACGGACTCGACATCACCCTTGGCCGTCTCGACCCAGGATGCGAGGGCCTTCGCCTGCTCGGTGCGCGCGACGTTCCACGCGCCCTGGCCGTTGTCGACGTTCGGACCCGACGCGGGCGCCGAACCCTTCGACTTGAAGTGGTTCACGACGAAGAAGAACGCCTCGCCGCCGGCGGCCGGCTCGAAGACCTGGCCGATCGGCTCACGGGCGTTGTCGAACGTCTGACCCGAGCCGGACAGCGTGCCGAGCGCGCGGGACGGCCCGACCGGCTTCGCCAGCGCGGGCTGGTAGATGATCGCGTTGGTGATGACGTCCTGCTGCGAGGCGGCGGGGAGCTCCGTCGACGACGGGACGACCGCCCACTTCGTCGTGCCCGCCGCCGCGTTCAGCGCAGCCACGAGCGTGGTCGTCGCCTCGTCGGGGCTCTCGCCGAGCTTCGCCGAGTTCTCGATCTCCATGAGCCCGACGACCGATGCGTCGAGGGCGTTGATCGCAGAGACGATCTTGGACTGCTGGCGCGCGAGGTCCTGCGCGTCCCACGCGCCGCGGACGTCGCATCCGCCCGACACGGAGTTCTTCTCGCCGTTGCGGATGGGCTCGTACCACTCGCACCCCGGGACGCTGTCGCCGAGCGTGGTGAAGTAGTTCAGCACGTTGAACGATGCGACGCTCAGGTCGCCGCCCACGCGGGCCGGGGCGGCCGTGCGGGGGTTCGAGAAGGTGACGCCGTCGTTCTTGCCGGTGCCGTCGCCGATCACCGGGGACGTCGGCTGCAGGCGCCACTTGTCGAAGCCGTACGCGGCGATGACGGGCTTGTCGAACGTGACGGGCCCGCCCACGACCAGCGGCTCGCTCAGCGAAATGTAGGGCGGGGTGAGCCCGGCGTTCGCGCCGGCGCGGTCGAGGAAGTTCGTCGACGCGCCGTCGTCGAGCAGCACGCCGCGCGCGGCGTTGTCCGTGGCGACGGCGTCCGCTTCGGCGCTGCCGTAGGGCGCCACGTCGGTGGGCTGGCGGAGGGGCGAGGTCCCGACCGCGAGTCCGACCTCGCCGTACCCGTTGGTGTCGTACGTGTCGGTCACCGTCATCGGACCCTGCGGCTGCAGGAGCATCGACTCGAGCGACTCGCGCTCCGCCTCGTCCGACGGCCACACGACCTTGGCGGGCTGCGGCGCGGTCTGGGTCGCGATCACGGTGGCGCCCCCCGCGGCGACCGTGAGCTGGGTCTGGCCGAAGTACTCGTCGGCGACGCCCGTGACGCGCACCGTGTCGCCGAGCGCGACTGCGCCGACCGTGGCGGCGGAGTACACGAAGATTGCGTCCGAGGCCTTGTGCGTGGCGAAGTCGATGGCACCGCCGGTGCCGGCGGTCTGGATGACGTAGCCGTTGAGCCCGCCGGTGGCGTAGCGCGCCGTGACGACGCCCTCCGTGGTCACGGTCTGGCCCTTGAGCGGCGTCTCAGCGCCTGGTCCCTGGATCTGCGCGATCGGCGTGACGGCGCCGGGGGTCTGCGAGCCGGACGGCGACGGCGACGGCGACGTGCTCGGTGAAGGCGACGTGCTCGGAGAGGTCGAGGGCTCCGGGTCGGGCGTGGTGCCGTCGGACGTCGACTTCTGCGGCGTCGGGGCGCCGGCGGTGAAGTCGGCCGTGTTGTCGGCGGTGTTCTTGTGCTCGCTGTCGCGAGACACGCTGGTCGTGGCCGAGGTGGCCGGGGCCGCGGCTGTGCCTGCGTAGTCGCTCGCGGGGCCGTATCCCACGAAATCGACGACCGAGGCGGCGGCGTTGGCGTTCCCCGTGGCTCCGGTGAGAAGAGTCGTCGAGTTCACCAGCGCCACCTTGCCGGTCGTGCCCGACAGGTTGGGGCCCGAACCCGACGCGTCGGGCGCGACGGGGAGCGGCAGGCCGTTCGCGCCGCCCGCGAGCTGCACGAGCCACGTCGAACCGGCGGGAATCGAACCGGACAGGTCGAACTTGGCCCACGAGTCGCCGCCCGAGCTGGCGTACTGCAGGCTCCAGCCGTCGATGCTCTGGGCGGTGGCGGAGGCGTTGTACAGCTCGACGAAGTCGTTCGTGTAGGTGGCGCCGTTGTTGCCACCTCCGCCGTAGACCTCGTTGATCAGCACGGGCGAGCCGGTGCTCACCGCCGCGTGCGCGGGGAGGACGACGCCCGCGCCGCTGAGCGCGAGTGCGGCGGCGCCGATCGCTGCGACGAGCGCGCGGTGGCGGGCCGGAACGGACGGGGAGGAGGGTGCGGTGGGCACGGTCACAGAGTCGTCTCCTGGTGCGTGGGCGCGACGGATGACGCCCCGGCAGCGGGGCGCGCGAAGGTCGGGGGGACCTGCTCCGATCATGACCCATGGCGCGGACTTCCGGGTATCGCCTGTGTAAACACGAGGTGTCCGCTGCATCCGACCCCGGCCGTCCGGTCGTCGGGCGCCCCCGTAGAATCGACGGGACATGTCACCGCGCGCCCTGAAGCCCCTCGAGCCGAGTGCGACCCCGCCCGAGCTGATCCGCAACTTCTGCATCATCGCTCACATCGACCACGGCAAGTCGACGCTGGCCGATCGCATGCTGCAGATCACCGGCGTCGTCGCCGACCGCGACATGCGCGCGCAGTACCTCGACCGCATGGACATCGAGCGCGAGCGCGGCATCACGATCAAGAGCCAGGCCGTGCGCATGCCGTGGGCCCTTCGACAGGCTCAGGGATCCGAGCAGACGTTCGCGCTGAACATGATCGACACGCCCGGTCACGTCGACTTCACATATGAGGTGAGCCGGTCGCTCGCCGCGTGCGAGGGCGCGATCCTCCTCGTCGACGCCGCACAGGGCATCGAGGCGCAGACCCTCGCGAACCTGTACCTCGCACTCGAGAACGACCTGCACATCATCCCGGTGCTCAACAAGATCGACCTGCCCGCGGCCGACCCGGAGAAGTACGCGGCCGAGCTCGCGGGGCTCATCGGCGGGCGCCCGGAGGACGTGCTGCGCGTGAGCGGCAAGACCGGGCAGGGCGTCGAGGAGCTCCTCGACCGCATCGTCGGCGAGATCCCCGCGCCCGTCGGCGACGCGGATGCGCCGGCTCGCGCGATGATCTTCGACTCCGTGTACGACGCCTACCGCGGGGTCGTGACGTACGTCCGGATGGTCGACGGGCAGCTGCAGCCGCGCGAGCGCATCCAGATGATGTCGACGAAGGCCACGCACGATCTGCTCGAGATCGGGGTCTCCAGCCCCGAGCCGGTGCCCACGCACGGGCTCGGCGTCGGCGAGGTCGGCTACCTCATCACGGGCGTCAAGGACGTGCGCCAGTCGAAGGTCGGCGACACGATCACGAACGCGCGCAAACCCGCCGCCGAGGCGCTCGCCGGGTACACCGACCCCAAGCCGATGGTGTTCTCGGGCATCTACCCGATCGACGGCAGCGACTACGCGGAGCTGCGCGAGGCGCTGGACAAGCTCAAGCTCTCGGATGCGTCGCTCCAGTACGAGCCCGAGACCTCGGTCGCGCTCGGCTTCGGCTTCCGTGCGGGCTTCCTCGGTCTGCTGCATCTGGAGATCATCACGGAGCGGCTCTCGCGGGAGTTCGGGCTCGACCTCATCACGACCGCGCCCTCGGTCACCTACGAGGTGACCACCGACACCGGCGAGACCGTGACCGTCACGAACCCGAGCGAATACCCCGACGGCCGTGTCGCGGAGGTCGCCGAGCCGGTCGTAAAGGTCGGCATCCTGCTGCCGAAGGACTACGTCGGCACGGTCATGGAGCTGTGCCAGTCGCGCCGCGGCACGCTCCTCGGCATGGACTACCTCAGCGAGGACCGCGTCGAGCTGCGGTACAACATGCCGCTCGGCGAGATCGTGTTCGACTTCTTCGACCAGCTGAAGTCCAAGACCCAGGGCTACGCGAGCCTCGACTACGAGCCCGCGGGATCGCAGACGGCCGACCTCGTGAAGGTCGACATCCTGCTGCAGGGCGAGAAGGTCGACGCGTTCAGCTCGATCGTCCACCGCGAGAAGGCCTACGCGTACGGGACGATGATGACCGAGCGCTTGCGCAAGCTCATCCCGCGCCAGCAGTTCGAGGTGCCGATCCAGGCCGCCATCGGCGCGCGGATCATCGCGCGTGAGAACATCCGCGCCATCCGCAAGGACGTGCTCGCGAAGTGCTACGGCGGCGACATCACGCGCAAGCGCAAGCTGCTGGAGAAGCAGAAGGAGGGCAAGAAGCGCATGAAGATGGTCGGGCGCGTCGAGGTCCCTCAGGAGGCGTTCATCGCGGCCCTCTCCGGCGACGTCGAGACGAAGAAGTAAACCCGGAAGAGGCGACGTAGGCTGGAGGTCATGCGCCGCGGGACCTTTCGAGACGAGACGGTCGACTACGCCGCCGTCGGCGGCACGCAGGCTCCCGACCTGATGCAGTACCCGCCGGAGCGCTCGCTGCCGGCCGAGGAGAGCTGGCGGATCGGGTCGGGGGAGGAACGGTTCACGACCGCCTCGCAGTCGCTGCTGGCCTGGGCCGCGCAGCGCGAGGGCGGGCTCGCGATCAGCGACGTGCGCCCCGCGCCCGGGCCGATGTACTCGGGCGTCGGCTTCGACGCCGACGGCACCCCGATCGCCCCCAGCCGGCTCGAATCCGACCAGCGCTTCGACGCCGACGGCACGCCGTTCGTCGCGCCCGGGACGACCGTGCGCGTGCGCGGCCGCGTCGGCGGGCTCCGCGCCGACGGCGAGCTGCGCGTCATCTCGGTGATCGAGGAGCCCCGTCGCACCGGCTACACGCTCGGCACGGTGTCGGACTCGGTGGTCAGCGGCGAAGAGCTCTTCGTGCTGGAGTGGCGCGAGAACGACGAGGTGTGGTTCACCGTGCGCGCCTTCGACCGCCCGGTGGCCGTGCTGTACCGCATGTTCCGCGGCCTCGTGCGCCGCCGGCGCCGAGAGCTGTTCCAGCGGTACCTGCAGGCGATCTCGCCGCTGTACGCGACGCGGCGCTGATGGGCGCCGCGCTCCCGCTCGGCGACCCGGCCCCCGACGACGGGCTCCTGCCCGCCGACCTCCGCATCGATCCGTCCGCCGATTTCGGCGTCTACCTGCACGTGCCCTTCTGCCGCGTGCGGTGCGGCTACTGCGACTTCAACACCTACACCGCGTCGGAGCTGCGGGGTGCACGGCAGGACCAGTACGCCGACACGCTGCTGCGGGAGATCGACCTGTCCGCCGGCGTGCTCGCCGCCGCCGGCGGCCTCCGACCGGCGTCGACGGTGTTCTTCGGCGGCGGCACGCCGACACTGCTGCCACCGGGCGACCTCGCGCGCATGCTCGACGGCGTCCGCCGTGCGTTCGGACTCCTCGACGGCGCCGAGATCACCGTCGAGGCCAATCCCGACACGGTCACGCCCCGCGTCGCCGACGAGCTCGCCGCCGCCGGCATCACGCGGATGTCGGTCGGCATGCAGTCGACGCAGGCGCACGTCCTCGCCGCGCTCGACCGCACCCACGACCCCGACAACGTGCGCACGGCGGTGGCCGCGGCGCGGGCGGCAGGGCTCGACGTGAGCGTCGACCTCATCTACGGCACGCCGGGGGAGTCGCTCGCCGACTGGCGTGCGTCGCTCGAGGAGGCGATCGCGCTCGAACCCGATCACCTGTCGGCCTACGCGCTCATCGTCGAGGACGGAACGAAGCTCGCGCGGCAGATCCGCCGCGGTGAGCTCGCCGAGCCCGACGACGACCTCGAAGCCGACATGTACGAGCTCGCCGACGACCTGCTCTCGGCCGCCGGCCTGGAGTGGTACGAGGTGTCGAACTGGGCGCGCGGTCCGAAGCACCGCTCGCGGCACAACCTCGCCTACTGGCGCGGCGCGGACTGGTGGGGCTACGGGCCCGGCGCGCACAGCCACGTCGCCGGGCTGCGCTGGTGGAACGTGCGTCATCCCGCGGCGTACGCGGCCCGGCTGGGCGCGGGGTCGTCGCCCGCCGCCGGCCGCGAGCGCCCCGACGATGAGGCGCGGCGTCTGGAGAGCGTGCTCCTGGGCAGCCGCATCCGCGAGGGCATCGCGGTCGCCGATCTGCTCGGCGAGGGCCGGCAGGCGGTGGCGGGGCTCGTCGCCGACGGGCTCGTCGAGGGGCGCGACGCCGTCCGTGGCCGCGTCGTCCTCACGCGCCGCGGGCGGCTGCTGGCGGATGCCGTCGTGCGCGCCCTCACGCGGTGAGCCGGTCCGGCGCCGCACACCGCCCGTCCGCTAGAATTGGCACTCGGATGGAGTGAGTGCCAGCGATTGCGGGAGGGGTGCCATGGTCACGGAACGCGGACTCCAGGTGCTGCGCGCGATCGTGCAGGACTACGTCGACACGCGTGAGCCGGTCGGCAGCAAGGCGATCGTCGAGCGACACGCCTTCGGGGTGTCGGCGGCGACCATCCGCAACGACATGGCGCAGCTCGAGGACGAGGAGCTGATCGCGGCGCCCCACACGTCGTCGGGGCGCGTCCCGACCGACAAGGGCTACCGCGTCTTCGTCGATCACCTCGCAGAGCTCCGTCCGCTCTCCAGTGCGCAGCGCGCGGCCATCGCGTCCTTCCTCGACGACTCGGGCGACCTCGACGACCTCCTCGGCCGCACGGTGCGGGCGCTCACGCGACTGACGGGTCAGGTCGCGATGGTGCAGTACCCGTCGTTCGCGGCCGCTCACGTCACCCACGTCGAGCTCGTGAGCCTCGGCGGCGGGCGCATGCTCGTCGTGGTCGTGACCGACACCGGCCGTGTCACGCAGCGCATCGCGTTCGCGCGCGAGGAGCCGGGCGACGACGAGCTCGTGCAGCTGCGCGCGCGCGTCGGCGCGCTCGTGGTCGGACACTCGGTCCGCGGCGCCGCCGAGCGGCTCGGCGCCCTCCTCGCGAACGCCCCCGCGCCCGCCGGCGGACTCGACGCCCTCGCCGATCCCATCCTGCGCGTGCTCGCCGAGGAGCTCGAGGAGTTCCGTCAGGACCGGCTCGTCATGGCCGGGGCGGCGACGCTCGCCCGGCGCGAGGCCGACTTCCGCGGCAGCATCTACCCGCTCCTGGAGGCGATCGAGGAGCAGGTGACGCTGCTGAAGCTGATGAGCGAGATGGTCGCCGACGCGCAGGGCCTGTCGGTCTCGATCGGCCGCGAGAACGAGCCGTTCGGGCTGCCCGAGGCCTCCGTGCTCGCGAGCGACTACGACGCACCGGCCAGCGGCGCGCGCATCGGGCTGCTCGGCCCCACGCGCATGGACTACCCCACCAATCTCGCGGCGGTCCGCGCCGTCGCGCACTATCTGACCCGGCTGCTGGAAGACGACGAGAGCGCCCGGTGAGGCGCCGCCGGCATCAGGACGATCCCGCTGCGGCGGGCAGGAAGGCGATCAGTGGCTGATCACTACGAGGTCTTGGGCGTCGCGCGCGACGCCTCGGCCGACGACATCAAGCGGGCCTACCGACGGCTCGCGCGCGAGCTGCACCCCGACGTCAATCCGGGCGCGGATGCGGCGGAGCGGTTCAAGCTCGTCACCCACGCGTACGACGTGCTCAGCGACCCCGACCAGCGTCGTCGCTACGACATGGGCGGCGACCAGAGCCCGTTCGGCGGCGCGGGCGGGGCTGCCGGGTTCGGCGGCTTCAGCGACATCTTCGAGACCTTCTTCGGCGGCGGTGCGGGCGGCCCGCGCGGCGGTCGTCCGCGGTCGCGGCGGGAGCGGGGCCAGGACGCCCTCGTGCGCGTCGACCTCGAACTGGGCGACGTCGTCTTCGGCACGCACCGCGACCTCGAGGTCGACACGGCCGTGCTGTGCGAGACGTGCCAGGGGTCGTGCTGCCAGCCGGGCACGTCCGAGGTCACGTGCGACATCTGCCACGGCACCGGCAACATCCAGCGCACCGTCCGGAGCCTCCTCGGCAACGTCGTCACGACGCAGCCGTGCGCGACGTGCCAGGGCCACGGCACGACGATCCCGTACCCCTGTGCGACGTGCCAGGGGCAGGGGCGCGTGCGCGCGCGCCGCACCGTGTCGGTGGACATCCCGGCCGGCGTCGAGACGGGGCTGCGCCTGCAGCTCCCCGGCTCCGGCGAGGTCGGCCCCGCCGGCGGACCGAACGGAGACCTGTACCTGGAGATCACCGTCGCGCCGCACGAGATCTTCAGCCGCGACGGCGACGACCTGCTCGCGACGCTCGAGGTGTCGATGCCCGACGCGATCCTCGGCACGTCGGCCACCATCCAGGCGCTCGACGGCGGCGTCGAGCTCGAGGTGCGGCCCGGCGTGCAGTCCGGCGACGTCCTGACGATCAAGGGGCGCGGCATCACGCCACTGCGCGGCTCGCAGCGCGGCGACCTCCGCGTCGGCGTGCACGTGGTCACCCCCACGCGCCTCGATCACAAGGAGCGCGCCCTCATCGAGGAGTTCGCCAAGCGCACGAAGGCACCCGCGCCGCAGCTCGCCCAGTTCCACCAGGGGCTGTTCGCGAAGCTGCGCGACCGCTTCCGGAACGCGTAGCCGTGGCGCTGCACTTCCTGAGCGCCGATGCGACGGATGCGGCGCCCGGCGACGAGATCGTGCTGACCGGCGCCGAGGCGCATCACGCGGCGCAGGTCCGGCGCCTGCGTTCGGGCGAGGCGGTGACGGTCGGCGACGGCAGCGGCGTGTGGCTGGACGGCGAGGTCGCCGACGTCGACGCCAAGCGCGTCGGCGTCCGGATCACGGCGCGGCGGGACGTGCCCGCCCCCTCGCCGCGGCTCGTGCTCGTGCAGGCCCTCGCGAAGGGCGATCGGGACGAGCTCGCGATCCAGGCCGCCACCGAGCTCGGCGTCGACGCGGTCGTGCCGTGGCAGGCCGAGCGCAGCGTGTCGCGCTGGGACCACAAGGTCGACAAGGGGCTCGCGCGCTGGCGCACGATCGTCCGCGAGGCGGCGAAGCAGGCTCATCGCGCGTGGGTGCCCGAGGTGGCGGCGCCGGCGAGCACCGACGACCTCGCCGGCCTCGCCGAGGGTGGGCGGATGCTGCTTCTCGACCCGCGCGCCGAGCAGCGGCTGTCCCGGATCTCGCTCGACGACGGTCGCGACGTCCATCTCGTCGTCGGCCCGGAGGGCGGCATCTCCGACGCCGAGATCCAGCGGCTCGCGCGGGCCGGCGCCGAACCCGTGCGCCTGGGCGAGACGGTGCTGCGTACCTCCACCGCCGGTGCGGCCGCGCTCTCGGTCGCGAGCACGCTCCTGCATCGCTGGTGAGGGCGGCCGCGTGACGGGCGCTCCGGCCTCGGTGACACGGGGCGTCGATAGACTGGCGCCATGAGCGAAGCGTCCATCTTCTCGCGCATCCTCGTGGGCGACGTGCCCGCGGAGATCCTCGCCGAGACCGACCACGTCTTCGCGATCCGCGACATCGCGCCGCAGGCGCCCGTGCACCTCCTGGTGATCCCGAAGACGACCGAGTACCGCGACGTCGTGGAGCTCGCCGCCGCCGACCCCGCGCTCCTCGCGGAGATGGTCGGCCTCGCCGCGCGTCTGGCCGGCGAGCACGCCGACGGCGACTTCCGTCTGGTCTTCAACACCGGCGCCGGTGCCGGGCAGACCGTGTTCCACGTCCACGCGCACGTCCTCGCCGGCGGACTGCAGGAGGAGACGACGGGTGCCTGACGACCGCGAGCCCGAAGGCACCGGAACCACCGTCGACCGCGTCTACGCCGACGGCGTCGCGATGGTCCAGCTCCTCGGCCCGCAGGATCGCCTCCTGCGCGTCGTGGAAAAGGAGCATCCGGACGTCGACGTGCACGTGCGCGGCAACGAGATCACGCTCTCCGGCGAGGCGGCCGCCGTCGCGCGGGCACGGGCACTCGTGGACGAGCTGCTCGCGATGACGCGCTCCGGCCAGGGCCTCGACCCCTCCGACGTGACCAGCTCGAGCCGGATCCTGCGCTCCGAGGGCGGCCCGCGGCCGTCCGAGGTGCTCGGCGAGGCGATCCTGTCGTCGCGCGGAAAGATCATCCGCCCCAAGACGCTGGGGCAGAAGGCGTACGTCGACGCGATCGAGGAGAACACGATCGTCTTCGGCATCGGGCCGGCGGGCACCGGCAAGACCTACCTCGCGATGGCCAAGGCCGTGCAGGCGCTGCAGCGCAAGGAGGTCAACCGCATCATCCTCACGCGGCCGGCGGTCGAGGCGGGGGAGCGCCTCGGATTCCTCCCCGGCACGCTCACCGACAAGATCGACCCCTACCTGCGCCCGCTCTACGACGCGCTGAACGAGATGATGGACCCCGAGATCGTGCCCAAGCTCATGGCCACGGGCACGATCGAGGTCGCCCCGCTGGCCTACATGCGCGGGCGTACGCTGAACGACTCGTTCGTCGTGCTCGACGAGGCGCAGAACACCACGCCCGAGCAGATGAAGATGTTCCTCACGCGCCTCGGGTTCGGCACCCGCATGGTCGTCACGGGCGACATCACGCAGATCGACCTGCCCCAGGGCTCGTCTGGCCTGCGTCTGGTGACCCGCATCCTCGACCACGTCGACGACATCCACTTCTCGTACCTCACGAGCGAGGACGTCGTGCGGCACACCCTCGTCGGCCGCATCGTCGACGCCTACAGCGAGTACGACGAGCGGCGCCTCGCCTCGCGCCGCGAGCGCGACGAGGCCAGCGAGTTCGCCAACCGCGCCGAGCGCCGCGCCGGGCGCGCCGCCGGCCCCCGTGACCACCTGCCGCGCCGAGGACGCTCATGACGATCGACATCAACAACGAGTCCGGCATGGACGTCGACGAGCAGGTGCTCCTGCGCCTCATGGAGTACAACCTCGCCGAGCTGCACGTGAGCCCGGACGCCGACGTCGCGATCGTGCTCGTCGACGAGGGCGCGATGGAGTCGCTCCACGTGCAGTGGATGGACGAGCCCGGGCCGACGGACGTGCTGAGCTTTCCCATGGACGAGCTCCGCCCCGGCACGGAGGACGCGCCCACGCCCGCCGGGCTCCTCGGCGACATCGTGCTGTGCCCGCAGGTCGCCGAGACCCAGGCGGTCGCCGCGCGGCACTCGACGCAGGACGAGCTGATCCTCCTGACCACGCACGGCCTCCTGCATCTGCTGGGGTTCGACCACGCCGAGCCCGACGAGGAGCGGGAGATGTTCGGGCTGCAGAAGGAGCTGATCGCCGGCTTCCACGGCGCCGAGCGGCGCCGGCACCGGGCGTGACCCTGCTCCCGTGACAGAGACCCTGCTGCTTCTGGCGGCGCTGCTGCTGGTCGCCTTCGGTGGGCTCATGTCCGCGATCGATGCGGCGCTGGGCGTGACCTCCCGCGCGGATCTCCTGGAGCTCGCCGACGGCGGACGCACCTCGACGTCGCTGCGCCGGATCGCCGCCGACCCCGACGCCCACGGCAACGCGGTGATCTTCATCCGCGTCCTCGCCGAGACCTCCGCCGCGGTGCTCGTGACGCTGGCCTTCGTGCAGCTGTTCGACAGCATCTGGTGGGCGGCCCTCGCCGCGGCCGTACTGATGACGGGCATCTCCTTCGTCGCCGTCGGCGTCAGTCCGCGCTCGGTGGGGCGTCAGCACGCCCGTGGACTCCTGCGCGCCGCGGCGCCCCTCGTGCGTGCCGCACGGCTCATCATCGGTCCGCTCGCCTACGGCCTCACCGCTCTGGGCAACCGCGTGACGCCGGGCATCTCGTCCGGATCGTCGTTCGCGTCGGAGGAGCAGCTGCTCAGCATCATCGACGAGGCGGCGGAGAACGAGCTGATCGAGGAGGACGACCGCGAGCTCATCCACTCGGTCTTCGACTTCACCGACCGGTACGTCCGCGAAGTGATGGTGCCGCGCACCGACATGGTGTCTGTGGACGCGGACGCCAGCACGCGCGCCGCGCTCGGGCTGTTCCTGGAGAAGGGCGTCTCGCGCATCCCGCTCCTGGACGACGAGGCGGACGACGTCGTGGGGATGCTGTACCTGAAGGACCTCGTGCAGTTCGGGTTCCGCGACGAGCAGGGCTGGCGCGACGCGCCGGTGCGGCGCATCGCGCGTCCGGCGGTGTTCGTGCCCGAGTCGATGCGCGCGGAGACGCTCCTGCAGCAGATGAAGCGGGATGCGGTGCACGTGTGCCTCGTCGTGGACGAGTACGGCGGCGTGTCGGGGCTGGTGACGCTCGAGGACCTCATCGAGGAGCTCGTGGGCGAGATCTCCGACGAGTACGACGCCAAGCCCACGGAGGTGGTCGAGCTCGAGCCCGGACGCTACCGAGTGAGCGCTCGTCTCGGTCTCGACGAGGTCGGCGACCTCTTCGGGCTCGACCTCGACGACGAAGACGTCGACTCCATCGGCGGCCTGCTCGGCAAGGCGCTCGGGCGCATCCCGCAGCCCGGCAGCACCGCGGAGCACTCGGGCCTCGTGATGACCGGCGGCGCCTCGCGTGGCCGCGGGCGAGGGATCGCGACGGTCTTCGTCGAGCGCGCCGAGGCGCCCGAGGCCGACGGCGCGTCGGCGCCGCGCGAGGCGGCGGAGGACTGATCCGTCCGCGCGATCGCGTTCGGCATGCAGAATTGAGTGTGACCGATTCCGCCTCCGACGCGTCCTCGCCCGACCGCGCCGTGCACCGCTCCGGCTTCGTGACTTTCGTGGGACGACCCAACGTCGGCAAGTCGACACTCACGAACGCGCTCGTGGGCGAGAAGGTCGCGATCACGAGCGCGAAGCCGCAGACCACGCGCCGCGCCATCCGGGGTATCGTCAACCGGCCCGGCGGTCAGCTCGTGATCGTCGACACCCCCGGCATCCACAAGCCCCGCACGCTCCTCGGCCAGCGGCTGAACGACCTCGTCGAGCAGGTGCTCGGCGACGTCGACGTCATCGGCTTCTGCGTGCCGGCGGTCGAGAAGGTCGGTCCCGGCGACCGCCGCATCGCGGAGTCGCTGTCGGGATACCCGCGCGCCAAGAAGGTCGCGATCGTGACCAAGACGGATGCGGCGACCCGCGACGAGAT